>NZ_JAKRFA010000023.1:0-63756 GCF_022348305.1 Alteromonas sp. MmMcT2-2
TACTTCAACGAGAAGCCGGATATACGGACGCAAACCATTTTAGTCAAAACAGCATGTTTACTCTTGCAATAATGGGGGAGACCATATACAGGCCCTAGCAAGGCGAGGAGTGGAAGATAGTCGCGTTAGCTTCTGGCGATTAATGCGAGGAGCTAATGTGATTTTACGATTT
This sequence comes from Alteromonas sp. MmMcT2-2, assembly GCF_022348305.1. Classification (NCBI taxonomy): domain Bacteria; kingdom Pseudomonadati; phylum Pseudomonadota; class Gammaproteobacteria; order Alteromonadales; family Alteromonadaceae; genus Alteromonas; species Alteromonas sp. MmMcT2-2. The sequence continues at coordinate 173 of NZ_JAKRFA010000023.1, forward strand.
CATGACTGCAATAGTTTGCTTAATCAAATTGTCTAATTCCGTGATGTCTTGAACGATTTCGCTTAAATCGTCTTGCTTGGCTTTGTTTTCAATAGACGATGCCTTTTCCCGAATGGCATCGGCACCTACATCGCCCGACACACCTTTCATAGCATGACTGTTGAATCTAACGGCTTCAACATCTAATGCGGTCGCAGCACTTTGAAGTGCTTGTTGTTTTTGTTCTATTTGCGCGAGGAACATTTCAACAATACGGTTCAATAACCCCTCATTTCCACCCAGCCTGCTTATTGCGGCATCGCGGTTCCATAATTGTTCTCGAGTGGGCGTATCGTTTGAGTTAGATGTGTCCATATGTGCCACCGTAATTGAAGCGTTATACCAGTGTACAATAAATGTTCTAAACAAAAAACAGCAAGTTCAGCCGCTTAGCAAACAACGGTTCATAAACCGGCAAAACCTAGACGAAAGACTAATATTTCTTTACGTATCTCAGGCGATGAAACTTTTGTTAACCCGGTGCTATGTCTTATAGCGCTACGCTGGCCCGCGTGGGTGGCGATGAGTTTGCCTGCTTACTTACTGAAATTGGTTCGGGTTACAGTGCAGACAGTATTGCTATGGCGTTTTTAAAGGCGGATAGAGAGCCCATTAATATAGTCTATAAGGCCCATCAACTTAGCTGCGCTCAAAGCTCTTGGGTGTCACTTAGGGCAGGGTTATTTTATGTGTCGTCCCATGGCGATGGCGGATTTTTTCACAAAGTTCATCGATGATTGCCAAGTTGCGTAAGGTTCACTGGACGCTGAGTAGAGTGCTAATCGATAGTCTCTTCTTTATAACCTTGTCGTTCAAACCATACTTACTTAGAAGCAAACTAGCTGACTTTTCGATACAAATTTGGATGTAAGGTGTTAGACTTGCGTAAAACGTTGTTATTACTTTGATATTGTAAAAGCAGAAACAACGCAAGCGAGAATGGTCACCTTGATGTAGTAACAATAAATGTACCCGATGAATCAAAAAGAAATAAAACCCTACGCAGAGTGTAACGTACTTATTGTGGACGATGAGCCGATGAGTCGTATGCTGCTTGAATCCATTCTAGAGTCGGTGTTTACCTGTGCTACAGTCGAGTCGGGAGAAGAAGCCATATCTTACTGCGAGGCAAACCTTCCTGACTTAGTCCTGCTTGACATGAACATGCCAGATATTGATGGTTTAGATGTTTGCACAGCCTTGAAGGCCTCGCCTGAAACGAATCATATCCCTGTGATTTTCGTTACATCTACAATGGATATTGAGAGTGAAAATGCGTGCTGGGAAGTAGGGGCGTCAGACTTTGTCATGAAACCGGTTAACGCTTCCACGTTAACGCATCGCATCAAAACACATCTGCAAAATAAGCTTCGCACCGAATTCCTTGAAATGATGACATTTCACGATCAGCTAACGGGCTTGTACAATCGAATGTATTTAACCAAGGAAATTCCGTTACTCATTAAGCAAGTTGCGAGAGACAAAGGTACAGTTGGAGCAATAATGATCGATATCGATTACTTTAAGCTTTTCAACGATACGTACGGGCATCTTGAAGGCGATATTTGCCTTCAAAAAGTGGCACAAATCATATCGGATACGGTAAAACGGCCGAAAGATGCCGTTATTCGCTTTGGCGGCGAAGAGTTTTTAGTCGTTCTCCCCTATATCGACCATCAGGGCACAAAGTTAGTTGCACATCAGCTTGTTGAGGCTGTTGCCGATGCAAGAATTCCACATGGTAAAGGGATAGAAAACCGCGTATCAATAAGTGCAGGCTTTGCAGTTTGGAAAGCTACGGATGTGGTTGAAGACGATGTAGCGGCGCTTATAGAAGACGCTGACGTTTCACTGTTTGAAGCAAAAGAACTAGGGCGAAACCAAGCCAAAGGCTGAGGCCACCGTCCAATATCCCGTCATAAAAATAGAATTTCTAGCCTATTGTTTAATATCTCGTATTCAAATTCCAAGCTATCATTATAAATGCGGGGGGCCGCTGTGCATGAATTGAGCAAGGCGGCAAGAATTTTGTGGTCTTTACGCCTGGGTAGCGAACCATGGTTTATTTTGACGAACAATCGAGTTTGAATGTTAAACTGGAACACCAGTTAAAGGCATCGCTAACCAGTTTGGTACAGCGAGGCTGCGATTCGTTTGGCGTGTTTCAAGGTTTACTTTTACAGCTGGACGAAGAGACAGTTAATATATTGGTTAAAGCTTCGTCGGCGTATGCACCCAACTTTAAGTCGGTCCCTTCTTTCTCTACCTGTGTGCCTGTAGACAACTGTTTCCCGGTAAACAGCGCTAAGTGTTCTACTGCATTTAAACAATGGTTTTCTACTTATTTTAATGCCGAAAAATACATCCGAGGCCGTGTTCATACCCTAGATGGAAGCCAAGTCTGCTTAGTCTTTATTAATGCGTGCCCGGAACAGTCGGTAAACCTCGACAAGCTGTCGCTGTTAGACGATTGCCTGAGCGTGATGTTGGATAAGTTTCATCTCGAAAAAGCAGAGACCAATCAAAACACGTTGTACGAAAAGTTACAAAGTGTAGCGAACATAGGCACATGGGAAGTTGATTTGACCACTAATGCACTTAGCTGGTCTTCACAAACTCGGCGTATTCACGAAGTCTCAGAGGACTTTGAACCCACATTAGAAACAGCTATCAACTTCTATAAAGAGGGGTTTGATAGGGATGAGATTAACCGCATTGTCTCCCACGCGGTGGCTACGGGTGAACCGTGGAGTGCAACGCTTGAACTTGTCTCCGCCAAAGGTAATTCGGTTTGGATAGAAACCCACGGCATGGCTGAGATGAAGCACGGAAAGTGTGTTCGTTTGTTTGGAACTTGCCAAAACGTTAACAAGTCGGTGCAACTTAGACTCGAATTGGAAGAGAGAAGAAGAGAAGCCGAAGCTGCGTCTAAAGAACGTGGCATATTGTTATCTCGTATAAGCCACGAGTTAAAGACGCCGCTCAATGGCATAACCGGCATGTTGCAGGCGATTAAGTTCGAAAATAAAGAAAATGTACGAATGCGCAAAGCGGATGTGGCGCTTCATAGCGCAGACCGTTTATTGTCTCTTATAAACGATGTTTTGGATTACACCTCCATCATTAACGGCGAATTCTCACTAAAATATAGCGACTTTTGTGCACGTTCGTTAATTGAAGATATCCTGGATGTATTTAAAACAAAATGCGTAGAGAAAGGCGTAAGGCTTTACGCAGTGCTGTCTTTTGACGAAAACACTTATGTTCACGGAGATGCCGCCCGAATCAGTCAAGTCATTACAAATTTACTATCGAACGCGGTTAAATTTACGCCGAAAGGGTATATTTCGGTGCAAGTTACGTTAAAGCATCAAGGCGATGTGCCTATCTTACTTGCGTCAATTGAAGACACTGGGGTGGGCATGAGTGATGAAATATTGTCACGTATTTTTAGACCATTTCAAAACGATACCGCCAGTGCCTCTGAAGAGTTAAATGGAAACGGTTTAGGGTTGTCTATCGTCAATCAACTTGTTGGCAAAATGGATGGCGAGCTTGAAGTGCGGTCAAGCGCAGGGAAAGGCTCCTGTTTCGATATTGCTATACCTGTAGAAATGGCAGTTTTAAATAAAGAAAAGCAGAGTGACGTTGTCCTCTCTTCAGACCTGCTTAGCATTCCTCTTAACGTTTTGGTTGTTGATGACAACGATATAAACCGTTTCGTGCTCGCATCCATGCTAGAGAAGTTTAATTATCTTCCAGATGAAGCCGAAAATGGCGAAGTGGCCGTTCAAATGGCCCGAGCTAAAAAATACGACATTATATTTATGGATTGCGCTATGCCAGTGCTCGATGGCGTAAGTGCGACTAAGATTATTGTTCAAGAAAACTTATTGCCCAAGTACGGCCGCATTGTGGCTGTAACGGCAAATACTACACCTGAAGATAAAACTGATTGTAGCAATGCGGGCATGGCCGATTTTCTTGCCAAGCCCGTGGTACAAAATGACGTTACCCTTCAGGTGCGCCATGCACTAAAGGCTAAATCAGTGACAGCGTAGAGGTTAATGTGTGTTTATTCCGCTGAAGGGGGCGTATCTTTTACGGTTTCCCAATGCGTTACAATATAGTCTGTAACCTGCGAGCCGACATTATAGGCGGCTTCTATAGCGGCTCCCATTGCTGCATATCCATCGCCAGAACTCTCTAACTTTAAGTTCTCCGCAGCGCTCAACGATGGTGGCTGCATGGTAAAATTGCTCGCTGTTCTAAGAATAAGTAAGCGGTCTTTGTTGACTACCCCTGCATTGTCCAAGTAGCTCAAGCTTTGAAGTGTTGCTGAGTCTTCCATGCCCGAGGTAACAAAATTTCCTTTGCCCTGCGTCCAGTATGCTACTCAATCGTTTGCCCACGCATTTAGTTTTTCGCCATGCCAAAAGGTAGAAGCAGATAAATGCGCACCCATCGACACATTTGGAAGTGCTTTAGCACTAGCTGAGTTGGTGTACTTTGCTCTCAGTGCATCCATCGCTTCGTTGTTTAAAAGCTTGGTGTCTTTTGTCAACGAATAGGCCCACTTTGCTAACGGTAAGTTCAGCGCGTACACCTCGCCATTTGGGCTGTTGTTTACGTCTACAGCGTCAGCGTTTTCAAAGGGCGCATGAGTGAAGAGGGGGAAATAACCCGTACTCCACTGAGACGGAATTTCTCTAGCGTCAATTTGATGTGCTAGGTCGCCATCGACTACATAATCGGTCCAAATTGCACTTCCAATGGTGTTATCCGCTGGGTCGACTCCCGCGATCCCAGCGACCAACCAATAGGCTTGGGATAAATCAAAGCGAGGATCAAGACCTAGTGCCATTATTGCTGCTGAAGCGCGCGCAATGCCCATTCCCGTAACCATACCGATTACACCTGTATCAGGATTGGCGTAAATATCGTGAAAGCCATGAGGCAAAGGGTATTGGGTTGTGAGTTTCTGGCGAGCCTTCCACAATTGAAATTCACCAGGCGCGTCGCCTTCGTCGTTGCCAATTTCGAACATACTCACTACAACAACCTTCACTTTCATTGGCGGCTTAGCGTCATTGGCTTTAACATTGGCAGAATAACTACTGCTACAGAAACCCAAAAACATAGCCAAAATAAGCAAAGCGTTGAAAAAGGCAGACCGTTTTTGTTTAAGCAGTGGATAAAAAGAAAGATGCATTTAGTACTCCTAAAAAAGAGCCCAGCATTATCAAACTGGGCTTCTTATCGAAAAAACTTACAGGCCTGAGAGCGTGTGTCGAACGTTCAATCTACACATGAGGCACGACCACGCTCAAAGAGTATGCGAACTTAGAATGAGTAAGTAAATTTAGCATTCCAGTGACGCGGTAGTTCAGGTAGTACAATTTGACTACCAAATAGATCAGGGAAGTTAGAGCGGAAATAACGCTCGTCAGTTAAGTTTTTAACGGTTAAGTTCAACGACCAATCTTCTGCCTGATATGACAAGCCAGCATTGACTAACGTGTAGGCTGGAAGTGTCACTGCAGCTGAGTAGCCAGACGCGACCTCATCCACATCCACAATACTCACGTTGGCAGCATAACCATTTTGGAAGTCATAGGTTGCTGTCAGCGTGTAAATATTTTCAGGAATACCGGCCTTTCGACCGTCAGAGTTTGTTTCTCCTTCACCAACAAGGTTAAGACCTACTACGTTCCCGCCAAAAATTAACGAAGGATCATCAAGAGCAACTAAATCGTCAGCACCTAAGAATCCAAATTGGTTTCCATTGGCAAGTGCAGTTAAGTTAATAACTTCTATATTTGTATAGCCAGCAGAAACAACAAGGTTCTCATTGACTACCCAACGAAGTTCAAATTCGGTGCCTTCGTTATTGGTTGTGTTGTTGGTAACCGTATTCTGAGTATTGAAGTCGGTACGCTCTTGCTCAAAGAATGAAAGGGCAAAATAGAGTGTATCGTCAACGAGAGAACCTTTAATACCGTATTCCATCAGCTCAGACGTGTCGAATGCACCACCACCACTAGGTTGATTGAGTTGGCCAACACCAATCTCGGCGCCCTGGCCTGCAACAAGGGTAGCTTGCTCTGCTGCAGTGATATAAGGAATAAGGCCAAATTCAAATTCATATGAAATACTAGCGTTCCAAGACCATCCATCTACGGTTTCTTCAGCATAAACTGGTGTTTCATCTCCAGTAGCACCCAGAAGTAAATCCGTGCGCGATGTGCTTTCAATATCAATAGTGTCGTATCGTAAACCTAGTACTAAGTTTAAACCCCAGTCCCAAGTTAAATCGGTCATTGCAGCAATGCCTAAGTCTAAGTAATTACCTACGTCATAGTTGTCGTAGTTTTTACCCGAGCGGGTAGACAAAAGGCGGCGATCGAGCGCTGAAGACGGCATGGTTAGGTCGCGACGATTAAAGAACTCGTAAGTGAAGTCATCGCCGTGCTCAAAGTCGGTATAGCGCACAGATGGAGAAAATTGAAATTGCGCTAATAGTCCGTCGTTCTCATATTCTGTCGCAAAAATTAGTTTGTCTTCTATAACCCAGCTGTCATGGAATTGTGAGAAGCCATAAGCATTTTCGTTTATGTTGTCGTATGCATCATAGAAAAGCTGGTTGCGAATTTCCCAATTATCCGTGAAGTAAATGGTGTCGAAGTAGAGCGTTATGGCTTCGTTACCAAGTTGGTCATCAGGTGCTACCAAAGTTTGGCTACCACTTAAGGTCGTAGTACCTGGGTTTTGTAATGCCATTAGAGGATCGAAAAAGTCGCCTGTAACCGAATCTAATGGGACAGCTGGCGTGAAAATAAACGGTGAAATCAAGTCGGCGACTTCAGCATATTCTTCGTGACTGATTTGACCGTCGCCGTCCGTATCTAATGGTTGAGCCGTACCTGTAATATAGGTTCCGTCGTCAACTAACTCCTGAGTTAATCGGTTCCAGCCGGCCACTTGGTTACCATCGTAGTCGTGGTACATACCACCAAATTCGAAACGAAGGTTATCGGTAATATCGATATTAAATGATGCTTGAAGTACGGTTTGATCAGTCTGGGTATTGTCGTAGTAACTGTCAGAGTTTTCTAGCTCACCGTATATGTAATAGCCCATTTCTTTACCGGCAACACTAGTCGGTCCGCCAACTTCTGCGGTTAAAATGCTCTTGTTCCACGACCCCGTTGTGTAAGACAACGCGCCTGTTGGTGCATCTAAATACTGCCCCGATGACGCACGGGCAGACTTGGGATTAAAGTTCAGATAACCACCAATTTTTGATGGGCCGTAAATAGGTGATGCCGGACCACGAACGATGTCGATTCGGCTGGACGCGCCAATAGGCGTAGGATAGTTACCTGGGTTGTCTAAGCGCTTAACACCGCGGAAGTAAGTTTCCCCGGGCGTGCCCCGCACATCCAGAGAGCCTGCAACACCGAAGAACGACTGTGTGAATGTACCTGGTGCGAACGCGACGAGTTCATCAATGTCTGAAACGTTGAAGCGCTCCATTTGCTCTTGAGAAATCGTGGACGCTGAGCGAGGCGTTTCGAGAATAGATTTGCCAAAGCCAAAAACTGACTCAACGTCTTGGCCAGGAAGGCTCCCAAGGGATCCTGTTACCTGAATTTTTTCAACATCTTTTTCTTTAACCTCTGTTTCTTCTTGAGCAAAAGCTTGCGACGATAGCGCGACCGCGGTAGTCATTGCAAAAGCTTTTGCTAGAGGAGATAAATTGAATGTAGTGTTTTTCATGGTTTCCTCGTTATTTTTAGTTGCCCCTTTTTAGGGCTCTTTTCACGCATTTTTATATGCGTTTTGTTATTGGCAAGAGAGTTAGCAGGATGAGTGCCAACTACTTGTCCAGTTGGTCAACTTTTAACCTTCTTTTAAGTTGCTGAATTATAAGGATAAAAATATATAATGTTGTTCTTATATTGTTATTTTTATGTAAATAAACTCAATCGCATAAATGCATGCACTTATAAGGTGATTTTTAGCGAGCTTTTGCACTAAAAAGAGCAGAGGTTACGCCCGGTTGTCCGTCTATACTTAAAATGTGTGTCGAGTGAGCTGAGTGCTTAACAACCTCATGGTTTACAACGGCTTTTTCATTGAGTGCTTTCGGCGCCCTACGGTTACCTTCTGGCTTTGGGTTGTGAATAAGCTCGTAAGCAGGGGTGTCCTGAGCAACGCCAGTGCTGCTTTCAATTTTTTGTGCACTAGCGTGTGGGGAAGCAAGGGGCTTTTTTCCAGGTAAGGTTAAATCAAGGATGACGGCGGTAAGGCCGGCCGAGGTTACTGGGGAAAGTAAGATATTTTCAAGCCATGAAGGCAATTCAGAAAGGGCTTCTGGTACCATCATTACACCAATCGCCATACCTAGCGCACACGCTGTCACCAAACTACTGCGCCTATCAAGTGCGTAGCTGGCTAATAGCTTTAAGCCACCCACGGCCACCATGGCAAACATAACCAGAGTAGCACCGCCAAGAACTGGCTTGGGAATAGCCTGCAGCACAACACCTACAATGGGGAAGAATCCAATAACAACGAATAGCGCTGCAACAAAAAAGCCGACCTTACGGCTGGCGATGCCGGTTAATTGGATAACCCCGTTATTCTGGCCAAATGTAGTATTTGGAAAGGTGTTGAACATGCCAGCAAGTAACGAATTAACGCCGTCGCCCAAAATCCCGCCTTTCACTCTTGCAAGATAAATAGGACCGCTCACAGGCTGCTTACAGAAAAGGCTATTTGCGGTTAAGTCGCCGGCCGTTTCTATTGCACTAAACAAATAGATGAGCGCGATAGGTAAAAAGAGAGTGATATCAAATGCAATGCCAAAGGCAAAAGGGGTGGGGATCGCTACGACAGAAAGCGAAGCAAGGCCGCTGAAATCTAATCCTTTTGTAATGCCGACATAGGTTGCGCCAATCGCCATACCAATAAAGATGGCGCTTAAACGCAGCCAATGATTTGTTGAGGCGTTCAAGAAAACAATGATGAGCAACACGCCTAGGCCGACGGCTAAGTTTTCTGTGCTGGCGAAGTCAGCGGCGTGAAAGCCTCCCGCAAGATCAGTCATGCCTACGTTTATCAAGCTTAGCCCAATAGCAGTTATTACAATTCCTGTAGTTAATGGTGTAATGATACGTTTGAGCTTATGTACAAATAGACTAAACACCACTTCGACCATGGCACCCGCCATAGTTAATCCAAACAACAAAGACAAGACATCTTCGGATGTTCCTCCATCCGCCTTGACCTGATTTCCTGCCAGTATCAATGCGCTAATAAACGCAAAACTGGTACCTTGGATGGCTACCAATCCACTGCCTACTGGGCCTATACGCTTTGTTTGAATTGCCGTGCCTAAGCCGCTTACAAACAAGGCCATACTGATAAGATAAGGCGTGTATTCAGTAAGGCCCAGTGTTGATGTAACAATAAGAGTCGGGGTAATGACACCGACAAAGCTTGCAAGTAAATGCTGAAATGCCGCGGTAAGTGAAGGAAGAAATGCCGGACTATCATGTAAATCGTAAAGTAGTTCGCTGTGATTTGAAGACATGGTTATTCCTTGTTATTTCCTTAATTGGCGAAGACGGAGACGGCGCCGAGTCCCACTCGCTATGATTTATCTTAGTGAAGTACTGATAGCCGCCGTTTAGCGCTTGATTAGTTGCTAGCTCATACCACCATTTGCCGTACGCCGAACCTGATAAGTGATGGTGCAAGTCACCGCCTTTTGGAAACTGTTTAAGTAGTTGATAGGTCTGTGAGTCGGTCAATGACTGTGTATATTGCTTAAACCAACTGTTTGCGTCTTCTTCAGTAGGAAAGGGGCTTGCGGCGGAATAAAGACCAACAAAGGATAAAGACAGAATGAACAGGGTTCGTACAACAAATGACATGAGCAATTTTTCTTAGCAATAGTTGCTCTGTAGTTGCAAGATATTGACCAGTTGGTCTGCTTAGTAATGTGTTTTTAAGTTGTTGTTTTAAAGTGTTTTTTATGTGGGTTTGGGGTAGGAGCAAATAATTAGGCAATTCGTAAGCCCCATTTTGGTGCCTAAACAAAAAAATGCGCTAAATTAGCGCATTTTTTCAGAGCAGTGCGAACGGTCGTTTTATAGGACTACGCCTTCATCTAACGTCACAAAAATTGAGTGGCGCACTTCATTGTACATTGCGCGGGAACAATGGCCTTCGCCTTCCGTGTCTTCTAGCAATAGTACGTCACCTGCTCCAAACACGTGGCGTTCACCGTTAGACACCGTAAATTCAGCACGCCCTTTAATAATGAAAAGGAGTTGTCGCGCCGGCGCTGGATGCCACTTAAAATCATAATCTGCAGGCGTTTCGCGAAAAATGATCTTATCGGCTCCAAATTTTTCTGAAAGCATGCCGATAGGACCGCCGTCTTTTAGCGCAATCTCCACTTCGCCAAAGTGACTTTTGCCTGCTTCATCGTTATAAATCCTTGTTATTTTCATTATTAACCCTTCATTGAAACTTTACTGATTTGACCACTACGTATGCTTGAGCTTGCTAATGGTTTTATAAAGTACTGACAAACTTGCGGCCACGTCATCAATGGTAATAGATTCTGCAGGGTGGTGACTTATTCCGCCCTTACAACGTGTGAACAACATGGCCACAGGGCAAATATCAGCAATAGCCATAGCGTCATGACCTGCTCCCGAGGCAAGGACTCTTGGCTTAATTCCGCTTTCTTCTACGCCTCGAACTAGCGCTTCTTTTAGCTGGCTATCGCAATGCACCGCAGGTGCGCTGTGGGTTTGCTCCCGTGTTAGCGTTATTTGTCTTGCATGCGCAATGGCATCAAACTTTTGCAATATTTCTGCCAATACAGAATCTCGCAATTCATCATCTTCGCTTCTGATATCGAGAGAAAAACGTGTGCGACCAGAAATGACGTTAACGCCGTTTGGCGCATTTTCAATTTTACCTACCGTGGCTACAACGCCCGGACGCTGCAAGCTTATGCTCTCTACAGCCAATAGCATCTCTGCACTTGCGCACAGCGCATCTCGTCGCATAGACATCGGCACAGTGCCAGCGTGACCCGCCATGCCTTCTACTGAAAAAATAAAACGTTTTGCACCTGCAATAGCACTGACAACGCCAACTGGCAGATTTTCTTGCTCTAAAACAGGGCCTTGTTCAATGTGAAGCTCTATGTAGCCCAAAATGTCGGTACGGGAAATAGCGGCACTGTTTACTGCGTCGAAATTAAGGCCGAAGTTCGCCATGGCTTGCTCTAAGTTCACGCCATTTTCATCTTTTAAATGACGCCATTGCTCTTGCCATTTACCGGTGAGCGCGCGGCTTCCTAAAAGGGTGGTGCCAAATCGCGTGCCTTCTTCATCACAAAAACCCACAATATCTATATGAAAAGGGAACTTGGTTTGCGTGCCATCAAACATAGCGACCAGCGAAATAGCGGCGACCACGCCTAGCATTCCGTCGTACTTTCCGCCGTTGGGCACAGTGTCGAGGTGGCTACCTAGAATTAATCGCGGTGCGTTGGGCACGCTTGATGTATAGCGCCCCCATATATTGCCAACAGCGTCTTGCCAGGTGGTCATTCCGGCTTCAATCATCCACCCTGAGGTGAGTTGATTTGCAAGCTTGTGTTGTTCGGTCAAATAGCGCCTGTCTAAACAGGCTGGATCCTGGCTTAAGGTGCCTAATGTTTCGCACCTTGCCATGACTTGCGTAGCCAATTCAGCAAATTCTGCGAATTCACCCATTGGTGACTCCCGCCGCTTTAGCCTTAGCATAAACGCTAAGCGCAGCATCTACACCTTTACCAGCAGGTAGCGCAAACCCTTGCATACGAAGAACAGTTTCAAGGGACTGGAGGGTATGTAACACGGCATCTTCTCTGGCGTTATAGCCCATAGTGCCAATGCGCCAAATTTTTCCTTTTAGCGGACCAAAACTAGTGCCTATTTCAATGTTAAAACGCAGAAGTAAGGTTTCGCGTACCTCTTCGCCATGAACACCCTCGGGAATATGAACACCTACAACGTTGTACATTTTGTGTTTCAGGTCGCCGAAGGGCTCAAGTCCCATGGCCTGAATACCGGCTAGCATCGCGTCGCCCGCTACTTTGTGACGAGCAATCACGCTCTCCTGGCCTTCTTCTAAATGCAGGCGCGCGCATTCACGGGCGCAATAGAGCATACTGGCCGCTTCGGTGTGGTGATTTAGTCGCTCCTCGCCCCAATAATCCATGATCATGGGCAAGTCGAAGTAGTTAGAACGAATTTTAGGGCCACGCGCAGCTTCATGGTGAGCATCGCGAATGCCGGCTTCAACGTGGTGACGGGTACGCACGGTTTTAACAAACTTGTCGCTTAGTGTAATAGGAGCACTGCCTGATGGGCCTCCTAAGCACTTTTGCAGGCCAACTGACACCGCATCTAATTTCCAAGCATCAACGTCTAGCGGGTTCCCACCTATTGACGCTGTTGCATCGCAGTAAAACAACACATCGTTTGCTTCACAAATCGCGCCAATTTCTGCAAGCGGTTGCAGCATGGTGGTGGACGTATCCCCTTGAACAATGGCAAGCAGTTTTGGTTTTACGTCTTTTATCGCCTTTTCAATTTGTTCAGGTGAAAACACTTCGCCCCACGGCACTTCAATGGTGTGAACTTCAGCGTCGGCGCGCTCTGCAATTTCAGCAAGCAAATGCCCAAAACGCCCGAAGATAGGCACGAGGACTTTATCGCCTGGCTCTATTGCCGAAACCAATACAGCTTCAATTCCAGCGCGCGACGTACCGTCAACCAAAAAAGTTTGCTGGTTTTTCGTATTGAAAACATCGCGGTAAAGTTGCATCACCTCGTTCATGTAGCCAGTCATTACAGGGTCATATTGACCTACTAACTGGGTAGACATGGCGCTTAACACACGGGGGTAGCAGTTAATTGGGCCCGGGCCCATTAGCAAGCGAGGCGGCGGGGATAGTGGAGCAAACGTTCTGTTAGAAGCTTCTTTAGACATGTGGGCACTCCTAGATAAGCACTTGCGCTAGCATGCGCAAGCCAGTGATGATGAGAACAACGGCGAAGATTTTCTTAAGTAAGCCAGCGTCTAGCTTGTTGGCTATGCTTGCTCCGACAGGCGCAAATAACACGGTGAGCGGAACAATGCAGACAAACCCCAGCAAGTTTACATAGCCGTACGTAGCGAAGGGCGCATCAACAGGAGTGGTACCAACAAATAGCAGCGTGAGTGCCGCTGGAAGCGAAATAATTAAACCGACTGCAGCAGCGGTACCCACCGCTTTGTGTGCTGGGTAGTTACAAAATGTGAGAGTCGGCACGGTTAACGTACCGCCACCAATGCCTACCATAGAACTAAATAGGCCAATGCAGGTTGCCATAATCGACTGACCCGCGCGGCCCGGTAGCCCTTTAAATAGCGCGTCTTTCTTGCCAATAAGCATATTAATGGCAGACAAGGTTGCAATAATGCCAAACAGTAAGGTAAGGAACGTCGGGTTAACCGCCGTCACCGCATAGCTTCCGGCAAGCACGCCAATTAAAATGAACACTGCCCACGCTTTTAGCAGCGCAAAGTCTACATTGCCCTTACTGTGATGAGCACGAATAGAGCTTACTGAAGTAGGGACGATGGTTGCCAGAGACGTTGCCGTGGCTATTACCATTGCGCTCTCAGGGGACACACCAAGGGCTTGGAACAAGAAAAACAGTACCGGCACGATGACAATACCGCCACCTACGCCAAGCATACCTGCTAATATGCCTGCGAAAACGCCTGTTCCCGCAAGCGATAATATAACCGTTAGGTTATCCATTAAAAACTGCATGTGATTTCTTTCTCTTTAACGTTTGTTGGTTCAACTATTTGTCAGTGCTGCGTCTTAGCCACTGCGAATAAACTAGCGATGTCCAAAGTAGGCTTTGCCGTCACTTCTTGGGTCGCTTGCGCCGCTAACCGTACCTTCTGTGTCGCGAATGATTGCACCAGCATGACCCATGAGTTCGTTGCAAGGATCTACCGTCACCATATCGTGGCCCCGTGCCAGTAAGCTTTCCCCCACATACTCAACTAAGTCACGCTCTGCTTTTAAGTTGTGACTTTGATCGCCCCAGGTTCTACCAAGTAACCAACGGCCTAGGGAAATAGCCTTGGCGATAGGTTGACCGTGGTACACATGACGAGCAAACAGCGCCGCTTGGGTTTGAGGCTGACCTTCACCACCCATGGTGCCGTAGCTCATGCGTCGACCGTCAACAAGCTCAGCGAAAGCGGGGTTAAGTGTGTGAAATGGTTTTAAGCCTGGCGCCAAATATTGGTTACTGTTTGGATCGAGTGAAAACGAAGTGCCACGGTTGTTCCACACAATGCCTGTTTGCGGGCTCACTACGCCCGAGCCGAACTCCCAATATAGCGACTGTATATAGCTCACCATTCGACCTTCAGAGTCGCAGCAACCCATCCAAATAGTATCGCCGTGCTTGGCTTCATGGGGCCAAGGAAGTGCTTTATCTAAAGAAATGTTCTTCACCATTTCATCAAGCACATCATCACCTAACAGGCTTTGAAGACTAACAGGCGTACGAGATGGGTCGGTTACGTTCGCGTTACGTGCAATGAAGGCTTGTTTCGTGCATTCAATAATTAAATGCACCATGTCAGCATCGGTGCTGCCTAAATGCTGGACTTTGTCGTACAAGGCTAAAATAATGAGCGACGCCACACCTTGTGTGGGCGCCGGCAAGTTATAAAGCTTGCCTTTGCTGGTGGACACTGACAATGGCTCAACAATTGTCGCTTTGTAATTGTTAAAATCTTCAAGGCGAATAGGGGAGCCGGCGGCTTCTAAGTCTTCTGCCAGCTGCGAAGCTAACTCACCGTGGTAAAAATCATCTAACCCTTTTTCTGCTAAATGCTTCAAAGTTTCAGAGAGCTTTGTTAGCTTTAAAATTTTACCTTTTTTAAGGGCTTTCCCCTTAATCAAAAACTGAGCGAAATTTTCATCCGCACTTAGCTCGTCAAAGGTTTTGTTGCTGGCATCCACCAAGCTCTGGGTAACTTCAATCCCCCAGTTAGCTTGACTAATCGCCGTATCGAACAATGTGCTTAACGGTAAACCGCTTTGCCATTTGTGACTTATTTCAAGCGCGGCTTGCCAACCAGCAACAGCACCTGCCATGGTTAATGCAGACTTTCCGCCTCGACTCGGTATGGCATCGCTACCCTCGTAGAAAGAAGGTGTCGCGCCCTTTGCTGCTACGCCAGATGCATCAATGCCAATCGGCTTTTTGCCAGGTTCACTGATTAGCCAAAATCCATCACCCCCCATGCCATTCATGTGCGGGTATTCAACCGCGATAGATGCTGCAGCAGCTACCATAGCTTCAATAGCGGTGCCGCCTTTTTCTAATATGTTTAAACCCACTTGCGATGCCGCAAAGTGAGGGGCAGTAAACGCTATATTTGGTTTTTCACTCATTTTTAATTCCTTCAAAAACTTGGCAACCGCGCAGTCAGGTTAAGCCCAAATCAGGCAAAATGACGGGCGCTTAGGTCTTACTTCCGCTTTCTAATTTCAACTTGAATGCGATAGGGCGCTAATGCTTTTTTTAAGTGCAACTTAAAAAAACAGGTGCGCTTTACACGTTTAGCGAGTGGTTAGCTTTTTTTGCTAACGCGAGAAGTGCAAGATCGTTGCCTTTTTTGCCCACTAGCGATAATCCGCATGGGGCGTTGTGTAGGGTAAACAACGGCAAATGAAGTTGGGGTAATCCCGCAAGCCCAGCTATCGCCGTGAGTGCGAGCAGAGCGTTTCTATCATTTGCCAGCGTTGTTTCATCGGCATCACATCGAGGTGCTACACCGGGTGTCGTGGGAATAATCAATACATCTATTTCTTCAAACAGCGTGTTTAAATGATTGATTACCACAGATTGTTGCGCTTTAGCTTGCTCTACTTCTTGCGTTGTTATGGTTTTACACCAATTCAAGCGCAACATTATATCTTTGGCGATATCGGGTTGAGTGTATTCAATCCATTCGCCATGTTGCTGCCATATTTCATTGCCCTGTAAGGTACGAAAGGTAGCGGCAGTTTGTAAGGTTTTTAAATCTAGCTGTGTCTCTGACAATACAATACAGTCGTTGTTATCTGCCAGCGCTGCAAGCCATGTTTTGCACAGCGATTTGTGAGCGGCCTGCTCAAATAAATGCGCTGCTATGCCAAATCGAGGCGAACCTGATATTTCACTTTGTGTTGCGCTATCTATGCAGACATTGGCAACCTTAGTCAGCGTGTTTAGGTCGCGTGTCATCCAGCCCACGGTATCAAACGACGGGGCAAGTGCCACCATGTTGTCGCAGGCCACAACGCCGTGGGTGGTGCGAAGCCCCCATAACCCTTGATAGCTAGACGGTACGCGAATAGAGCCGCCTGTATCGGTGCCAAGCCCTATGTCGGCAAGGTGCGCGCTAACGGCCACCGCTGAACCTGACGAAGAACCACCAGGTATATGAGCTGGTGCCACTGGGTTTACCAGTGTTTCGTAGTGCTTATTCTGTCCGTGTAAACTGTAGGCAAGTTCATCAGTGATGGTTTTGCCTTTGAACGCGGCACCCGCTTGAAGCATCTTTGCTACGCAACGATTTGTGTTTTTCGGAATCGCGTGTGTGGCTAACCAATCAGGATTTCCTGCTGCGGTTGGTAATCCTTCAATGTGAAACAAATCTTTTACTGCCAGACCTAGTCCGCTAAGCGGTAATTTACTTTGACTTTTTGCCTGATTCAGCGCTTTTCCTGACGCCGAAAATGCGTCATCTTTAACACTACCGTCAAGACTGAATGCGATTTCTAGGTTTTTAATTGCCTGTGTGAACTTGGCATCACAGGGCTTCAGTACAAAAGGAGAGCTCACAGCGCGTTACTTATTCGTTATTGTTTCTTTATTCGTCTTTAGATTAATGAAACAACTGTTTCATTAAAAAGTCAAGAGAAACGAACGTTACTTCATTGGACATTTTAGTACGTACATTATTTTCTGTGAGTTACATAATTGGTAAAGCGCTGAGTAAATTGATAAAAAACTAGATAAGTTGCTAGAAACCTTGGGGGTTTTGCTTCAGGTATGCAACTTCTTCTGGTGTCGACTCGCGCCCTAAAATTCGGTTGCGGTGGGGGTAGCGGCCAAACATTTCAATAATCTGTTGATGGCGCTTTTCAAAGGTGAATTCTCTTTCAAGGCCTTCTTGTGAAAATAGTTCCAATGCGACGTCGTGGATTGCGAGTGATTCACTATGCATAAACGGCATATACAGAAACGCGCGCTGCTGCGGTGTAAGTACCTTATCGGCTTCAACACTTACCGCTTCTTGCGCAAGAACCAAAGCAATGCTGTCTGCACTGAATGCATCTTTGTCATTGCGATGAATATTTCGCGAGAATTGATCGAGAAGAATTATTTCGGCAAGACGACCGGTAGCCGTCGCTCGCCAAGGCCACAACTCGCCCTTTATGGCTGCTGCGCGCAATTTTGAAAATCGCGAAGTGATCGTTTTATCTAGTGCTGCATCTTCCTTAAACCATTGCTCTGGGGAGAGTTCTCCAAACCAAAAGTCTAGCACACCGTTAGCTTCTTCCATGACTACTTGCGTTTTATCCATATCAACTCCAACCACACGCTTTTAGCAGTGAAATTAAATTAACAGGTACGTTTTTATGCATTAAAACCCAAAATAAGCGTTGTGAATTAATACTTATACCCATTTTTAAGCGCTTTAGTTCCCTTTACGCTTGCAAAATAACAATTCTCTGCTATCCGCTCTCTTTATAGTATTGCTTAAAAAGTGTTCTGTGGGAAGTGTTAACGCTTTGGACTTTCTAGTTCATCCATTTGAATGTAGATGTCAGTAATAGCGTCGACGCGGTCTGCGGCCTGGCTTCCTAATACTTCGTAGGTAAGGTTACACAGTGATGCAACCAGGCTCATTGGAGCCGCGTAACTATCAAAAGGCGAGTCACTGCCAATGTGGGTAACCAGCAGGTGGTCGACATCGTGACGATATCCTTGGCCCGTTGGATCGGTAATTAATACGGTTTTACAGTGTTTAATGCTATTTAAAACAAACTTGAATTGTCGGGTTCTACGACGAAAACCAAAAAGTACGACAAGATCATTTTCGGTTAGGTCGATAATATCTTCACTAAGTGTTTGACCGGGCTGGGGAAGCACACGGACCGACGCACGAATTTGTTTGAGCTGCTGCCTAAAATGAAGTGCAATGGGGTAGGCGTTTCTAAAACCAATCAAGGTGACCTGGCCTGCTGATGCCAGCAATTTAGCAATATCTGTCAACGCCTCTGAGGAAGTGCTTTCAAATGTATTGGCCAAATTCTTACTATCATTCTCATGCTGAAGTACGCCACTTGAAGGGCTTACAACAGGCACGCCTTGCTCACGTAGCTGAACAAGCGCCTCTTTAGCTTGCTGATGCGAGTCAAAACCCAGCTGGCGAAAGAAGCGACTGACTGTGGCCTTTGACGTCCCCGTTTTTTCTGCAATTAAAGACGTAGATTGACTTAATACTGCGATAGGATTCTGCTGAATATAATGCGCAATAGCCTTGCCCGAAGGGGACAAAGAGGCATAGTGGTTTTCAATTTGCTGTAAAACGTCGCTAGGGCTATTTTTTGTCATTGGTATCGCCTTATACATCTTATGCAATTATTTCACGACTTTTGTGCGATATACAAACACTACCTGAGTTCAACGCGTTCACGTACTTTAAAATAGGTTTTTCGAAGCCGATTATTGAAGTAGATCACTATAATAAGCGTTGTTGCTCATTACTAAAAAACGCTTACAAGTTTCCACTGCTCTTAAAAAACCTTATCTATATAGAGAGTTACGAATGCGTAGTGAAGCATAGGGCTAAAGTAGCACTTAATTAATCACTCATGCTTTGCAAATTGGCACTACACTTTCATAGACATAAACCGTAAAAATTCACAAAAGTGTCATCGGTTGGTAATTATCTTGTTGGTTTAGCATCGATTCTAGTTAGTAAAAACGTTTGGGGAATCGATCAGCGAACCTAGCATGATCGAGAGAAAGAGGTGAGTTGTGGCAAAGCTGTGGTCTGAATTGATCTTGCTCTTTGTGGTGATTCCCTTTGCCGTTCTCTACTGGATAAAGCATTTTGCAAATTATCTCATGCCTATTTTAGGTGTTATGGGACTTTGTTGTTTAGCTATCTTGTTAGCAGATAAGCAATTTAAACGCATTAAATTGTGGCATTGGGAAGACTATCGCACGCATTTAAAAAGTACGCTAAGGTTATTTTTGCCTTGGGCGAGCTTACTGGCGCTGGTAGTTTACTTTTTTAAACCGGAATTGTTCCTACATTGGCCTATGAACCAGCCATGGATGTGGGTAGCTACATTATTGATTTATCCGTTAGTGTCGGTCATCCCGCAAGAGATCATTTTTCGAACGTACTTTTTTCACCGTTACAAGCGAATACTGCCTTCGAAATATGCAAGGTGGGCCTTAAGTACTTTTTTATTTGGTTTAGCCCACTTAGTGTACGGTAACTGGATTGCTGTAGTCATTTCTTGGATTGGCGGTGGCATTTTCGGTTATAGGTATATGCAAACTAACTCGACGCCCGTGGTGGTTATAGAACACGCTATATGGGGCAGTTTTTTATTTACCATCGGGCTGGGATCTTATTTAGTTATCGCGTCGTAGTTATTTATATTAAAAACCGAAACACATGAACGCCAAGGAGTGAGGTGATGTTCAGTGCGCAACAAATATTACAGCCCTCTATTTTGAATAAGCGAACGGGGCTTTCTTTCTCGCAAACCGACAGCGAACCTTTTATACAAACTTTGCTTCAACAAAGTGACGAAGGTGGCGCAATAAGCAGTTTATCAAGTGCACAGTCGCTACTCTCTCAGCTTTGGGAGAACTTTGTTTATCGTTTACCGGGGTTGGCGCTAGGTTTAGTTATCATGGCGGCGTTTATCCTTTTAGCGCCACATATTGCCAAGGTTTTAGTTAAACCGTTAACCCGTACGACCACATCTCCACTGCTGCGCTCAGTCATTCAAAGAAGTGTCAGTTTAGTCTTAATTTTACTCGGTATTTATCTATTTTTGTTCTTAGCTGGGCTCACTGGTTTTGCAATCGCGGTGGTGAGTGGTACAGGTGTGGTGGGGCTTATTCTTGGTTTCGCCTTTCGCGACATCGCAGAAAACTTTATTTCTAGTCTACTGCTTACTATTCAACGCCCTTTTAGAATAGGGGATATCGTACAAATCAACGATTTTACCGGCATCATTCAGAAAGTTACGGCACGTGCGACTACACTGGTGGATTTTGACGGCAACCATATTCAAATACCTAACGCGACTATTTACAAAGGGGTAATCAAAAACCTTACGGCCAACCCGCTAATGCGAGGGCAGTTTGTTATTGGCGTTGGCTACGATGCTGATATACAACAGGCGCAGCAAATTGCACAAGAAATTACGTCAGCACAAGACAACGTGTTAATCGACCCTGAACCGCAAATTCTTATCGACGAATTAGGCCCCTCGACCTACAACATCAAGGTTTATTTTTGGGTGGATGTAGAGAAAACGAGTGTACTAAAAATGGCGTCGGTGCTGATGCGTAAAATCACCCAAGCCTTCTTAGAGGCGAATATCAGTATGCCTGATGACGCGAGAGAGCGCATTTTCCCTGAGGGTATGGATATTTACCACGCTTCCGAGAAAGACGCTTCAAGCGCTAACTCTTCAGAAAACGTAGCAAATGAGTTAAGTGAAAGTACGACTGAACAAAAGAACGTAAAAAGTTTTGATAGTGAACAAAATAGTGGAGAGGCCACAGAAAATCGAAACGAGAGGTCAAGCGCTAAAGGGGCTGGAACAACGCGTCCACAGGAATCGAAAGTCAATGATGATGTGTCTTCCGAAGCCCATGAGATTCGAGAGCAGGCCCGTAAGTCGAGAGACCCGGAAGCAGGAGAAAATATTCTTTAGCATTTGTTATGTGAAGGATTATTGGAATGTGTAATTTGCCCTCTTTTCAAATCTAGAAGGGAACCGTGCAAATTGAGCGTGCTTCGGCAAAGCTAGCCAGAGGTGAGGAGATGTTCAGCAAAAGCTGGGCTGGTGGATTTGCTCGTCGCGCTATTAAATAGGCGCGACGGGCGATAGATTACATCTACCAAGGAATCCTTGCCATAAGTTGACATGCGCTTTCATTACGCTGCTGTATTGGTTGAATCCGTCTTGTGACTGTTGCCTGATGTAGCGTTTGAATTCCTCGTGCAGCGACGGCTGCGCAAGCCACTCTTCCCATAATGGCGCTAGTTTGTAGTGGTATTGATTTACCAAGCTTCCTACAGGTTGTATTTCCTCAATAAAGAAAAGGTAGAATACATTACGCAATATTTTTGCTTTGTCGCTAGCGCGGCCTTCTGGGCAGCTTACAGCATCAAGCTCGGTAGAAAGCATTTTCGTAAGCAGTGAGAGGTTTTGCGTTAAGGTTTGTTGTGTGTGCCAAAGCGTAGCGGGTAACCGGGCTGAACGTATAATTTGTAACTGTTGTTCAAGCTCGCTGCTGTCAATAAGGTTTTCATTGCTATTTCCTTTCGTAACCACCGCTTTTGTATCGCTTGCTGTCGAATCGGAGGAATCCTCGTCTGCATACATATCACCCAAGAGCAACGCTTTGTTATTCAAACTGTTGATGTAATAGAGCGCATTTACGCTAGAAAGCGCGTCTTTATTGTTTTCAACTGAAAACAGACGTTCAGGTGTATTAAGCGCCAAACGTAATTCTTGGCTTCCTTGGACTAGGTTTGCCCAAGTTTTACTGTAGTCTAGCGTTTTTTGTTCACGCCACGATGCGATGGTTGCTGCCAGTGCCGCGTTACTCTGGCTAGTTTCGCCTTCTTCAGTAAGCGCCGCCTCGCAGCGTTTAAGCACGGTAAGCAGTTTGCTCTCATAAACAAGCCGCTGTGATGGCAGCTGACTTTTTCCTAGCGACGTATTGCGTTCGGCAACCACTGTGCCTAACTCACAATCTTGCAGCGCATAAAACTCACGCAGGTTTATACTCACGCCTTCAATGGTGTGCTTAAGCGTTACGGAGTCGGCAAGTTTGGGAAGTGGTGTAGTAATCTTATTGTTAAACGAGTCGGGTAGGGGCACATCGAGCACGCGAGAAAGCCGTGCGGCGTAATCATCAATGCTTTGCTTCACAGTACTACCGCCAAAACAACCCATTAAAGAAAATAAGCCCACGCTGATAATGACAGTGCGGCAAGCGCTTCTTAAATGAGAAACGTTTGGTTGCAAGGCTTTTAGTTGAAATTTCCTCACGCGGAGGCACCGGTGTGAAGGCTACGGCCACCATCGACGTAAATGATTTGCCCTGTGATATAGGGGGCTGATACCAAGAACGACAATGTCTTGGCAATGTCTGCAGGTGTACCTAATTCCCCTAACGGAATACTCGACAATAATGTTTCTTTTTCATCATCACCCATTTCTCTTTCTGGCCACAAAATAGCCCCTGGCGCGATACCATTTACGCGAACAAGGGGTGCTAAGTCTATTGCTAGTGACTTGGTCAGTGAGGCAAGGCCTGATTTAGCAATCAAATAAACAATATGCTTGGGGAGAGGGCGGTCGACATGCATATCGACCATATTAATAATGCAGCCATTACTTAGCGCTAATGCTGGTGCCAATGCTTGCGATAGAAACAGCGGCCCCTTCACGTTACTGCCTATCAGAGAGACCCAGTCTTCTTCTGAAATTTCGCCCACCGGTGTGGGGTAAAAACTAGAAGCATTATTTACTAAAACGTCTATCTGACCCCAAATGCCTAATGCTCGCTGCCCCAGTGTGCTTACCTCGTCTGAATTACAAAGGTTGGCCTGAAGACAGATAGCTGAATCCGCTCGCTGATTGTTAAGTTTTTCAGCCAGTGCGAGTGCATCGTCTTTGGAATTTCCATAATGAATAATAACGCGATAGCCTTCGCTATGAAGCTGACACGCCATGGCGGCGCCAATTCGCTTTGCTGCCCCGGTAATAAATGCAACAGGGCCTGAGTTTGTCATAATTAAAGCTGCTCTCTATTTTAAATCGTATGCTGCCTATCTATCGCCTGCATTTTTATTGTTAAGAGGGGGGCAACGATACGAAGATTAAACGATTGATGGACAAGAAATACGAGCTAGTTTGCATGTCGCATTAGTGCTTGTAAATGTCGTCTAATATTTGTTTGGCTTGCGCTATGTAGTGCGCGCCGAATAATAACCCGTGATTTAAAATATGGTAAAGCTGGTAAATTGGTTTTCTTAATCGGTAATTTTTTTCAATTGGGGTGTGTTGATGGTAACCCTCAAAGAATGATTGGGGAAAGCCACCAAACAATTCGGCCATGGCAAGGTCGGTTTCGGCGTCCCCAACGTACACCGCTGGGTCGAATAAGACTGGCCCTTTCTTGTTAAATCCCGCGTTACCCGTCCATAAATCGCCATGAAGTAGTGAAGGGTGGGGTTGATGTAAGCTCAAGAGATGTCTGACTCGAGTAACAATATCGTCTATATTGCCATCTCCGCTTTTCCATGTACCAATTGATGCCAAGCGTTCTAGCATGCTACCAATCCGCTTTTCTGCAAAAAAGTCAGCCCAAGACGCCATTCTTCCATTGGTTTGTACACTGGCACCAATGTAATTGTCATGCGGCCACCCATAGCTGGTGTAGGCGTTAACAGAATGGAACGCAGCAAGTTGCTGGCCCAGAATGCTGTAATCACTTACGGCAGGCTCTATAAATCGGATATGAGCGAGCACCAGATATTCCATATTGGGCGTTTCGTTAGAAGTGATCCCATGGCAAATGACCCGCGGCGTAGCAATGGTTTGCGTGTTAGCGATGGCCGCTAGTCCTTCGGCTTCATGAGATAATTGCTGAGTATCATCATATTTGCGGGTTTTAACAAAGTAGCGATGGGTCATATCTTTTATGATGTAACTTTCGTGTGTATCTCCGCCACTTACTCGTTCGGCTTTATGGCAGCTAAAAAACTGCTGGGTTTCATCTGAAATATGCTCGCTGATAAAATGCCACATATTGCACGCTCTGCTTGTTTTAATGCTTTTTTTCAAGGCGATTGGAGTGTTGAGTGACTCTTTCCTATGGCACACTAGAACACCAGCGAAGAGCTAGTCCAGCAACCTTTATCGCCTTACACTAAAGTATGGGATAAAAATGGTGAAATGCATAAATTCCTACTCAAAATCTTCCTAAACGAAATCAAACCTTCACAAATTAGCCAATAAAGGCTTTTCGATATTGAAGTTGCCCCTACACTGGTTATAATCCAGAACTTGCTTTAATACTGAGAAAACTCAGTAAGTTCGACGCGTATTCAGTTTTGCAGTACCAATGCGCTGTATTTTTATGCTGCTTCAAATAAAGCAAGTTTCGAGTGCTATAAAGCACGATTAAATTTTCAAAAATATGCATGTGGCGCAGAGTAGGCGTCACCACTGTAAAGGAATTAAAATGCCTGTAATTACCCTTCCTGATGGAAGCCAACGCGCTTTCGATAACGCTGTTTCTGTACTAGACGTTGCAAACGACATTGGCCCTGGTTTAGCCAAAGCAACCATTGCAGGGAAAGTAAACGGTGAGCTAGTTGACGCCGTTGATATGATTGACGCGGACGCACAACTTCAAATTATTACTGCAAAAGACGATGAAGGGTTAGAAGTTCTTCGTCACAGTTGCGCGCACTTGTTAGGTCACGCTATTAAACAGCTTTGGCCTAACACCAAAATGGCTATCGGCCCAGTTATCGACAACGGTTTTTATTACGATGTTGATATGGAAGAAAGCCTAACCCAGGAAGATTTGGCCAAACTAGAAAAGCGTATGCTTGAACTGGCTAAAACCAATTACAACGTGGTTAAAAATAAAGTGAGCTGGCAAGAAGCACGCGATGCATTTGAAGCACGCGGTGAAAGCTACAAAATGGAAATTCTTGATGAGAACATCAGCAAGGACGACCGCCCAGCACTTTATCACCACGAAGAATACACAGACATGTGTCGTGGTCCTCACGTGCCAAACATGAAGTTCTGTCACCACTTCAAACTAATGAAAGTGGCAGGCGCTTACTGGCGTGGCGACAGCGACAACAAAATGCTTCAGCGTATTTACGGTACTGCATGGGCTGACAAAAAGCAGCTTAAGTCTTACCTACAGCGCCTAGAAGAAGCGGAAAAGCGCGACCACCGTAAAATTGGTAAAGCACTTAACCTATTCCATTGGCAAGAAGAAGCCCCAGGTATGGTGTTCTGGCACAACGATGGTTGGTCAATTTATACCGAACTAGAAAGCTTTGTGCGTAAGAAGCTGCGCGAATACGGCTACGACGAAGTTAAAGGCCCGTTAATGATGGACCGTACGCTTTGGGAAAAATCGGGTCACTGGGACAAGTACGCTGAAAACATGTTCACCACAGAATCTGAAAAGCGTGAATATGCTGTTAAGCCGATGAACTGCCCAGGTCACGTACAAATTTTCAACCAAGGTTTGAAGTCGTACCGCGACCTGCCTCTTCGTATGGCTGAATTTGGCTGCTGTCACCGTAACGAACCATCGGGCGCACTACACGGTCTAATGCGTGTTCGTGGCTTTACGCAAGACGATGCTCACATTTTCTGTACTGAAGAACAGATCTTAGAAGAGGTGAGTGGCTGTATTAAGATGGTGTACGAGACATACGCTGCATTTGGTTTCGAAAATATCAAAGTTAAGCTGTCTACTCGCCCAGAAAAGCGCGTAGGTGCTGACGAGATTTGGGACAAATCAGAAGCTGCGCTTGCAGATGCACTTAAAGCCAATGACATCGAGTTCGATTATCAGCCTGGAGAAGGTGCGTTTTACGGGCCGAAAATTGAGTTTACACTGCACGATTGCTTAGACCGTGCATGGCAGTGCGGAACCGTACAGCTAGATTTCTCAATGCCAGGTCGCTTGGGCTCTACTTATGTAGCAGAAGATGGCGAACGCAAAGTGCCGGTTATGATTCACCGCGCTATTTTAGGTTCACTAGAACGCTTCATTGGGATTTTGACCGAAGAATTTGCAGGTTTCTTCCCTCTTTGGTTAGCGCCTCAGCAGGTTGTAGTAATGAACATTACTGACAAACAAGCTGATTACGCATCAAATTGTGTAAAAAAACTGCAAGATTTAGGGTTTAGAGCAAAGTCTGACTTGCGAAATGAGAAGATCGGCTTTAAAATCCGCGAGCACACATTAAAGCGTATTCCATATATGCTAGTTGTGGGCGATAAAGAAATGGAAGCGGGCGAAGTAGCAGTGCGCTCTCGTCGCGGCGACGACCTAGGCAAAATGAGCCTGGAAGACTTTATTGCCATGGCTCAACAAGAAGTCGTAGAAAAGACAATTAAATAGTTGAGCAATTTGTGTATAATGCACAAGTAAGGTGTCTGCTTTTGGTTTTACTTTAGGTCAATCGACCATCCCAGAAGCAGACAAAAGAATTAAATGTTTGGAGGAATAGCACATTAAAGGCGCTAACAACAAGGCTCAGGGCGACAAAGCCCGCATTAACGATGAGATTAAAGCCAGAGAAGTAAGATTAATTGGCAAAGACGGTGAACAGGTTGGTGTGGTTTCGCTAGCAGATGCTACGCGTGCCGCTGAAGAAGCGAGCCTAGATCTAGTAGAAATCAGTCCAAATGCCGAGCCGCCAGTCTGTAAAGTTATGGACTATGGCAAATTCCTCTTCGAAAAAAGTAAAGCTCAAAAAGAGCAGAAGAAAAAACAGAAGCAAATTCAGGTCAAGGAGATTAAATTTCGCCCTGGCACTGATGAAGGCGATTACCAGGTCAAACTGCGCAACCTGCGTCGCTTTCTTGAAGGTGGTGATAAAGCCAAAGTTACGATCCGCTTCCGCGGTCGTGAAATGGCGCACCAAGACATCGGTATCGATCTACTAAACCGCGTTAAAACCGATTTAGAAGATATCGCTACATGCGAGTCTTTCCCACGCCGTGTGGAAGGCCGTCAGATGATCATGGTGCTAGCCCCAAATAAGAAGTAGTAACGGTCTAAAGTTTTAAGGAATCTGCACCCTTAAACACCTTGCTGCTAAACATTAACCGGTATGAAGTGACTGCAACACGAAAAATGCCGATATTAAACAATGCGGAGTTTTAGCAATGCCTAAAATGAAAACTGTAAGCGGTGCCGCCAAGCGTTTCAAGAAAACGGGTTCTGGCCGCTTTAAAAGCAAACAGTCTCACTTACGTCACATTTTGACTAAGAAGAGCTCTAAGCGTAAACGTCACCTTCGTGGCAAAAAACTGGTTCATGACTCTGATACCAAATTGGTTCAGCGCATGTTGCCTTACGTATAAGACTTAGGAGACTGATTAATGGCTAGAGTAAAACGCGGCACTATCGCACGTGCTCGTCACAAAAAAGTCCTCAAGCAGGCAAAAGGTTATTACGGCGCACGTTCACGTGTATATCGCGTAGCGGTACAAGCTGTAACTAAAGCTGGTCAATATGCTTACCGTGACCGTCGTCAGCGCAAGCGTCAATTCCGTCAACTATGGATTGCACGTATTAACGCTGCTGCTCGTCAAAATGGTATGTCATACAGCCGTTTCATTAACGGTTTGAAGAAAGCGTCTGTTGAAATCGATCGTAAGATCCTTGCCGACATCGCAGTACATGACAAAGCAGCTTTCAGCGCACTAGTCGAAGCGGCTAAAGGCGCATTAGCTTAATTATTAACTAATTAAGTTTAAGTTCTTTCGGAAAAAGGCGAGCAGGATGCTCGCCTTTTTTCGTTTTTCTAACATATCTTCTAAAACCCATTCTTCATACCAATGGTTTCAAGCTTAAATCTAACTTTTTCATCGAAAGCTTTTTGTTCGTATTTAGCTGATTTTGCTAAAAATTATATTTCAATAAGCTAATTCATCTATATTTATGGTTAAATTATGATCAATTTGGGTTAGGCTTAAGTGCAATTTAATTTTTGTTGGCTATAAGAATCGTTCTTAAAACAGTGAATGCATAGCTAGGCTTACTTGAACCTATATAATACGGATATTGAAAATTCTATATGCACCAAATTAAATCACTTCCCCTTTATAAAATGCTTCTTCACTTCATCGTTCTGAGTTTATTCTGCAACGTTGCTTTATCTGATGAAAGTACAGAGGCTCAAAAACTTTATGAGAAAGCGCTCGCCAGCCAAGATATTCTCAGTGAGTTAGTGTCAAAAGAAAGCCTAACAACCAGTAGTTTTAGACAAAAACAAAAGGTAGCGAAAAAAGAAAGAGTGATTCTTCACGAGCTTATCAAGGAACATAAAAGTTCAGAATATTTACCCTATGCAGTGCTGCGCTTTCTTACTTTAAATAGAGAAGAAGGGGTACCAATCTATTGGGGAATAAAAAATGATGTAAAAAATATAATAGACGACAGGAAGAATAAGCACCGAAATACTATGTTAGTTCTTATCAAAAAACTTCAAACTAACAAAAGTTCCAGATTCGATGGTGCTTCTTTGTTGTATACCTTACCATCTGTGAATATGTTATCCAATAACGAAGCGACATTGATAGCAGAAAGTAAAAAACCTTATCAAAATTTAAATAAAGATATTCAGGAACGTGTTAAAAAAAACAGCTTACCTGTACAACGAGTTACTCCTACTCAACAGGTCATTTCTTCCAAATTAATTAGCGTTGACAACCCTTATGTGCAGTTTTCTAAGAACCCCAATATTTTCATTTCAGGTTTGGATTGGGATCCAAGAACAAAATCTATAATTAATCGAAAAGCTAATTTCGAATACATTGAAGTTTTCAATGAAATAAAGAAAGTCGAAAAACGGCAAGGTAGTTCTTCTACAGAGATACAAAAGTTGGTACTTCGCGTAGATGTCAAAGCAGAAAATGTCACGGCATTCATTGAAGAAAAAAGGCTAGGGGAGCGCCTAGTCAATCACCTTGTCTACAAACTTCACACCGATGATAATGCAATTTTTTATAGAGAAGCGGAGGTAGAGTACCAGTTAGTAGATTCTACAAACAAAAAATTTACCACTATCTCATTTTCTCGGGTGCAACGAAAAGAGTGGACTACATCCTTACAGACAGACGAATTCCTCCATCTTATTAAAATTTCTGAATTTGGAAAAAGGCCTGATTACGTAAGTAACTTTGGTTTGTCTTTGAAATTGTATCTCGCAAAGCTGGAGGGAATGGATAGGTTTATGCAAATTGCTCAATCGCAAGCTGAAGATATCGCAGACTATCCTTATATTTCTTTTAACGATTCTGTATATGGAAAGCGAGTCTTATTGAATAAAAGTGATCCCAGACTCCTTGAAGTTAAATACGGATGGGAGGTAAAAATGCTCAAAAAAAACCAAACTCCAAGCAGCCATCGACATATTACGAAACGAGATGCTATACCTCCTGCTAAAACTGTAACTTTCCCACTTAGTGAGCCGAAGGACGTTCAGGAACTCAATGCCATAAGCCTCCAACTCTTGGGGATGATGAAAAACGCATATAAAGAATCTGAACAGATGCGCCGTCAAGATATCGCGAATTTGAATAGACAAGATGTACTTGATAATCTGCTGTACCCAACTCATGAAAAAATAATGATGGGGTGGGTTGATGTCCTTAGTTCCATACCTATTTCATTGGAAGGTATTTCATTTGCTCTAAACCTATGGGCATTAAAAGAGCAATTTAGCCTTCATCAAGCGGACTATTACAAGAGTTGGTACTCATTGCTCCACGAAAATACGTATGTAAGTAAATATGCTTTATGCGAAGGCTCGGAAAAAGACCTGACTTTCACTTTAACTCAGCAAAGACTCTGTCGAATGGCTTTTGATCATGACGCATTTTGGCAAGCTTGGAGAGTTTCGTTTCTACAGCGCGCAGATACTACAATCAAAGAAATTATCCGAAAAAACGGAGTTGAGATGAGCCGCGAATTCATAGAGTTCGCATTTTTTGACCAATTTTACTTAAAAAACACAAGTATAGAGAGGGCTTTCGAAAAGCCTAGTGTGAGGAATTGTTTTACTGAAAATTGTGACTCGCAAACGCGAAAAGAAATTGCAAAACAAATCCAGGACAGAGAATTAACTGATGAAGAAATTAAAAATCAAATAACCACCCTCAATGATAAAACATCAGAGTTATATCAACGTATTAATGTAGAAGGCGTAAACCGCAGCTTTCAATACGATGTCAAACAGTTTATTCAGATAAATGCAGCATACTATTTAACAAGCGTAATAGATAAAGTTGTCTCAAGGCTAGAAAGTATCCCTACTACAGACTTAAATGCTTATGCTGAATGGGAATCGTCTTTTGCACAACCGTTACGACTGAATCTTGATAAGCTGAACGAGCTCTGGGATACCGTATTTTCAGTCGATCCAAAACAAAATGTCGCCGCTAATCTAGGGCTTATTGGTTATTCCGATGATAGGGAGATCTCTCCCTTATATGGTTTGGGAGCCTCCCTCCTTAATTCACAGGTAATTTGGCTCGAACGTGCTGGATATACCCCCATGGCGCAATTCAAAAAACTTGCCCTAAAAAAGCCGGATGAAATTACTAATCAAAGTCTAGAGCAAAAAACTGTAAGTTCAGATGAATTCGGTATGCAACTTTTTACTGTCGGGGAATTAGCTGCTGCCTCTATTGGTTCATCTATAGGCAATGCCCTAAACTCATCTGTTCGCGCAGGTTTCAGTCATTCGGCAGACTTGCAACGGCTTAGTATGCAAATAGAGAGAGCGCGTTCTGACTTTGTTGCATGTAAAAATAAATGCAAAAACGCTTATCAGGTTCGTTATCGCTTATCTTCCCTTCTAATGATTAAAGACCTACATTTTTTAAAGTCTGGCGGAGTAAGTGTTTCACTTATGGATGAAGCTGAGCGCAGGTTAAATATTCTTTCTGAACTGACGAGCGGTTTTAGTGGCGCTAGCAATGTGGACGGGGGAATAAGGACAAGATGTTTAAGTCAATTCAATAGTTGGTCATATGCTTATTCGCAGACAACCGAGCAGCGTTCTTCGGATGACTTTAAGCAGACGCTAAATGCCTACAGCGATTTATTTGCTGGGAACCTTCTGGGGTTTAAAGAGAAAATGGAAGTCCAAATTAGCGCTTTGTCAGCGGCTTTAAAGGAAACAGAAGCAGAGTTCTTTAAATATAAGCTATGTAGAGATCAGTGGGAGTATGATAATGCTATATAGTTGCTAACCACGCCTCTACAGCCAGACACAAAGTTAAAATCAGGTTTTTTTTAAATACCATAAATGCCTCTAAGAATGAATAACTATTCTGAAGCATGGTTATACTCCCGCCGTGCTCTTTTGAATATTGTTCGCTATCGTTTACCTATTTATAAAATGTTTCAAAATAAAAAAGCGGCAAATAGCCGCTTTTGTCGAACTTTAGTGAACATTATCAGTAAGCGTTCTTATTTATAAAACCATTGAAAACGGTCATAAACA
The DNA here is from genome assembly GCF_022348305.1 of Alteromonas sp. MmMcT2-2. Classification (NCBI taxonomy): domain Bacteria; kingdom Pseudomonadati; phylum Pseudomonadota; class Gammaproteobacteria; order Alteromonadales; family Alteromonadaceae; genus Alteromonas; species Alteromonas sp. MmMcT2-2. Next base: position 31,907 of record NZ_JAKRFA010000023.1, read on the forward strand.
CGATTTTGATATCAAACCATATAGACCAGCGGTGTATGTAATCTAAATCATATTCAACGCGCTGTACCATTTTGTTAGTTGTCTCAGTCTCACCACGCAGGCCATTTACCTGTGCCCAGCCTGTAATTCCTGGTTTAACCTTATGACGTAACATGTAACCAGTAATGATCTTACGGTATTCTTCGTTGTGCGCCACAGCGTGAGGGCGAGGACCGACAATCGACATACGGCCTTGCAGAACATTAATAAACTGCGGAAGTTCATCTAAGGAGGTTCTTCTTAAGAAGCCGCCAATCTTAGTTAAACGCGCGTCGTTTTTGGTGGCTTGTTTCACAACCGCACCATTATCTTGCGTGGTCATAGACCGGAACTTGTACACCGTAATTTGTTTACCATCTAACCCGTAACGCTTTTGCTTAAAAATTACGGGCCCTTTAGACGTAAGCTTAACTGCGGCCGCAATTGCTAACATGGGAACGGATATCAACATTAGAATCAGACTGCTTAATACAACATCTTCAAACCGCTTCAATACATCACTGGCGCCTTGGAATGGGGTGTCGTAAACGCTTAGCGCCTGTACGTTGCCTACCGTCTGCCAGCGAGCGTTTAGTAGGTTGTACATGAAGAAGTTCGGAATAACATAAACGTTTGCCGTAGTATCACTACACTGCTCTAGTATGCTGCGAATTCGGTTTTCTGCACTCATCGGAAGGGCTATGTAGATGTAATCAACTTCATTGCGCTTTGCCATTTCTATCGCGGCTTCTATATTTCCAAGTACCGCGCCTTGCATTTCGTGTGGCAGTCTTTCAGCTTCTCTATCATCATAAAGCCCGTTGAACTTGATACCTAAATGTTCGTTTTGTTGTATCTGAAGTGCGACATTTGCACCAAGTTGGGTAGCGCCAATTATAATAGAGCGACGTGAGTTCAAACCACTTTTACGAATGCGAAATAGAAACTTACGCATTACAAAACGCCACATTATGAGTACTACGAATGACGAAGCGAACCATAATAGAATTGCAGGAGGTGGAGTCTTAATTTCCTGAACGAAAAAGTACCCCATAGTCAAAGTGCCTAAAATGCTCAGCATCCATGTAATTGCCGCTGCTCGCAGCATTTCTGGTGTCCTATGACCACGCCAAGACCTATAAAGCTCAACGCCCTCTGCTGAAACTTGAAAGCAAATTACATTAATGAATAGAAGGATAAGGCTTGTAGTGTCTATCTTCGTACCGTAATACGCAGCAGATGAATAATAGAGAACGGTGACTAGTGAAAGGTCAATTAGCCTGTAAATAGTAGAAAAACCGCTTTGGTTTCTAACAACTAAACCACCGTTGGTATTAGGCTCTACCGGATGCGCTTTAATTGCTTTGTTAGAATCTACTCTATTGTCCATTTAGGTAATCTCTAGGTGAAAAGTGAAGGCCGTCGCAATGGATGTTTTGGTTATTCTATTAACCTGATCCAAATATTACGTATAAAGTGAAAACAGCTAATACATTTGTCTAAAACTAGGCAAGATTCATGCCTGATAGTGTCGTCAACTCTTCCAATCGTTTAACTACGTATTATAAATGTAATAACCGTAGTAACTTTAAATTCGTTGGTTGCCATTGTAACAATATCGGACTGTTATTGTAATTTTATTACAGCAAACGACTTTATTTCGTACTAATTTGGTGCAGAAAGAGTAGAATGTCACTCGTGTACTTTCCATTACTTATATAAATACGATAGCATACTTGGCATAACAGCGAGCCGACATATAGCTGAAACAATATCTATGTACTTTAGAAGATACTTTTGTTTTGTCGGGTATGATAAAAAGCAACAGGATTTTAAGTCGGTATCAATAGCTAACTTCTTATGTATTAATTTAAGGGGTTAAAAAATCGGCACGCCTATTGCTTATACCTCATTATTATTTAGGAATTTCGGTAAAAAACACCAAAAATTGTAAAAGATGCAAATTTTCTCTCAACTGAGTTATTGGCTCGTGCAATGTGAGGTACCGGAAAAAACTTACAGTTATTAGTTTGTCATTAAAGATAGGTCATCGAAGGAAGGAAATAAAATGTTTAAAAGGACCAAAAGCATCATAGCAATGTCGGTTATTTGCGCCACTCCGACACTATATGCCCAAGAGGCCGGTCGAATTCAAGCTGGGCAGTTCGATTTAATTCCATCATTTACTTCGACGATGGCTTATGTCGATAACGTAGCAAATGCCAGAGACAATCAAAGTAAAATTTACAGCTGGCGAACAACACTTTCACCAGAATTAATTGCTGCCACAGAGGTTGACGGAAACCCGATTCAAGTTGGTTACAGACTAGAAAGAGGAGTTTATTTCTCTAGTGGCAACGACGATTACACCGATCATTTTGTAGAAGCTTCGGGTGACTTTGAATTAAACAGCCGTCATCGCGTAAGCGCACTCGCACAATATGAAGATGGTCATGAAGATCGAGGTACAGGCTTTTCAATCGGTTCTGGCTTAGACATAACCACACCAGACACATATAAGAGCAGCAACCTATCTGCCGAGTATAGTTACGGTGCTGCAACTACAGACGGCATGATTACGCTTAAAGCACGCCGTCAGACCTTAAATTACGACAGAACTGAAGATGCCTATATAATACGCGACCGAGCAAAAAACATGGTCGGCGCAGAATTTGGTTATCAAATCGGTGCAGCAACGAGTATGGTTGTTGATGTAACAAAGACATTTATAAAGTACGACGAACAGCTAGACTTAGTTACTCGTGACAATGATGAAACCCGTATACTTGTAGGTATAGTTTGGGAGAGTACAGCTGCAACTACTGGTTTTGCGAAAGTAGGGTATAAAGAAAAAGGCTTCGATAACGAATCCCGTGGTACTTTCTATGGTACCGACTGGGAGGTTGGTATTGATTGGCAACCTGTAAGCTATTCGACAGTAAGAATTTCTACCAGCGCAGATACGTTTGAAACCAACGGTGAGGGTGACTTCATCCGAGGTCAAAACTATAGTGTGCGTTGGAATCACGACTGGTTAGAAAGAGTCAGCACATCTCTTAGCGTTACACAGCAAAACGATGAATATGTATTCAATGAAGTAGATATCGTTAACAGGGATGACGAATTGATGAACTATTCTGCCGCGCTAAATTATCAAGCACGTAGATGGTTAAAATTCAGCACCTTTTATCAGTACACAGATAGAGATAGTAACAGAGATACTATCGGCTACGACAAAAGCGAAATTGGTGTAACAGTAGAGGTAACACTGTGAAGCAAAAAGCGGTTAGCTTATTTTCATTAATATTCTTACTTTTTGGCGCGTTACAAGTAATGGCCCAAGAGGGTAATTTAAGTATGAGCCAATATCAGCTGGGCTCTGGCGATAGAATACAAATAAGTGTTTTCGGGCAAGACGATCTGTCTATGGAGGTTCGCCTTCCTGACGTTGGCACAATAAACTATCCATTTCTTGGTGAAATAAAGCTTGTAGGCCTAACCGCAGCACAAGTAGAACAGCTTATATACGACGGTTTACTAGGTGACTACCTTGTTAACCCATCTGTTTCTGTAGCTATCGTGGAATATCGCCCGTTTTTTATTGATGGCGAAGTCAAGCGCCCTGGCGGTTATGCTTATCAGCCAGGGTTGTCGGTAAACAAAGCGGCGGCGTTAGCAGGCGGGTATACCGAACGAGCAGCGCGCGACAAAATTACCATCATTCGCGAAAAAGATGGCAGGACTAACGAGTTCACAGTAACGGTTAGCGACATGATTCAGCCTGGTGACATTATCACCATTAATCAGCGTTTCTTCTAAATTTTACGTAGCGTTCAGGAATAAAAATGGCAGTAAATAGCAGGGAAGAGTTAAACGCCGGTGTGTTTGAAAATGAAACCATCGACATTGCTCATTATTTAGGAATTATCAAGCGTTACGCATTTCGTATTATTTCATTAGCAATTGCGTTCACAATTTTAGTTGCGCTGTTAGTTATGCGCATGACGCCCATGTTTACCTCTACCACCACTATCTTGGTAGAAGCTGACAAAGCTAACGTGGTTTCAATTGAAGAAGTCTATGGCTTAGATACCAAGCGTAAAGACTACATGCAAACTCAGTTTGAAATATTGCAGTCGCGTCAAATTGCAGAGCGTACGGTGGAAAGCTTGTCATTATGGAATAATGAAGAGTTTATGCCAGCCAAAGAAGAGCCAGGTATTGTCGACCAGATTAAAGCCAGCCTTCTAGATGCATTACCTTTTTTGCCTCAAGAAGATCCAAAAGAGCTAACCGAAGAGCAAATACTAGCTGCTAAGAAACGTAAAGCTACTTCTTTATTGATGAGAGCATTGTCAGTAGAGATGGTAGATAATACGCAAGTAATGCGTATTACCGTTACTACTGAATCTCCGCGGTTGTCGGCTGAATTAGCTAACGCTGTTGCTGACGTGTACATCGAGAACTACCTTCAAGCTAAGTTGGATATGACGGCAAAAGCGACGTCTTTTCTTACAGAAAGCTTAGAAGGTTTGAAGCAGAAACTAGATGTTGCTGAACGTAATTTGGCGAAGTTCTATGAAGAAAACCAAGTGGTAAACATTGATGGTGTAGTAGGTTTAGCGTCTGAAGAACTAGAGCAGCTAAGTAAGCAGTTATTAGATGCGCAAACGGCGCTTAAATTAAACGCGGTTATTTACAAGCAAACGCGTAATGATGTTTCATTAAACGACATTGCACGCCTGCCTGAAGTGCTTAACCACCCGACTATTAGAGACGTTCGCCGCGACGAAGCTAAGGCGATGACGCGCGTAAGTGAGCTTAGCAATGTATACGGCCCGAAACACCCGCGCATGATTGCAGCAAACGCTGAGCTTTCATCAATAAGAGAAACATTAAGCGGCCAAATTCGTGACCTTATTAGAAGTATAACTACGCAATACGAAGTATCGGAAGATCGTGTTGCTCAGTTAGAAAGAGAAGTTTCACGAGCAAAAGCAGAATTTCGCGACCTATCTGCACTGGATAATCAGCGCAAGGCCCTACAGCGCGAAGTCGATATTAATCAGCAGCTCTATAACTCGTTCTTCACACGTTTAAAAGAAACAGACGAGCTAGGTGGGTTTGAATCTGCAAACGCCAGAGTATTGGATGAAGCGCTTCCAAATTACGCGCCTTCAAAACCAAATAAAAAATTGTTGATTGGCGCGGCTTTCGTATTCAGTGTGGGCTTCGGTGTATTTCTAGCTATTGCTATGGAAACGCTTAACAGTGGTATACGTTCAGTGGAAGATGTAGAGCGCAAGCTTGGGCAGCGTATGCTGGGCCTTATTCCTTGGCTACCACATAAGAAAAAGACCGACTTACCAGTTCGTTCATTCTTCGATGGCAAAAAACACCAGTTTGCCGAGTCTGTTCGTACACTGCGTACTAGCTTGTCTTTATTGAATTTAGACAAAGAGCAACAAGCTATAATGGTAACCTCAAGTGTACCTAAAGAAGGTAAAACGACGGTTTCTATAAACTTGGCGTTCGCCTTAGGTCAGCTTGATAAAACTATACTTATTGATGCGGACTTACGTCGCCCTAGTGTAGGTAAGCAATTTAACATTCCAAACTATCAGCCGGGCGTAGCCAACCTTATCTTGAAGTCTCATACTTTAGATGAGTGTTTGGTTAGGGATGAAGAGTCTAATATCGACATCTTATCAGCAGGTACTATACCTTCTAACCCGCAGGAGCTCTTGTCTGATAAAGGTTTCAACGAGCTTATTGAGCTGTTAAAAACTCAGTATAAGTACGTTGTCATTGATACTGCACCTACTCAAGCGGTAAGCGATTCTATGTTGATTGCTAACTCTTGTGACTCGGTAATTTACGTAGTACGTGCGGATAGTACCAGTGAAAAGCTTATTAACAATGGCTTGTCTCGTTTCCTTCAAGTGGGTCATCGCCTTGATGGTGTAGTACTAAATCAAGTAGACTTACGCAAATCAGGGGCAGCACAGAGGTACGCTGGTTTTTATGACCAATACGGATATACCAGTCATAAAAGCAGCTAACAGCATTTATTGATAGACTTACATAGCCACATATTACCTGGCATCGACGATGGTGCCAGGTCTTTAGACATTGCCTTGGAAATGGCGCAGCAAGCTGTAGATGGCGGTGTTCGCCATATGGTTTGCACACCACATATCCACAAAGGCTACTTTGACAATACGTTAAAGTCTATTGAACATTCTTTTCTAGAATTCAAAAAAGAAATTATCCGTGCATCCATACCTCTTTCTCTTTCTTATGCCGCAGAAGTGCGCGTTAACGAGCTAATTCCTGTTTGGTATAAGCAAAAAGCACTGCCTTTTTTAGGTGCATTTAATGGTAAGCATATTCTGTTGCTTGAAATGCCACATAGCCATATACCACAAGGCTTAGAAGTGCTTATAAAATGGCTTTTAAAAAATAATGTGCAGCCCCTCATTGCACACCCAGAGCGAAATCGCGAGTTGCTAGCCGAGCAGCATAAATTTAGTTGGCTGCAGCGCCAGGGCTGTATATTCCAAGTTACCGCTGGTGCCTTAACAGGTCGTTTTGGTGACAAAGTAGAAGATTTTGTACTGTCGATGATGCGAAACAAAGCATTCCATGTAGTGGCGTCAGACACCCACGACCTTGTACGCCGGCCAAACGATATGGGTGCCGCTTACGACGTTGTGTCGGCATTCAGTGATGAATTTGCGCAAGAGGTTTTTGTAACGCGGCCTGGTGCGATAGTGTCGTTCGATCAAAAAAATGAACCATTCAATGACTAGCCGGTTACTTAACATCTTCAAAGATAACAGCTTAATACTGAAGTGGATCATGGTGCTACTTGCCGGTTTCTGTTTTTTGTGGAGCTTCCAGCTTTTCATTGCGGGTAACGCGTATTACAGCGTGAAAAATGATATTGAAGGATGGCAACTAAGTCCTGAAAAAGCTTCAATAAAGCAAGTTGACAGTGGTCTAAGTAAAATTGGCAGCGCTATCGATTACTTCCCCGATAACGCTCTGTATTATCAAATACAGGGACAGCTATTCGAGTGGAAAGCTATTGTTGAAAAGAGAAGTGAAGAATCGGTCGATGCTGGTTTAGACTTAAATACCAATAATGCCAACTTAAACAATGCGGCAATAAGCTATCAAAAAAGCCTGCTGTTACGGCCTACCTGGAGCGGCAGTTGGATCGGCTTGGCTTCTGTAAAACTGCTACAAAACGCGTTGGATAATGAATTTTACTATTATGTAAAAAACGCGAAGCAAGCCGGCCCGCAAGATGCCATAGTGCATAAGTTTATTGTGGAGTTCGGTTTAGAAATGTTTAGTGTACGGTCTATTCACTATGTAAAAATGAAAGAGCAATTGAAACAGCATTTGAATTTAGGCCTTCAGAACCCGCTTAGCAGAGATTTTGTTTTAAAGGCAATACAAAAGCACAATGCGAGTGGAACCGTTTGTAGATGGTTGCGTGACGCCAGTTACCCAGTTCGAAAACGCATTCCTAACTGTATAACGTATGATTAGTTAGCCTTTTCCTTTTAGCCAATCCCATAAGCCTAACGAAAATCCTTCAAAAAGGTTTATACCCAGCCAGCTTTTTAAAATATACAGCAGCACCAAACCCACTACTAAAGATACGCATAAGAATAAAGCAATCATCGCTGCCATCACCAGTTTGCCTATACGGCTTTCGGTACGCGATAGGTCGCGCTTATCTCTACCTGCCAATAAAACAAAATAGTATCGGCTTCGCAGTAAACCTATAGTGCCTCTTACGTCAACTCTGTGGCTACCCCATCGCCGACCGGCTAGGGCTGTGTTTAAATGAAACAGTTGATCGTCAGTAAAAGAATCGGCAACATTTTTGGGCATACGTTCCAGCATATGTTGAACGTTTGGCTCTTCTTTTATCGGTCGCTTTATCTTTAATACCACACAAATCCCCTTGTGTTATAAAAAACCAATGCTGGTTATCTATCTTGCCTTCCCATAGGTATATCGCGGCTTAACGCACCTAGCGCTAACAGTATAATAAATATAACGGTATTTGCCGGTGCTTGTAGAGGGAAGTCGACAGTACTGTGTAAAGCCATTCCTATTATTGCCATAACACCTGCAAATGCGGTTCCTCGCGGAAGGGGGTGTCTTCGGTGTCGTATTGCGCTTAAGGCGCTTTTCGCGCACAGCAATACAAGCACGGCTATAATGGCTGCGCCTACCATGCCAAATTCAAGAGCAAATTGAAGATATTCGTTATGAGCATGGTCGTAAAAATGCTGAATAGATTCACTTTGAACCTGCGGGTATACCGTATAAAAGGTACCTCCGCCTGTACCGATAATTCCATATTTTAAAAGAAGGGGAAGGGCATCGGTAACAACTTCATCCCTGCTTTCTTGGGTTAAGTTGGTTTGCTCTAAACGTTGCTGCACTTGCTTAAGTCCAAAAAGGCTACTAACAATAAGAATGTCGATTACCAGCATACTAATAAACAGTACTACATAGCTTTTTTGGCGTGGTTTAAAGTAAATTAAGCCTAGTGTGGCGGTAATAGTCATAGCTATGAAAAAGGCGCTGTTACCCATTCTAGAGCGAGACATAACTAACGCGATAACCATAATAATAATGCCAATACGAAACAGCACTTTATTGCTTAACCAAAAGCGCACTATTCTACGTAATCGTTCTCTTGGGCTAGAACCGCTTCGAACACGTAAACTCGCTATCATGTAACCAATGGCAGCGCTTAAACATAGCAAAAGAAAATTAGCGTAGTGGTTCTTATATACAAAGCTTCCCGTGGCAATATGAGAAACAGGCAGTTTAAAAATTAAGCTGTACTTTAAGCCAGACAATACTTCCAATGCACCATATATAGCTTGAAACACACCAGCAGCGCTAATTACTATCAAAGTGTACCTAAGGCGTTTACCTGTGTTGATAAGCGTAAGTGCAATGAAAAACAAGAAGCAATAGGCAAGCGATTTAAAAAACGTAACGTTGCTTTGCCCAACATCGAAACTTAGCGAAAGCCACTGCGACCTTATATCTTCCAAGTACTGAGTATTTTGGCCCATCATAAAGTGAACGCGTTCAGGGCGAAGGGCTTCAACTAAAGAAAAAGGAAGGGGAATGATATTAACTAGCTGCCAAGCTAAGAATGCCATCCATACAATAACAAGCACCTTGTATTGTGCGTATAGCTTTGATAGTAAAGAGTTGTTAATCAGTAATAAAGCGCCGCCAATAAAGAATAACGACATTTGCATTAACGCCCATGCCCACGGGCGATTGGCTCCTAGTGACAAAGGCAGCCAGAACAAGGTAAACAAAAGAAAACCGAAAAGAAACTTTTCGGTTTTCTGAAAATTAAACATAAGCAATTACAACTAACTAACGTAGAATTTAAATATAAATTAAAGCAACCTAGTTAGCTGAAATGGTTGTGTCGCCACCGCCTGCGCCTGCAGCTCCAGTACCTACACCTAGCGGAGAAAACGTAGTGCCTGCAGCACCTGCGGCAGTAGCCGTTAACGTGCTAGGATCGACGCCTGCATTAATAACCGCTAATAAGGCGTCTTCTTCGCTAATAACCTGCATTTGAAGGGCTATGTTGTAAATTTCGTTAGCGTCTTCAGGAAACATTAGAATAGTAATGGTAACAATCTGTGAAGCCTGTTCAGGAAACGCTGTAAAACCCGCTATCGCAAGTTCAAACCCCGTGGCGTTATCATTCAAAAGGCCCACTAATGATTCGAAAGCATTTTGATTTTCACCTAAATAAGCCATAGCCGATGCATCAAAAAATAGTGCTTCATTAAGTACAGTCTGGCTTACTTCACTGGCTGCTTGCTCAACTGCGGCACCTTCTTCAATTTCAGTAACCAAAAGGTTTCTAACTTGTAGGCCTGGTACGCTACCTTCTTGTGCAAAAGAAACTGTCGAAAAAGCGATTAAAGCGCTCAAAAGCACAGATAAAAAAACGTTGCTACGCATAACTTATCCTTAGATTAAAAACGTCGGGTTAGCTTCTTGCTAACACCATATGGCCATATTGTACAACAAGTGAACGTCTAAGATCTCGTTTTTGTTGTACATCTATTCACTTATGCTCATTCTTCGCGTGTATTAAAACTGCCATAACGAAGGTTTGGCAAAGTAAAAGCCCTGCTGATACGAAACATGTAGTTGCGATAGTGCAATCGACTCGGCTTCGTTCTCGACAAGTTCAGCAATAATGCTAATGCTTAACCCGCGTGCAATGCTTAATATACTACTTACAAATAGCTGACTGTCTTTGTCTGAGTGAACATCTTTCGTAAGTTTGCCGGAAATTTTTACAAAATGAGGCTGAATAGCCCTCAACCCAGCTAATGATGCAAGATTGTCTCCAAAATGTTCAACCGTAATCTTGCAGCCTAAACTAACTAGTGCTTTACAAAATGATACTGCATCGTTCTTGTGGTGAATTAACGCTGAATCTTCTAATTCAAAGATCAAATAAGTGCACAGCGCTTCATTTTGGTTCAGCAAACCTAACAGCCATTGCCTAAACGACCCACTGGCTAAAGATGCATTTGCAATATTAATTGCAACATTCCTTTTATCTTTTGCCAGTTTATTAAGCACTAAGCTTACCACCAACTTATCTACCTCTGGAATTAAGTTCAAACGCTCAGATGCGGGAATTAGTTGTGACATAGGGATAGGGTTGCCAGTATCTTTGTCTTTAAATCGCGCAAACGCCTCGCAGTAAGCGGGTGTGTTTTTTTCAACGTTCATTACAGGCTGAATAAGTATATCGGCGTATTGCTGGTCTAAAATTTGGTTTAAACGTTCTTTCCACGCCGTGTTACTGTGAATATGAGAAAGCTCAGAAGCGAACTGCCAGCCGTGAGGTTGTTTGGTCGCAGCCATCAGTGCGCTGTCGGCATTTTCCATAATTTCAGAAAAAGACTGTTCATCGTTAAACTGCGCAGCGCCGATCCATACTGCTTTACTGCCATCTTTAAGTGGGTTGCAAGGTGCTAGGGTACTACAGAGTACGTTTATGTGGGCTTCGCAATCTTGCTTAGTCATCGACTCTGTCACCAATACAAAATCAGCGCCAGATACCCTAAACAAAAACGCCGTTTCCTGAATGCTAGAAGTAAAGTTCCTTAGCTCTTTAGCTACCGCAGTTACATAATTATCGCCATCTTGCGCGCCTAACGTCATGTTAATAGCGTTTAGTTGTGCAAGACGTATTAAAATTACATAGCCTTCATCCGAGGTGGCAGTTTTACTAAGTAGCGCATTCATATGGCGTGTGAAAGCGTTTCTGTTTTGCACACCAGTAAGGCTGTCTTCAAAGGCTTGAATTCTGAACTGTTCGGCTTTTTGTGTTAGTTCTTTAAACATAACCTCAACAGAAGTAGAAAGCCTGTTTACTGCCTGGGTTATAAAAGAAAGTTCTTTGGTAAACGGTTTGTAGTTAATGTGGGAAAACTTTTGGTTTTGAATATCTTCAATTTTGTTTACTACAATACGAAGCGGTTTTGTAATTGCAGTAATAATAAAAAGCAGCGCAATATAGGCAAAAACAAAAGCAGCAAAGAACATAAACGCACTTTGCTTTACGCTTTCCCATAAAGTTTCATTTGCAAGGCCTGGGTGACTTTGAACCGCTAGTTCACCCGCCATCGTCCAACCATCATTTAATTCTGTTTTTTCAACGGGGGGAGCAACTTCTACAATATCAGTAAACCAGGTTGGAACCGTATCGACAGTATCTGGGTTACGTCTTTCAATCAGTAGATTCCCCTCCATGTCAGTAATGGTAATATACTGATAGAACCCTCTGTCGAAAATAGCATTTACCATGGTCTCGGCCACAATCAGGCCGTTAGCGTCACCCAAATAGGGCGTAACAGAAAGCCCTAATGAAGTTGCGGTATCTTGCGCGTGGGTAGCAAGCTGCTCGTTTACATATTCTCTTGTTAGCTTAACGTTTATTATGAAAGAACCAGCAAAAACCAGTATTAAAAAAACGAGTAAGCTTGAACTTAATTGGGTAGATAGTCTCATTATTCTTGTTTATCTCCGTACATAACGCGGTCTAGCCGCTCTACCATGTCGTCCCACATTTTCATTGGGCCGCTTCCCCTAAGTTTGCGGCCAGTGCCCATAGCTTTAGCAGCCCACAGTCCGTTACCGTTAAAGCTATAAATAGGCGACAAATCTCTTCGTTTATTAGCAGGCAAAATACGCCTGTTTATATTATCCAAAACAAGTGGAATAGAGGTTGGGGTTTCATAATACGCCAATACCATGTGAGGTTGGCGCAATTCTAACGCAGTAACATACATTAGTCGCAACTGTTGTTCTGGAATACCAAGCTCAAGCAAAGAGAAGTATTTGGCTATGGTATAGTCTTCACAGTCGCCTGCACCGGTAGAAATAAATTCAATTGGCGTTGCCCAGTAATCTTTTTGTTGCCAATGAACAATGTCGTCTACAAAATCAAAGCGGTTAAAAAATCGATTTATTTCGTAAAGCTTTTCGTCTAGGTCTTCACTTTGTAGTTCGCTAACCAATTGTCGCCATTTAGCAACGTTTTCGCTAGCCTCAGTGCCATAAACTGAACCAATACGGGCATAAACTTGCGGTGTGAACACGGTTTTTTGTTGTGCAATGGGCGATGTAACTGCCAACAAAGTACACCCTACAATCACAACCATGCGAGCAGCTGATAACATGCCGCGCACAGTTAATAATGCAAGAAAAGGTGAGCATGAACGTTTCTTTTGGTGCAAACCGTAGGTACTTTATGCAATAGATTAAGGCAAGTGTAAAAAATCTTTCACTACTATGGGTTAGCATAGCTTGCCTACCAATAACATAATGATGGCAAACTTATTAAGAACTTGAAAGGCATTTCAAAAGCCATAAAGTTTTTTTGTTTGCTATTGATCTTTTTGGCACATTTTATGTTTAACCTATCTTCGAATAGAGTTTTGAACATATAAGTACAGGGTGTGGGTTATGAACTTGCACACCTTCTGGTATCATAACCAAGCTTTGTAGTAAATTTACAACGAAAAGGAACTTTCATGGAGTACTCAGCGCGTCCAGCGGTGTTTATCATTAATTCACTTGAAGGCGGTGGCGCTGAACGAGTAATGGTTAAACTGTTAACCATAATGCAATCTTATTTCGTTGCTAAAAAAATTCCTGTACATCTAATTCTGCTAGACAACTTGCCTGAATCTCAAGTTTGCCCCGAGTACGTTAATAAAATAGTGCTTAATTCCCAAGGCAGTTTAGTTTCAGGTTATAAACAGCTTAAGCTCGTGCTAGCAGAACTAAACCCAGAATATTGCTTTAGCTTTTTAACGCGAAGTAACTTCTTGAACGTTACGTTAGCCAAACGCTTAAAGTTTAAAGCTATAATAAGCGAGCGGGTTAATACAACAAGCCACCTATCTGGCGGCTTAAAGGATAGTGTAAGCCGTTTGTTAGTTCGTTTGCTTTACAATAAAGCCGACAGCGTAGTAGCTGTATCTGAAGGTGTAAGAGCTGACCTTATCGATAACTATTCAGTATCAAGAGACAAGATATCGGTGTTGTACAACCCGTACGATATAGACCAGCTTCAGGTCCAAGCATCAGAAAGTGTGTCGGACCTACCGGCTAAACCTTACATTATTGGGGTAGGGCGCTTAGTTAAGAATAAAAACTTTTCTTTACTAATTAACGCCTACGCCAAAGCAAACATAGCAGAAAACTTGGTGATTTTGGGCGTAGGCGATGAAGAAGCCAACCTTAAAGCGCAAGCTAAAGAACTAGGAATTGATAGCAAGGTTCAGTTTCTTGGCTTTAAAGCAAACCCATACCCTTATTTAAGTAATGCCGAATACTTTGCAAGTACATCGAATGCTGAGGGTTTTCCCAACGCTATTGTTGAAGCTATGTGCTTAGAAAAAGCAGTAATAGCAACAAACTGTGAGTCGGGCCCTGCGGAAATTATTGCCGAACAATATCCTTACAGAGTAACTGGCGCTAGTAATGAAAAAAACGGTATTCTGTGTGAGTTAAATAACGCTGAAGGTGTTGCAAGCGCGTTAAGCTCATTCAGTGATGAAACTGTTCGGGCATCTTACGCTGCAAAGAGCAAAAGCTGTGCAAAGCAATTTTCTTACAATGCCTTTCAAGAAAAAGTAATAGCCATTATTGAAAAGGTTTGTAAATAAACATGTTCGAAGGGTTAAAGGTAGTTGTTGGCCTAATAAGCTTTATTATGGTGTATCGCACCATAACGGGGAATTGCAATAAATATTTAGCGTTTGCTATTTGCGCTATATGGCTGCGATTCTTTTTGTCTGCGTTTCATAGTATTACTTACTCATCACTAGTTGCAGGCTTTTCAATAAATGCTTTGGGAAGTATTGGCGTAGCTGGATTAGGCTTACTTTTAATACCCACTGCCGTTTTTACGTTAAGGAAACTATTTCCATATTATCTTTTCTTCGCGGCGATCGCAGCAAGCGGCATAGTTAACTTTGAAATACCTGGAATGATAAACGTTCTAGTTAAATGGTGTTACTTCTTAGTTTTATCGGGCGCATTATTCCTCTCTATCCGAATGCAGGGGCACGCTGAAACATTTAAAAAGCTTACAGTTGCTTTTGTTATGCCAGTAACGCTACAAGTGTTTTCATTTCTGCTAGGCGAAGTGAAAGCTACTGAGGCCGATGGTTCTGCTAGTTATATAGGGGGGTATAATCACGAAGCTGCGTTTTCAATGATTATTGTAAGCTTTGTTTTTGTCATTGGTTTAACAGAACGCGGAAGTATAAAGTTTAGAAGTACGCTGTTTAGCCTGGCTGTATTTTTACTTATTTTAGTGAATTACAGAACAGCAATGTTAGCAGTTTTGCCTACAGTAGCCGTGTTCTATTACAACTTGATAGAGCAGCGCATTCGCCCTTCTCAAAAAGTGTCAGTTATGACAATTGTAAGCATGATTATCATTCTAGCTTTTATGGCGCTTTCTATAACTATGCGTGAGCGTTTTGCTGATATCGGAACTCTTATATCTAATCTCGATGTGGTTTTAAAAGCTCCTATATATTTCAACGAGGCTGAAAAGGACATAATGTCTGCTAGGGTTTATATTTGGAGCTTTTACATCAACGCCTTTGTAAATGCTGACCTCCTCAACCAACTTTTCGGATTTGGACCTGATTCGTGGCGCGGTGTTTTTGCGCAATATGCACATAATACTTTCGTGTCTTATCTTTATGAGTACGGTTTGCTGGGGCTGCTATCATTCCTACTATTATGTGTTTCTATTGTGTTTCAAACCCTTACTCTATCTGATTCTGGCCTTAAAAAACTGCTGCTACTATCGTTTTTTGGTTTTATGGCCATGAACATGGCGACTATGCCGTTATGGAACATAGAAGGCCTTATATTCTTTAGCTTAATGGGTGCATTAGTTTTCGCCAATAAACCAAATAAGCAACGTAAAGCGCCTATTTCAAGTATTGAAAAAGTAATGGGAATAAATCCAACACAGGGAAATGCTATTTAATGAATATTGTTGTGATCGGTTTGCGTGGAATACCAGATGTAATGGGGGGGATTGAGTCTCATTGTCAGAATATTTACCCCAGAATGAAAAGCGATGATCTCGATATAACCGTTATTGGACGTTCGCCGTATTTGAATAAAAAAGCTTACGAATATGAAGGCGTTAAAGTGCGTTCAGTTTGGGCCGTGCGAAACAAATTTTTAGAAACTTTTCTTCACACTTTTATCGCAATATTTTATGCACGTTTATTTTTAAAGCCCGATGTCATTCATCTTCACGCTATAGGCCCAGCACTTTTTACCCCCCTTGCGCGATTGCTGGATATGAAGGTGGTAGTTACTCATCATGGTGCAGATTACGACAGGCAAAAGTGGAATAGTTTTGCAAAAAACATTCTAAAATTTGGGGAAAAAATGGGGGTTGTTTTTTCCCAGAAAATGTTTGTGGTTGGCAAGTCTCTAACAGCGCGGCTACAAAAACAGTACCCAAAACATGCACACAAAATAAATTATGTTCCTAACGGTATGCTGCCTTCGTTTACTGGTCAATCACCCGCGAGTGACTTGCCTGCCGAACTTAACCTTACTAGTAACGGGTACATTGTAACTGTAGGGCGCTTAGTACCCGAAAAAGGATTTCATAACCTAGTAAATGCTTATAAAAATACAAGCACCCAGCTTAAACTAGTTTTAGTAGGTAATACCGATCACGAAGACGAATATTCAACCTCGCTAAAAGCAATGAAATCTGAAAATATCATTTTCGCCGGGCGGCGTTCTGGCAGTGAACTAAAAGCACTGTATCAACATGCAAAGGTTTTCGTATTGCCGTCTTATCACGAAGGCCTTCCTATTGTAGCGCTAGAAGCAATAAGTTCAGGTACTAATGTATTGCTGAGTAACATCATCCCAAATTTAGATATAGAAGCGCCTAAAGATACTTATTTTGAAGTAGGTGACGAAGCGATGCTTACAGATAAATTAAACAATTTAGATGCTTTGGATTTATATATCGACAGGGAAAAGTTTTTAACCCAGTTCGATTGGGACCAGATAGCGCTTTATACAAAAAAGTATATTCAATCTATAGATGAAAGCGACAAGTAAGCAGAGTTAATGAGAGATATAAGAATAGACACGCTTCGCGGTTTGGCCTGCATCTTTTTGGTGGCTTACCATGTGATTGGTAACAATCCATCAAATGGCTTACATATAGAAAGTGGCTTTTTACGGGAGATTAATGATCTGCTCGAAACCGTTAGAATGCCTTTATTTACATTTCTTTCGGGTATGGTGTACGCCTACAGGCCGTTGTCAGGTAATTGGCCGAGATTTTTAAAAGGTAAAGCGCGAAGGCTGCTTATACCTATGCTAGTTGTAGGTACTTTATTCGCTATTATTCAGGCCATAGTACCTGGAACCAATAACAAAATAGACAATTGGTGGCTTTTACATATTTATCCAGTTCAACATTTTTGGTTTGTAGAAGCATTGTTTTGGGTATTTATTTTTATAATCCCACTTGAACTAAATAGGCTATTAAACAACAGGCTGGTTACAGTTCTAATTATTGCTGCGTTTTTAGCTTTGGCCGTCGGGCAGCCCTATACGAAATTATTGGCGTTTAAAGGGTTTATATATTTAACGCCGTTCTTTTTGTTTGGAATGAGCATAGTGCGTTTCAACATATCGCCATTACCTATATTACCTAGTCTAATTGGTTTTATAGGATTGATGGCGTCCATTTACTTTTTAACGGACGGTGTTTACGGAAGAAGCTTATTGGGTTGTGTAATAGGGATGTTCAGCTGTTATTTCTTGTTAGGTTTAAGGCTACAAATTCATTGGCTGGCAAAAATTGGCGTTTATTCTTATAGCATCTACATATTCCATGTTTTCTTTACAGCTGCGAGTCGGATAATTGTTACTAAAATTGTTGAACTACCCGTAGAAGTTAATTTTTTAATCGGGCTTACAGTCGGAATTTTGGGACCTATCTTTGTTTATCAAGTTGCAGTTAAAACACCTTACACTAGCTTAGGCCTGCTTGGCCAAAAATACATAAGTACTAGGTAAGTAGGCTCGAATTAGAAGTTCATTTAGGACGTTATTTTGGAAAGAGTAAAGGTAAGTGTCATTGTCCCTGTTTACAATGATAAAAAAAGGATTATTAGTTGCGTTGACTCAATTTTCGCACAACGAATTGAGACATTTGAGTTAGAAGTCATCTTGATTGATAACGGCTCTACCGATGGTACTTACGAATTAGCGCTAGAAAAGTTGCAGCCCAAGTACAAAAACTTGACAGTAGATAGGTGCTCAATAACGGGTTCCTATGCAGCGAGAAATCAAGGGCTTACCTTGGCTCAGGGAGAATATATTGCCTTCACTGATTCAGATTGCATTGTGTCTGAAGGTTGGATCGAGTCTAACCTTGCAGAGATAAAGGGGAAGCCAGTAAATACCATATTAGCTGGCGAAGTCGAGTTTTTTAAAGAAGAAAACAAAACGACTGAGCAAAGCGCGATAGATTTTGAAAGTACATTCTCAATGAAGCAAGGTGAAAACGCTAAAAATGGAAAGTGCATCACAGCGAACTTTTTTTGTAACAAAGGGTTGTTCGAAACGGTAGGTAGGTTTAATGCTTCCCTTAAATCGGGGGGGGATATAGAAATTAGCCAGAGAGTCGTGGCTAGCGGCGGAAAAGTTTTGTTCAATGCGGAAGCTAAAGTCGGCCATCCTTCCCGGAATAAAGAAGAGCTCATATTAAAAAGAAGAAGAATAATAGGAGGGACTTGGGATTCTACATTAGCTTCTGCAGGAGTTAAGGAAAGCTTGAAGTTTATTTTCAGGCTTTTGAAAATGTTCTTAGGTAGAACCAAAAAAGTCATATTTGATTCAGAGTTATCTTTAAGCAGAAAGCTTTCTCTCGTTTACATGCTATTAACTATATTTTTCATTAGCATCAGCGAGTTAATTGCGCTCGCATCTGGTAAGCAATCGAATAGACAATAACTAGCAAATCAGTTACGCCTCTTTTCAAAAAGTAGGGGTAAGAAATGGAACAATATTCTCAATGTCGATTAAAAAGAAAGCTACGCAAGGTAGTATTTGGATGTCCTTGACAAGGACTGGTATAAACGTAGTTGATTTTTTCGTATATGCTTATTTAGCGCGTATCCTTACCCTAGAGGAGTTTGGTTTAGCTGGCTTCTGCTTCCTTTTCGTAGAGTTCACTAACACGCTTGTTAATGCAGGTGTAAATCAAAATTTAGTGCAACGCAAGGAATGGACAGACAGGTATGCAGCTAGCACGATGACCTTTGTGGCTTTCATGGGGTTAATGGCTTCGGGCGTGTTAGTTGGTATTGGCGCTCCTATTGCCTACTATAATTATTCTGAGCTGGCGGCATTAGTAATTATTAGCCTCGCACCAATAACACTTATTACAAGCCTACAAGTAGTAGTAACAGGTAAGCTTTTAAGAGAGTTCAAAAACAAGCAGATGGGAGTTGCTAAATTTTGTGCAACACTTATTTCTGCAGTATCTATAATAGTTCTAGCGGAGTTAGGGTATGGCATATGGGCCTTAATTGTTGGGAAGCTAATTAATGTAAGTTTGCAGTACTTATTCCTTGTATTCGTCTCAAAGATTAAGCTTTCCTTTAATATTGACAAAGACAACTTCAAAGAGCTTGTAACGTTCTGTCTACCTTTATTTTGGATGGTAGTACTAAGGTTCTTGAACAAAAAAGCTAGCAACTTATTTACAGGTATAGTACTCGGGCCTGTAAACTTCGCACTTCTTGCTGCAGCGCACAAGGCGGAAGTAGTGATAAACCAAGTTACCATGAGCTCTATTAACTCAATGGTAGTTCCAAGTTTTTCACGCGTTAGTCAAGACACTGATGTAGGTGCACTTTTCATAAGACTTGTAACTGTTACTTCAGTAATAGTCACACCGGTTTTTATGGGGTTAGCAGCTATTGCAGATCCTTTCGTTACAATAGCGTTCGGTGAAAAGTTTGCTCCGAGTGCAAAGTATATGACTATATCTGCTTTTAGTATATTTCCTTTAGTCATAGCTAATTTTATGCCTAATTTGCTAATATCTAAAGCTCAAACAAAGGCAGCTTTTAACATCACATTGGTGAACATTGTTAGCAATGTAGTAGTAGCTGCATGTACCATTTGGTTTGGCGTTTCAGTAATGCTTGTATGTGTCGTAATCGGCAACTTCTTAGCAATGCCAATTAGGTTCGCAATAGTAAAAAAGCATATTCATCTTGACGTAAAGCGACTAATTTTAGCACTCCTACCATCATTTTTGAGTGCTCTAGGTATGTTCCTAGTTGTAATACTCGCAAAACCTTACATAAGTGACTTTTTAAACAATGACATTTTAACACTTGTAGCTTTAGTCGCACTAGGGGGGGCAAGCTATATGTCACTTTCATTCGCGGTGTTTTACCCGCAAACAAAGCAACAAGTTCAAGAGCTAAAGTCAATGTTTTTGAAAAAGAAAGGGAAAAAATAATGTGGGGATAAGAAGCTCAACGTATTTTTATAGTTAAGCTTCTTTCAAAATAATTGCTTGAACTAGACCAAGTCGAACAAATGTTGGGCTAGCGTCTGAGAGTTAAATTCGCTTTCAACTTTGCTTCTGGCTTCACGCCTTAGATTAGAAAGGTTATCAGATGATGAAGCTTTTGTAATAGCAGCGGATATGGCTACAGAGTCACGTTCTGGAACAAGAAAGCCTGACTTTTCGTGGTCGATTAGTTCAGGAATGCCACTATGAAAAGTACTAATAACTATTAGACCGGAAGCCATTGCCTCCATAAGCGCTACAGGTACACCTTCCATATCTCCTACGCTATCTGTGACCGAAGGGAGAAGAAAGATATCTGACTCATCAAGTGTGCTCTTTACAAAACTGGGCGGCTTTGCTCCGTAAAATGTAACTCTATTAGTCACACCTAGTTCTTTGCTCAAAGTTATTAGATGCTTTTCTAGTGCGCCTCCACCAATTATTGAAAGATGATAATCGTCATTCAGTTCAGCCATTGCCCGGATTGCGTACTCTAGGCCTTTCTTTTCGGTAGCGCGAGCAACGCTTACTATTTTAACGGGTTTGCCAATAGGTCTATCGCTGAAAGCAAACTTGTCAATATCAACACCCATGCGAAGTACTGAAATAGATTTGCTCGGCGCGCCCCAGCTTTCTAACCTCTTTTTCCAAAAATTGCTAATAGGGAGCAGGTGGCTATTTTTAGACAGCTCAACGTATTCCTCTTTCCAAAAAGCAATATTATCATATTCACTTATTTCATAACCATGAAATACCGTATTTAACTTGCCCTTCAACAGCCCTGCGGACATAAGCTTACTAGCTACAACACCATTATTTCCAAAATGAGCGATAATGCTGTCAGCTTCAAAACAATTATCACTATTCTTCCATGCAGTAATAGCGACCTCATAGGCTAAGTTTATTTTATCTTTGCTCACTGCGTATTTAGCGAAATCCACTATGGGCTGAAGCTTTTTATATTTGATGTGAACAGCAGTATAAAAGAAACGAAGAAAAAGAAATTTTAAAGGCTTTTTAACCTTTTGTGCATTAAGAGGGGTAACGAAACGAGTCCGGTCTAGTAGATTATGCTTTTCTAATGACTGAAGAGGTACTTTCTGTTTTTCTTCGTAAAATGAAACTATCTGAACATTGGCACCACGGTCAATCAATCCGTTAATTTGGTCGATTACGAAAGTCTGTGACAGAACAGGAAACTTCTTAACGAAGAATATAACGGTTTTCAATTGATAATTTCCTTATATTTGATTTCATAGCGGTTATTAGTGAGTTTCTGCCGAACAGAGCTGTAAAACTATTTCGATAAAATATGCAATAAAACTCTATATATCGATTTGTTATCTGAATTTCCTTTTTACTTTTTTCTTGATAAGTTTTGCATTATATATTGCTTCATATCTTTTGAGTTTAAGCATTGATAATTCTATGTCCAGAGTAGATGTACATTTGGAATAATCGAACTTGTCAAAATCTTGATCGTATAATTCCAAAACCATTTTTATCGCAGTAGGTGACCAACGAACACTTTTTTTATCACCTACTTTCTTGGGCTTTACTTTTACATTCTCTTGTATCCCTATACGGTTGCTTACAGCATTGAGGACGTTTTGAATACCGTCCTCAAATTTAAATATTTCGACATCATCATTTACAAAATATGTTTGGGGACGTAAGTGATTATCTAATACATAAGGAGTGTTTTTGTACTTTTTTAAGTTATGAACTACCCATGGAGAAAAAAGTGATTCAGCATCTTCACCTAACTGAATGCTACCTAATTTTATTCTATAAAAGAATTCGCTAACGATTCTATCGAACGGGTTTCGAACTACTGCAAATTTATACTCGAACGGTCTATACAGCGTCTTTGTTAGTTCGGCTAGGGTGCGGTAGCCTAAATGTTGAGGGGTAACTTGCATATCTTCAAGTTTCTGTTGAGAAAAAAGTATTTGCTGATATTTCCCTGTTTCGTTCAACCACGATTCTATCGTTGTTCCTGCTGTTTTTGGAATATGTAAAAAGGTTACGGCTTGCTCGTTGTTTAAATATAAAGGCATAACAAAACCTATATTCTATGTGTTTATTGCGGAGTTAACATGCGCTTAGCACAGTCACTGCATGCTATTTTAATTTATTGATAGTGAATTGTTCCGTATTAGCAATGCAAAAAAAAGGCCCTTTTCTAAAAAGGGCCTTTCCGTGTCATAACTTTCTCTTAAACTTAGTTTCTCTTACGAAAAAGAAGAATAGCTAAAGAAGTCATAAGGATAAAAATACTGCCCGGAGCAGGAACGCTTACTAAAGATGAACCGTTTGTCGTACCCGTCAGCACTAGGTTGTCGAAACCAGCGTTGTTACCACCGCCATCACCAAAGGCAGTGAAACGTAAGACATAGTCATCTCCGCCAAGTAGCGAAACGTTGCTTAAATCAAATTCAATTGGCTTTGTTGCAACGAAGCCAGAGTTGTTATTATCGCCTTCGAATACATCTACAGTGCTCGAAAACAATGAATTAGCGCCTTCAAAAATGTCAAGAGACAAGCTGAAGTCACGCTGGAAGGATTGAAAGACACCACCGTTGTTGAAAATAGATGCATCTAACGTAAGAGCATCCAGGTCGATGCTGCTTACAAGGAAACTTGTAGTAAGTAAAACATCAACGAACCAAGTTCCTTCATTGTGGGTGTTGTAATCTACGGCAAACAAATTGTCGTAGTTGTCGAACAGATCTAAAGAAGAAAAACTAGTTGTTTGAGGGTCAAGTGTGTTTGTCACTTCAACGCTGTTCTCTGTCCAAGAAATGTTGGAAGGATCACCCGATGTACCTGTAAAGTCAGATGATAAAATAATTTCTGCATTAGCAGATAGAGCAGAAGAAAGTGTAACTACTGCTAGAGTTGCTTGAATTAACTTTTTTAACACGATAACTCCAAAATTATTAGTAAATTTTCATACGTCTATCTTTTTAAAGCAATTGTAGTGCCATCTTATTAAAGTGCTTTAATTACAATGACTTAAGAACAATGGAGCTATAAAGAAGTAATCAAGTGTTTAAAATGTTGACACAGCTGTCATCGTGAGTATATCCGAAGGTATATTACGATGAAGCTACCTACAAAACATTAATCGCGATTATTTGATAACTAATTTTCTAAACACTGCTTTATCTCTATTTCGCCAGCTCTCAATATCATCATTATCTAGCACTAGTATTAAATAGTTCACTTTACCTTTCACATATTGTCCAATAGGAAAAGTTATAGCGCTAGATTTGGGTGTGAAGGAGTCTTCACCTCTAATTCCCCAAGCCTGTTTGCCATAAAATTTAACCACTCTAGAGCTATTTAACTTAGTATCTGTTTCAAAGCCAATACCAACCACCTCTGGGTTACCTTCTACTTCAAGCTTCAATTCTAATACAGAGTCTTCGTTTAAAGTGTAGCTAATAGGGAACATCTGCCAGTTGTTGCCGGTCAAGGTAACGGTATTGTCGTCGGAAATGGTAGTAGTTCCGTAGCGATACTGTTTAGGAAAGCCGGTATGCTCAATCTCGCTCGCTTTAAATTCCCACACTGTTGGTGGCTGAACTACAACGGCTTGTAACGCTACTTCCGTAGAAAAGTTAGGAATTTTAAATTCTTCGGGTATATATAGAGTAGGTTCAGACGAACTTTTTAATGTTTCAATGTATGAGATATCATTAGAATAGGGGTGTTCAACAACGTTATCTAAATTAAATTCATATCTTGCGTCACTTATTCTTTCGTTAAAACAAAGGTCGTTAGTGCTTGTACTGCCTGAATACTTCTCTTTATCGAAAATACAGTGTCCAACAGAATAACCAGTCTTTTCAGTAAATATTATATTGTTTTGTGTGGTTACCCAGAATGTGGAGTCGTTATTAACTCTGGATGCAGCAATGCCATTACGCTCAACATCAATCACATTTTCGAATACAAAAGTCCTACCAGCTGGTTTAGAAATTAAACCGCCAGCTTTTATTGCAGTCCACTCTTTACCTGTTTCATCACCTAAATTGTGAATGTAGTTGTGAAAGATATAGCTAGGGCCTAACGTATTCGGCGCTATGCTAATGCCTGCATAGCCTTGCTCCATTTCGTTGTCGTAAACCAACACGTTTTGTTGGCCGCCATCTATCTCTATTAAGTCGTCATTCGCATAGGCTAAGTAGTTACCGTAAATTGCTGAATTTTTAACGAAGCCACCTCGTCTTTCGAAATTTTTTCTGCCTTCAATTACATCGTTGAATCGATGGTCTGGTGCGCCGTAAAAGCGATTGTTTCTAACAATAAATTCGCCTCGGTAGGCGTCGCTGTCGTGGTATGCCCAAACTTGTAGCGCATTTGCACCTTTAGGGTGACCAACTGCCCAGCTATTTGCACCCAAATTAGGGCTATGTACTTCACATTCTTCTATTACTGCAATGCCACTTCGTTCTAAGTAAATACCGGAGTCGTAATTAATAGGTGAGTTATTAGTGGTGCTTGAATAGGCAATACCATCCCTTATATCAACCGCTTCTCTACCATATTCAGATACATTGCATCCTTTAATCCAGATATGGTGTGCTTTTTTTGCAAAGATACCGTAACGCTGCCCGCCCTTAACGGTCAGGTTTTCAAGCATAACGTACGAGTTGTTACCAATATTCACAGCCGCAAGTACTTCGCTGCCAGCTTCAATAACGGGGCCGTCGCCTATAATTTTTGCATAACCATCTGCGCTACCTTCTATATTTAGCGCTTCTAAATCCAATTGGCCGCCAGAGTAAATTTCAGAAAGGTAATAAATTTTATTTGGGTCGATAGGGGGCGTATTTGGTTTTGTGGTGGTTTGAAAGGAATGTTCAACGATATCGCCATAAGCATCCGTAATCGTCACTTCAATATGGTATGTAGTGTCTGCTTGTAGGTACACTATACTTCCAGCAAACGACCCGTAAATGGGCTCCCAAGATAAATTTAGCCCTTCACGCCAATAATTATCATCTTCGGCTCTAAATTTAACGGCGGCAGTACTTTCTTCATCCTGGCCGTAAATAACTAACCCTATCGAGTTAATGAGTGGGGTAGTAGTATCTTCAAACCCAGAAGCCGAAGCTGCAAAAACTATTGACGGATCTAACCCTGCTGTAATCGCCGATTCGTAAATATCGTTCTTACTTAAGCCAGAGTACGTTGAAATTGTTTTCATCCACTTTGCTGTATCAATTGGATACAAAGCAAATAGAGCGGAGGCTTGGTAAGAGGTTATATTGGCGAACAGAGTTTTCTTTGCATCTTCACTAAGTGATGGCTTACGTGATAACACTTTTTGCTTATACAACTGGGCTATCTCGTCTTCGTACTTTTCAACAACGGTTGATAGGTTTTTCGGGCCTTTGTAATCAGCTAGTAATGAGTATACGGTATTGCTGTCGCTAATATTCGCATTAATATAGTTATGCAAAATATAACCGGGTTGGCCGCCCTTTGTATAACCCTTATCATTCTTGTTCAATGTGGCACAAGAAAGCATTAGAAACGACAGTAAACAAATAAAAGCGAAGCGAAAAATAGACGGCTTTGAGTTAGCAGAGTGCATGGTATATCCCTATAGAGTGAATAGCATGAAAAGAAAACTAGGGCTGTATTAAAAGGGTAGTGCTAATGTTAATACGTAGCAAGGCGGTGGATGGGATCTTTGCATTTTTAGCTTGATTCTGCTGGTAAAATAGCCACCTTATTCTGGTTCTTTTAAGTTTTATAAAAAACGGAATCTAAATTGCTTAAACTAAATATTTGAAAATGGACTATTAATGATAGTTTATTACTAACTCACCTATTTCAAGAATAATCTTTTAAGTCAATTTGGTATACTTAAAACGGATACCGGACAAAGCAATTGCTTCTATGCACTAAAATGGAAATTTTATGAAGAAAAAAGTAGCCGTTATTCACCCTGAGGCAGGGTTTTCATCAAGCGGCGGGTCTCAACTCAGTGCGTATGAAATGGCGGAACATCTTGCCACATTTTTTGACGTAAAGCTTTTAAGCTCATCTAAATGTAGTGAACACAGTGTGGTAATTCCCTGTATTCCCAGAGGGAAAGTGAAAAAAGCCCAGCGCAATAAAACCATTGATTGGTTGCTAACGCGCTTTGTTTCTAACCCATCTTTGCTTATCGAGTCGGTAACCAGCTTTCTCACTTACACGCCATATTTAATGTTTAAGCGATGTGATGTCATTTACCCCAATAACGATTATGGCGGCTTGGCAGTAGCAGCAGTAATTAGAAAGCTATTTAAAACGCCTATTCTTTATACCGAAAGGGCAGGGATGGTGTCGAACGGTAAAGTATTACGCCGTAATTTGAAATTTAAGCCCGACTGCTTGGTTGTGTTTAACCAAGAAACTAAAGAGTATGTTCATTCTATAGCACCAGAACAACGGGTTGAGATTATCCCTAACGGTGTAAACTTAGCTAAATTCAGCCCGCAGGGCGAAAAATATGAGCATGGTTTACAGGGCAAAGTGTTATTAACTGTTGGTGCTTTAAATAGGCAAAATCACAAGCGTATACATTTAGCCATCGAGGCAGTAAGCCAGTTAACCGATGTGTCGTTACTTATTTGTGGTGATGGCCCGGATGTACAGTACTTTAATGACCTTTGTACTCAAAAGTTAGGCGCACAACGCTTTAAAATAGTTAAAGTTGACTTCGCTGATATACCTAATGTTTATCGTTCAGTTGATGCATTTACATTGCCATCTGAAGACGAGCCTTTTGGGCGAGTGTACCTAGAGGCTATGGCTAGCGGGTTGCCTGTTGTAGCTACCGA
Source organism: Alteromonas sp. MmMcT2-2 (assembly GCF_022348305.1). NCBI lineage: Bacteria > Pseudomonadati > Pseudomonadota > Gammaproteobacteria > Alteromonadales > Alteromonadaceae > Alteromonas > Alteromonas sp. MmMcT2-2. Next base: position 58,970 of record NZ_JAKRFA010000023.1, read on the forward strand.
TGACTCCATGCGCAGAACACTAATAGGTAAAGCTGGTATGGTTTGTAATGTTGAAAATTTTGAAGAATACGCTGCAGCCATAGCTACTACACTATCAACCGACTGGGCCAATGCGCCGATAGAGCAAGCAGCTGATTTTAGTTGGGAGAGTGTAGCAGAGCGATATGCGGACGTGATAAAGAGTTTATAGTGTATTTGTTCTGATATAGCGAGTGCGCTGTTAATTTTGCTAACGGCGCACACTACAGGTGAAGTGATGTAGGCGCTACTTGCCGAATTTCCTACGAAGCCTGTCTTTCCCTAATATAACTTTTGCTGTGGCGATTAACCCCGCTTCTCGAACAGATAAACTAATCCAACCTAGCTTGTTATTCTTCTTGCCAATTTGGCTGAGAATTTGATTAGCAACACGGTCGTTATAAGCTTCTTTGCCTAATAGCGCCTTGTGTTTTTTAAATGCTTTAAGCCTAGGGAATACTTTTTCTAATGGCATATTGGCAACTTCGGTAGAAATGCTAACGTGACCTCTGCGATAGAAATAAATATCTTTAGGTATGTTTCTGAAAATAGCATCTTCTAACGTAATACGAACGAAAAAGTCCCAATCTTGGCTATTCTTTAGTTCTTCATCAAACATCAACTTTTTAGCTAATGAAGCCTTACATGTAACGCCACTCATCCCGCAGAATTTATTACCTTTTTTAATCACAGCGGTGGTGATGACTTCAGTTTCGTTAATGTGAATCTTATCGGGTGTTTCAAGAAATCGATAGCCGCAAGTAACGGCATCTGCATGTTGGTGCTCTGTAATGTGCTGCTCTAGATAATCGTTGTCCCATACATCATCGTCATCTAAGAACGCAATAATATCTGATGTCGACTTAGATATACCTAAGTTGCGCGCTGCATTAGCGCCTGCTGCAACTGGAACTTTAACGTAAGTAAATTGATCACTTGGAAAGAGAGATAATACTTCTTCATAGCTTACTGACGAGCCATCATCAATGACGAACACTTCTTTCGGTATAACAGTTTGTTTTAATACTGCAGCGAGTGACTCCTTTAGGTAATCAGGGCGATTGTGTGTTGTGATTATAACGGAAACTGTTTTCTGCATCTTTATTCCATGATGTTTTTGAAGAGGTAATTAAAAAACTCTTTGTGTACTTTACAGCTTGTTCTCAAGCAAAAAGTCCACCAAGATGTAAAAGATTACTATATTACCAGATTACAAACGAAACGTGGGGATGGTAACAAAAGATGGTTACAGTTACTTTAATTCGTACAACGAGCCTTTTAACGTCGGTTTCAGTTAAATGCTTGTCGTCCAATGATAATAATGCTTTTACTAAATATTATTAAAAAGTATCTGCTGTAATTATTATGTAAATAACTTCCTTTGAAGATGTATTTCATTGAGTTTAACCGTGTGTGAGTAATAGAAATGTATAGAATTAAGGGTGACAGAATGTATACTAGCGGTTCTACATGTCTCATTTTTAGCCACTGCTTCTATAACAGAGAACAGTGATTCTATCAATAAATTTTTGTTTTTTTATATTTAATGCTAGGGAATGGCTTTGTACAAAACAAAACGCTTTTCAGCTATCTCGCTTTTTTCAAGATTTCTCTCGGTCGGTGTTATTAACACTGCAATCCATTGGTTATCATTTTTCGCATTAACCCACTTTGGTCATGGTCAGGCTCAATCAAACCTAATTGCTTTTATTATTGCTGTTACATTTTCATTCTTTGCAAATGGTAAGTTCACTTTTAAGACCAACGTTTCTCTCGGTCGCTACATTACTTTTACAACGTTTATGGGGGCCTTGGCATACTCATTTGGTTCTATAGCAGATTTCTGGGAATTGCACGAGTTAGTTACGCTAGTATTGTTCTCTGGAACAAGTTTAGTAGTTGGTTTTTTGTTTTCAAAATATGTTGTTTTTAAACAGGTCTAGGCAAAGCTATGGAAAAAATATCTCTAGTTGTTCCTGTTTTTAATGAAGAAGAAGTCATAAACATTTTTTATGACAGAGTAAAAGCAGAGCTGAGTCAGTACCACGTACAGATCGTTTTTATAGATGATGGTAGTTCAGATAAAACACTGGAAATTATTACTCAGTTAGCGTCAAGTGACGAGACTGTTAAAGCGCTTTCTTTTATTAAAAACTTCGGAAAAGAGCCGGCGCTATTTGCAGGTTTAGAGCACAGCGATGGTGACGCGGTTATTCCCATTGATGTGGACCTACAAGATCCTATTGAAGTTGTTCATGAATTAATTGCTAAGTGGCGAGAAGGCTACGAAATGGTGCTCGCTAAACGCGCCAATCGAGATTCAGATACTTACCTCAAGCGTAAAACAGCCCAGTGGTTCTACTCTTTCCACAACAAAATAAGCAATACCAAAATAGAAGAAAACGTTGGCGATTTTAGGCTTTTAGATAAAAAGATAGTTCAGAGTATTATTCAACTTGAAGAGCGTAATCTCTTTATGAAAGCTATTTTGTCTTGGTGCGGTGGGAAAACTGCTATTGTGGAATACACCCGAGATGAACGTGTAGCTGGTACGACAAAGTTTAATGGCTGGAAGTTATGGAATCTGGCATTAGAAGGGATCACTGGTTTTTCTACAGTACCTCTGAGAATGTGGACTTATATAGGGTTTATGATTTCGTCACTCTCATTCGTATACGGTTTATTGATGATTGTTGAAAAAATTATATGGGGAAATGCTGTCCCAGGTTATCCATCTTTAATGGTATCGGTATTATTCCTTGGCGGGGTCCAGCTTATAGGCATAGGGGTGCTTGGAGAGTATATAGGTCGCATCTACGTAGAAACTAAAAAACGACCTCGATACATTTTAAGAAACAAAAATGTTTAAACAAGGTAGCTGGATAAAATGAATGCAAAAAGTAACGAAATTTATGCCCTAGTATTACTTTTTTTATTCGCTTTCATCTTAAGAATTTGGGATGTTTCAACATACTCAATTTGGTTCGATGAGGCACTGAACTTCAGAATCGCGAGTAATAGTTGGGACGCGCTTTGGATATCCAATTACGACCCCACGCCGCCACTTTACTATACGCTTCTCAAGCTCTATATAAACGGCCAGACCAGCGAACTAAGCATGCGGTTTGTGAGTTTATTGTTTGGTTCGTTGTCTGTAGCTGTCTTTTATAAAATATGTGAACTATTTTGCAGAAAAAAAATAGCCTTTTTAGTAAGTGTTTTGTTTGCGCTCTCAGTTCATCAGATAGAATACTCGCAAGAGGCAAGAGCTTATGCGATGCAGTTTTTTTTCGGGGTATCAGCCTTCTACTGTGTTTTGCAGCTTATCATTTCTGAAAATCTAGTTTATCGTCGGCTGATTACTTACGTCTTATTGGCTGCGTGTGCGTTGTATACACACAATATTTCAGTTTTCTATATTTTAGGGTTTAATCTCTGTGTTTTTCACCATTGCTATCAGACGAGTAATAAAGAATTATTTAAAAGGTGGTTCATTGCGAACGTAATACTATTTTTAATTTGGTTGCCATGGCCGCTTGTAACTGTATTGTCGGGCGAGGGTAATTCGTTTAATTGGTTAAAACATATTTCTCCAATTCAGTTTGTATTATCCACAGCTAAGTCTATAAAGATCTCAGCCGATCCTGAAAGTGTTTCTTTCTGGGATATTGCCTTTATAGGTCTGTTATGTATCGGGTTCGTCAGCTTAATAAAAAACAAAGCTTACCAGACTATCTATATCTTGATTTTCATGGGTTTCAGTACGCTCTGTCTAGTCTGGCTAACTGGATATGTAAAGCCTATTTTTATGGCTCGTACAATTTTATTTTCGACTGTTATATCTTACCTATTATTAGCTATATGCCTTAGCTCTTTAAAAGAGAGATTTTCGATTCCTATCTATATTGTTACCGTATCTTTGCACTTATTTTATTTTTACGATTTTACAACTCAAAGAGCTTCAGAGAATGAACAGTGGGCGCAGGCGCTCAACTATGTTCAAGATAATGCTTCAACTAGTTTGCTTGTCTGTACTCCATCCGCATCTTGGGCAATTAGCTTTTATAATCAGGAAAATACGTTCAGTGCCTATACATTAACCGAAAGCTACGCAACCTTAACTGAGTTAGAGTTGGATTTGAATAAAAAAATCGAAGCTAAAAAGGCTGGGAAAAACCAACTTTTACAAGAGGTTGATGTTCCAATTAGCGATAGCCAGCTTACTTTTATGGATAGTCATTGTGGAAAGACTACCCGTGACCGAATAGCGGCAGTTTTTGATTTATCTCCAATAAAATCGACTTCTTTTAAAGAAATTAAATTATTTACAGCGACTGTTAAATAGAAAAATATTATTTGAAGGTAACTGCCATTTAGCATCTATATAGTAGGTGAAGTGCAGTTTCGTATAGCGAGGTAGCAGTTTCACGGTATCGACGTGGAGCTTGGTAATTCGAGGCAAGCTATTGCATATTTCTACACTCTTGGATTTTGAGCATTATCGTCTCCGTTAATGCGATAGAGAACTGCACCGCAGTTTGCGACTGTAGCGTACTATAAACAACTGGCTATTGACTCTCAAATTCCGCATTAATTAGAAAGTTAACAACAGTACACACGTTTAGTTTTTGCCAATTTTGCTACATAGGGCTGCTTTTTCGCGAACGAATACTGCGTATTTCGGTGAATCCGATCGGTCGTTTCGGTTTTATCCGATCACTTTTTCATCTTCTTTTTCGTCCCTGCCAGTTTTACCTTAAGTGATCGGA
>NZ_JAKRFA010000024.1:0-59053 GCF_022348305.1 Alteromonas sp. MmMcT2-2
AACTGGCGTCAGGCGATGAGTCGTTTTATTATCGAGTTCGAGGAACGCCTCGAAAAGCATATTAACTAATGGCAGTTACACAGAATCTGTTACAGGCTCTGTTATTACCAATCCGTGTGCACTTGTTATGTAAAACCTGACCTGAATGGTGAATTAAGAGCCGCTCACGCTCTTCGACATAGAAGCTTAAACCCTATGCGGCGGCACCTCTGTTCGCATAACCCTTACACCTATTAATTCAACTTCCCCAGTATATCGGTCCTCACCATTACTCGAGAACTCAAAGTTGAATACACTGTGCCAGTCTGGCTTACCATATTTAAACGAGAACCGAGTTTTTGCTCTTGCCACGCTCAACAACTGCAAACCATGTTTATCGCAGTATTGTTTTAGGTAAGCGTTTGTTCGTTCAGAAATAGCCCGTATGCGCCAAAACTGATAGCCAGTAAACCCAATAACCATCCACACCACTAACTCAAGTAACGTCATTTACTTTCTCGCTTGTGCAAACAATTGTTGAAATGCATTACTGAGAATCTGAGGGTTGGCTTTGGAATGCAGAAGTGTTAGCACTTGTCTGCGTAACTTCGGGATTTGAACTAAATCCGAAAAGAAGCCTGCGAATAAGGTGCCCTTATGACCCTCTTTTTCATCAACGTTTGCCGCCTGCTCTAAAAAGGCACTAAGCAGTAGTGGTTCCATTTGCTCGAAATGACGTGCTGCAATAACGCTTAAAATATCAAGTCTCTGCGACTTTTCGCTTTTTAATAGTTCGAGTAGTTTGTTGTTAATGGTCGGGTTAAAGGTACCCTCTGACGTGCCTCTTAACGCCGCTAAATTGATGTCGTCACTTTTATCTATCTCATCCAAATACGCCGCTAATAAATTTTCAGGCAGAGAAACGCTTTCACTCATTTCCATCAATGTGTTAAGGAAAACGTCCGAGTAAAGTGAGGTGTTGGTTTTAATTGCCTGCGCTAATACATCTTGTTTGGGGTGATGGCTTAGGCTATGTACAAAGTCGGCCACGCTCTGCATGGATATTTGCTGCCAATCAACAAGTTGCGGGGCTTGAACGTAGGCCTCAACTTTTTGCGCCTCTTCACTTAAAGGTTGGCTTAGGGTGCGTTTAACTAGTGCGTTAAATTGAGCAAGCTGCGATTGATTGGGAACAAACGAATAAGGATTGTCAGGCAGTGTTTGTGCGTTTTCAGTATCTTCAGCAACCGACTGACCTAGTGCATCAACAATAATCTCTAGAAAATGATTTCTTGCTGCGGCAACCACTAAGCCTTGCTCATCAAGCGGCAGTTTCACAAACCAAATATAGTGTTGCGTGGAGGCATTTTTATTCCAAAAGACGATGCCGAACCACGCATGCTGCTGACGAGGGTAGGGCGCGTAAGCACTGCCGTTTTCTATTTCTAGAAAGGTTTGACTATCGGTGGGTTCAAGGCGACGACCTAAATCAAAAACCTGATATTCAGTGCCTGCATGTAACAAAAACTCGCTGATAGAATTAATACCGTTAGCGCTCATAACTCGTTCCAAAATACTGCTTTAATCAAAATTTGCCAGGCTGTCACATCTATTCAAAGGGGCACATCGATGAGATACCGCCAACAAAGACGGGTAATGGTATCACAGCAGAAGAAATTCAACGATAAGACACGCGGACTTATGTTGACCTTTAGCCCCTGATATACTGCGCGCTTCGAAATAGAAGCGTTTTTGAATTGCGGAGAGGATGTGATTAAAACGAATAGCACTCATCACATAGCATTAAGTAAAGCATTGATACAATTAGAAACAGACATGTATCAGGATGGTATTTGGCCAAATGAAGAGCCTTCGGAACAAGACCTAAATAATGCTATGGAAAGTGCGGTTCCTTTTGCGGTCGACTGTTTAGCGTTTGAGAGTTGGTTGGCTTTTATTTTTATACCCAAAATGCGCATTTTGTTGAAACAGGAAATGCCTTTACCACCCATGCAAATTGCGCCCGCAGCAGAAATATATCTGTCATCGGCGCATCAGCGCACTCTGTCCCAGCTTCAAGTTATTGATAATATTGCCAATGGAGACATTGGGTGAGTAAACACAACGCACTATGCAGAACGATTTAAAAGGCCAATTAACTGTGCATTCAGATGAGCAAACAATAGGAAAGGTAGACGTTGGTGAGGAAGATAGCGTTAATGCTCTTCATTTACCTGTGCTGTACCAAGATGAACATATCATCGCGATTGAGAAGCCGCCTGGCCTACTAGTACACAGAAGCCCGATTGATAGACATGAAACGGTGTTCGCAGTACAGACACTTAGAGACCAAATAGGCCAGCACGTCTATCCTGCTCATCGTTTAGACCGACCCACTTCAGGTGTGCTGGTGTTTAGCTTTAGCTCAGAAATTGCAGCAAAGCTTGGACAGCAGATGATGGACAAGCAGGTAGTAAAAACGTATCACGCTATAGTTCGCGGTTTTGTGCATCACACAGGGTATATCGATTACGCCCTAAAATACCGCTACGACAAAATTGCAGACAAGCATAAGCGCCCGCAGCAGCCGCCACAACCTGCATCAACTATGTATCAGTCAGTGGCAAAGTTCGAAGTGCCTGAGCCTGTGGGCAAATACCAAAGTGCACGATATTCGCTAGTTAAGCTTTCTCCTAGTACCGGTCGCAAACATCAGCTTCGTCGGCACATGGTTCATATTCGTCACCCCATTATCGGCGACACGACTCACGGGGACGGTAAACAAAACAAATTCGCCAAGCAGCACTTTAATTTTAACAATTTGGCCTTAAGTTGTACTCAAATGGGCTTTTCTCATCCTATCACTGGAAAGTGGGTAACGATTAATTCACAGATGCACAGTGAAATGCGACTATGGCTCGAAAAATTAGCGCCGTTTTGCGTTTAGGTTGATAAAATAGTAAGAATTTCCGCCTGTCGACAAAGGCGACGATCATTGGTTTAAGAGGTAAAAATGGCAACATTGAAAATTATTGCGGGTACAGTTTACGGCAATGCGCAACACGTAGCTGAGCAGGTGGAAGAGAACTTAGCTGAACAGGGCGTGGATTGCTCACTTGAAAGCGACCCGTCGGTTGCAGATTTTACTGATGCTGACGCACTTTTGATCATTACCTCTACAACAGGGCAGGGCGATGTACCACCAAACCTTGAGTTTGTGTTTTCAGATCTGAAAGACGAATCGCCTATGCTAACCGGCAAGCCATTCGCGGTGGCAGCCCTAGGCGATAGCAGCTATGGCGAAAGTTTCTGTGGTGCAGGTAAACAGTTTCATGCGTTGCTTACCGAGCTACAAGGTAACGCAGTTGCCGATATGTTAGAGGTTGACGCGATTGAAACCCTAGAGCCCGAAAAAGACGTAGTTGAGTGGGTCAACACCATTAAAGACAAGCTGTTGGCTTAAGTCTTAGGAGTGTCCTGATTACGAAAAGAAAGAGGCGCATAAGCGCCTCTTTTAATTTGTGAGTCTTTCAGCATGTGGCTCGGCTAATTGAAATTAACCCGAGCCGTTAGCGATAAGCCAGAAGTACTGCTTATTCTACGCCGCGAAGTAGCGCGTTGATACCTACTTTCGCGCGGGTCTTCGCATCTACTTTCTTCACGATGATAGCGGCGTAAAGGCTGTATTTACCATCTGCGCTTGGCAGGTTGCCCGCCACTACTACTGAACCTGCTGGTACACGGCCATAGTGAACTTCACCGGTTTCGCGGTCATAAATACGAGTGCTCTGACCGATGTAAACGCCCATTGAGATAACAGAACCTTCTTCAACAATCACGCCTTCTACGATTTCAGAACGCGCGCCGATAAAGCAGTTATCTTCAATAATGGTGGGGTTAGCCTGAAGTGGTTCTAATACGCCGCCAATACCCACGCCACCTGAAAGGTGAACATTCTTACCAATTTGCGCGCACGAGCCTACTGTCGCCCATGTATCAACCATAGTACCTTCATCAACAAACGCACCAATGTTTACGTAAGAAGGCATAACAACCGCGTTCTTACCTACGAATGTACCCGTACGTACCGCTGCTGGTGGAACAATACGCGCGCCGTCAGCCGCAAACTGTTCAGCAGTATAGTTTGTATACTTAAGCGGTACTTTGTCATAAAATTTACTTTCGGCGCCTTCAATCACATCGTTGTTGTGAAGACGGAAGAAAAGTAGAACAGCTTTTTTAAGCCATTGATGTACTACCCATTCGCCAGCAATTTTTTCTGCAACGCGCGCTTTACCTGTGTTTAAAAGGTCAATAGCTTGTGCTACTGCATCTCTTACTTCATCAGGTGCAGATGAAGGGCTAATGCTATCGCGATTTTCGAAGGCGTCTTCAATGATGGCTTTCAATTCATTCATGGTATTGTGATATCTTCAAGTTGGTCGAGTTTGAACAGGATACGCTTTTTAAGGTTCACCTGTTGTTCTTGGGTTAATGCTTTGCCAGCCTCATTGCTGACGATAAAAATATCTTCGGCTCGCTCGCCAATGGTAGCAATTTTCGCAAGCTTAAGCGTCATATTAGTATCAACGAATGCGTGACCAATTTTAGCTAAAATGCCCGGAGCGTCTAGGGCTTCTAACTCAATAAGCGTGGCTTCATCGTTGATATTGAAAAAGCGTACCTTAGTAGGCACGTCAAGTTGTTTCATTTGCCGAGGCAATTTACGCTTATTTTCGTGCGAACGCCCCGGCTTTTCAAGTTGGGCAGAAATAGCATTTTCAATGGACGCAATGCGAGACTCTGAGCTTATACGACTGCCGTCATTTTCAAGAATAAGCATGCTATCGAACACATAGCCGTCTCTAGTTACGGTAACGTGGGCGTCGTGAATTGAACAGTTGCGACTGTCCAGCACTGACGCGACTTGCGCAAACAATGCTTTTCTATCTTTGCCGTAAACAAACACCTCAGTGCCACCTTTCGCACTGTTATCATTTGCTTTTACTAACAGACCATCGTGCTCTGGTGTAAGCCATTCATTCTGAGCTTTAATAATTTCGTCAGTATGCCACGCGATTTGAGTAGGCTTAAAGCGAACAAAGTAATCGTCGTCCAGGCGGGCCCACAATGCATCAATAGCAACAGGCTCAATAGCGCGCTCTTGCAAAATTTGCCTTGCTTGGTGTTTGTGAGTAGTTACTCGCTCGTTCAATGTTACTTGACACTGTAGTCCATTATCCAATGCCTTTTGCGTCATTAAATATAATTCGCGAAGTAAAGATGCTTTCCAGTCGTTCCAAAGATTGTCATTGGTGGCACGAATATCGGCAAGGGTGAGCGTATAAAGCAAATTAAGGTGATTGTGGCTTCTTACCGCGCCAGCAAACTCGCTTATAACGTCAGGGTCATAAATATCGCGGCGTTGGGCTACCACTGACATCAGTAGGTGGTTTTCTACAAGCCATGCAATCATTTCAGCATCGTCGCTGGGAACATCGTGTTGCTGACAGAACTTTGCTACATCTTGGGCGCCTAATGTGGAATGATCGCCATTTCTACCTTTGGCGATATCGTGGAAAATAGCAGCGATGTAAAGCACTTCTGGTTTATCAAGGTTTCTGCAAATTCTGCCGCAGCGTGGGAAGTCTTTATTTGCCTTTGAGAAAAAGTAGTTAACATGCTTCACTAATCGGTGAGTGTGTTCGTCCACCGTGTAGGCGTGAAACAGGTCGAACTGCATCATACCAACAATGGCATCCCATTCAGGAAGGTAAGCTTGTAAAATGCCGTATTGATGCATGATGTCCCATGCAAAATCAAAGAACTCAGGCTGTTTCATTAAGCGCATGAATTTTTCGCGGCACAGCGGGCGCTCAACATAGTATTCTGCTTCAAAAGCGCGGTGAGCGTTGCGCAGCTGACGTATGCAAATCGTACTGAGGCCTTGTACTTCTGGCGTGTTAGCCACCAAATGCAGAAAGTCCAAGATTGCTTCGGGAGAGGAGAACACGGTTTCGTGTCGTGGCGATATCATGTTATCGAGCAGTTCGAAATCTTCGTTTATGATCACGCTTTTCTGAACGCTTTGGTTCAGCATGTCGTACTTGAAGCGCTGAAGCAGCATTTGGTTTAGCTCAGACACCCGCGCCACGGTACGGAAAAAGTCCCGCATCATTTTCTCGACAGATGATTTGCCTTCTTCACCATATCCCATCATTTTTGCGACGTCAGGTTGGTAATCAAACAGCAGTCGGTTTTCGCTTCTGCCTGCAATCAGATGCAGTGCACAGCGCATTTTCCAAAGGTGCATGCGACAAGCAATTAACTCACTGTGCTCTTGCTCGGTAAAGTAGCCGTGGCCAACTAAGTTCCAGCCGTCGTATTCTTTAAAATGCTTTTTCGCGACCCAGCCAATAGACTGAATATCTCGCAAACACCCTGGGTTTTCTTTGATGTTAGGTTCAAGGTTATAAGCGGTACCGTTGAATTTGGCGTGGCGTTTTTTTTGCTCGTCATACTTGGCTGAGAAAAACGCTTTGCTCGACCATGAGTTTCGACCGTTAACTTCATCCCACAATTTATCAAAGGTGGCTTCGCTTCCACAAAGTAATCGGCTTTCCACTAAATTGGTTGCAATCGTAATATCGTCTTTTGCTAGCTTAACCGTTTCTTTAATAGTGCGAACTGACTGCCCAACATCTAATTTGATATCCCATAAAAGAGTGATGAACATGCCAATTTTTTCTTGTACATCGGGCTTAAGCTTCTTTTTACTAACTATGAGTAAATCGATGTCTGAATGAGGTTGCAGATGACCACGGCCGTAACCACCAACGGCGCAAAGCGATAATTCGTCGACGGTATCTAAACCATAAAGTTGCCAAAGGTGACAAAGCAACGCATCGACGAACTGTGCACGACCGGTAACGAGTTGATTAACCGGCGTAGCGTCGAAGGACTCCGTTATCCAGGCATAACTGGCTTCCACGCACGATTTAATGGCGGGGATTTCATCAACAGAGCTAATTGTGTCGATATTCTTTATCAGTGATTGCAGCGTCAAAATACACCTTTGAAATAGACTTCTTTTTAGACGCTAAGAACAATAGCATGAATTGCTAGTAGTTCGCAGTAGCAAATTAATGCATAAGTTAGGTTGAATTGTGAATATTTATGGTTTTTTGTTATAGGTGTGTAGCGCAGTAAATATGAGGGGAGTGCGAACACGATGCCGAACTTTGATAGTTGGAATTTGAGCTAACGAGCCAATAAAAAAGCAGCCGCGAATTCAACGGCTGCTTTGCATAATTCGATAGACTCAATCTTCTGAAATCATATTTTTAACGCGATTATTCGAAACGTTATCAATATTGTCGAAGTCGATTTATCCGTGAGAAATGATGCGTTCCAAGGTTTCTTCTTCGCGAAGCGTAAGAATCTCAACGCCGGTTTCAGTGACCAATAGGGTGTGCTCCCATTGAGCGCTTAAACTTCTGTCTTTAGTTACCACAGTCCATTGGTCTGGTAGCACTTTTGAGTAGCGCTTGCCTGCGTTGACCATAGGCTCGATGGTAAAGCACATACCTGGCTCTAACACATCACCTGTACCTGGCTTACCGTAGTGAACAATTTGTGGTTCTTCGTGGAAACTAGCGCCAATACCGTGGCCGCAGTATTCACGAACTATTGAATAGTTATGCGCTTCTGCGTGGGTTTGACAAATATGACCGATATCGCCAAGGCGCATACCCGGTTTCACTTGCTCAATAGCTTTATATAAGCATTCTTGGGTAACGCGAATTAGGCGCTCTGCAAGGATAGAAGGCTTACCCACCACAAACATCTTTGACGTATCGCCATGATAGCCATCTTTAATAACTGTGACGTCGATATTAATGATGTCGCCGTCTTTCAGTTTCTTATCAGAAGGAATACCGTGGCAAATACAGTGGTTTACTGACGTGCAGATAGATTTAGGAAAAGGCGGGTGGCCGTAGTTTAAAGGCGCAGGTACCGCTTTTTGCTCATTTACAATATAGTCGTGGCAAATAGTATTTAGCTCATCAGTGGTAACGCCTTTCTTTACGTAAGGCCCTATCATAGTAAGCACTTCGGCTGCCAATTTACCGGCTACGCGCATTTTTTCGATTTCTTCTGGGGTTTTGATAATAGCTGTCACAGCGCCTCTCAAATCGTTTGAAACTAGTTTGATGAAGAATTTTGATTACTTACGCATTATAACACTATTCAGGTCAATCTTAGTAAGGTTTTGATATTGCGGGATTTTATCTGGTAAGGGCTGAGGTGGAAAGCGAGCTCATTAAGGGTTCTATACTTTCTTTTACCTAAATACTTCAGTTTGTCGCTTTTTACCCTCAAAACTTGAGGCTTAGATGGGATTGTGGTATAAAGCGCGCGCCCTGACGGAAAGCTCATTTTGCCACGTGCATTTGGCACCGTTTTAGAGGGTAAATTTATTTTATTAAAACACACATATACCGACACTTCGTATCGGGGTGTTCAGTTCAATTTAGGTTGGCCTGAATCGATACAAGGGGTATATGGAGGCCTAACCCCAAGAGGAAAATAAAATGGCTAATGTTTCTATGCGTGACATGCTGAAAGCAGGTGTGCATTTCGGTCACCAAACTCGTTACTGGAACCCAAAGATGAAGCCTTTCATCTTCGGCGCTCGTAACAAAGTTCATATCATCAACCTTGAAAAAACGGTTCCACTTTTCAACAACGCACTTAACTACCTTTCAGGTGTTGCGTCTAAGAAAGGTAAAATCCTTTTCGTTGGTACTAAGCGCGCAGCTGGCGAAGCAGTTAAAGATGCTGCTCTTAAGTGCGACCAGTACTACGTAAATAAGCGTTGGTTAGGTGGTATGCTGACTAACTGGAAAACAGTACGTCAGTCAATCAAGCGTCTTAAAGATCTTGAGCAGCAAAGCCAAGACGGTACGTTTGAGAAGCTAACTAAGAAAGAAGCACTTATGCTTCAGCGCGAAATGGACAAGCTTGAAAACAGCCTTGGCGGTATCAAAGACATGGGCGGTCTTCCAGACGCGATCTTTGTTATCGACGCAGATCACGAGCACATTGCTGTAACAGAAGCTCGTAACCTAGGTATTCCTGTTGTTGGTGTTGTTGATACTAACTCTAACCCAGACGGTGTTGATTACATCATCCCTGGTAACGACGATGCTATCCGCGCTATCCAACTTTACTTGGATGCTGCTGCAAACGCTATCAACTCAGGTCGCGAAAGCAACCTTGAAGTACAAGCTGAGCAAGACGACTTCGTAGAAGCAGCAGAGTAATTCTGATTGCTTACTGTCATATCTTAATAATATGGCAGTACTACAATACGAAACGTATTGAGAGGGGCGACATCGCCCCTTTTACCTAACGAATTTATATTTAATGCTGAGGAATTGAAAAATGGCAGTGACTGCAGCACTAGTTAAAGAACTGCGCGAACGTACTGGCGCAGGTATGCTGGATTGTAAAAAAGCCCTGGTTGAAACGGATGGTGACATTGAGTTAGCCATTGAAAACATGCGTAAATCAGGCCAAGCGAAAGCGGCTAAAAAAGCAGGCCGTATCGCAGCTGAAGGTGTAATCCTTACTAAGGTTGAAGCAGGTCGTGCGACTATGCTTGAACTTAACTGTGAAACTGACTTCGTAGCACGTGACGAAGGTTTCCTTAAGTTCGGTAACGAGCTACTAGAAGTAGCTGCTGCTAACAACATCAACGACATCGACGCGCTTAACGATGCAGAACTTAACGGTTCTAAAGTAAGCGAAGTTCGTGACGCACTTGTTGCTAAAATCGGCGAAAACATCTCTCCTCGTCGCGTTATCAACGTTGAAGGCGATACACTAGGCGCGTATGTACACGGCGGCCGTATTGGTGTTATCTCTATTCTTACTGGCGGTGACGAAGAGCTAGCGAAAGACGTTGCAATGCACGTTGCAGCTGCAAGCCCGCAGTTCGTTAAGCCTGAAAACGTTCCAGCAGAAGTTGTTGAGAAAGAGAAAGAAATCCAAATCGAAATCGCTATCCAGTCTGGTAAGCCAGCTGATATCGCTGAGAAAATGGTTGCAGGCCGCATGAAGAAGTTCACTGGCGAAGTGAGCTTGACTGGTCAGCCTTTCGTTAAAGATCCTTCAATCTCTGTTGCTGAGCTTCTTAAGAACAACAGCGCAGACGTAATCAACTTCGTACGTTTCGAAGTTGGTGAAGGTATCGAGAAGAAGACTGAAGACTTCGCTGCTGAAGTAGCTGCTCAAATGGCTGCTGCTAAGAAATAATTGAGTGTTTATCTTTTGCATTAAGCAATAGTTAGATAAACTACAAAGCACCTCTTAGGAGGTGCTTTTTTATAGCTGAACGTCTTTAGTGTTGCCATTGCAATGCGTAAGTGTGAAGCTAGGCGAGATTAAGTACGCGCCTGCCTGACAAACGAAAGCGCTTTGTCCTATGTTTTTTACATCAGTGGCTTGTTGAAAGACATAGGACAAAACGGGTTTACGAGGACAATTCAAACTATGAGTATCACACCAAAATCAGCATACCGACGCATTTTGTTAAAGCTTAGTGGTGAAGCCCTAATGGGGGCGGAAGGCTTTGGCATAGACCCTAAAGTGCTAGATAGAATGGCGCAAGAAATTAAAGAGCTGGTTGAACTTGGTGTTCAAGTTGGTCTTGTTATCGGTGGTGGTAACTTGTTCCGTGGCGAAGGCTTAGCAAAAGCGGGAATGAACCGCGTTGTTGGCGATCACATGGGAATGCTGGCTACCGTAATGAATGGCTTAGCCATGCGCGATGCGCTTCATCGTGCATTTGTAAATGCGCGAATGATGTCAGCAATACCGCTAAACGGTGTTTGCGATGCCTACAACTGGGCAGAAGCCATTAGCCTTCTTAAGTCAGGCCGTGTTGTTATCTTCTCTGCCGGTACAGGCAACCCTTTCTTCACCACAGACTCAGCGGCTTGTTTACGCGGTATCGAAATTGAAGCCGATGCGGTATTGAAAGCGACAAAAGTTGATGGTGTTTATAGTGATGATCCGGTGAAAAACCCAGAAGCAACGCTTTACGAAGAACTGACTTATCAAGAAGTACTAGAAAAAGAACTTAAAGTGATGGACTTGTCAGCGTTTACTTTGGCGCGCGATCACAGCTTGCCAATTCGCGTATTCAACATGAATAAGCCAGGTTGCCTGAAGCGTGTTGTGATGGGCGAAAAAGAAGGTACTGTTATTCGCCACGCTGACAACGATTAATTAAGAACAATAGGATACAAATCGTGATTGATGAAATTGAATTAGATGCGCAAGAGCGCATGGAAAAAAGCCTAGTTTCTCTTAAGGGCCAATTCAGCAAAATCCGCACAGGTCGTGCGCATCCAAGCTTTCTAGATGGCATCATGGTACCTTATTACGGCGTAGACACGCCGCTAAAGCAAGTGGCTAACGTCGTAGCAGAAGACAGTCGTACCCTAGCGTTAACTGTGTTTGATAAAAGCGCCATTCAAGCGGTAGAAAAAGCCATTATGCAGTCTGATTTGGGTTTAAACCCAATGAGTGCAGGTGGTTCAATTCGTATTCCACTTCCTCCTCTTACTGAAGAGCGTCGTAAAGACCTTATCCGCGTTGTTCGCAATGAAGCGGAAGGTGGTCGTGTCGCTATCCGTAACATCCGTCGTGACGCGAACGGTGACATCAAAGATCTTCTTAAAGAAAAAGAAATCAGTGAAGATGAGAGCCGCGCTGCTGAAGAGAACATTCAATCTATTACTAACGATTTCATTAAGAAAGTTGACAGCATGCTTGCTGACAAAGAAAAAGAACTAATGGAAGTATAAGTAAGTATTATGATTGGAAAGCGTTTAAGCGCAGCCAAATCGACAAAAGCAGAGGTGCCAGCAGAATCTGCTGGCCCGAAGCATGTTGCAATCATTATGGATGGCAATGGTCGATGGGCGCAAAAGAAAGGGAAAATTCGTACCTTTGGTCATAAAGCCGGGGTAGAGTCTGTTCGTTCTGTTGTGCGCTTTGCACGTCAAAACGGTATTGAATCACTTACGCTATTCGCGTTTTCAAGTGAGAACTGGAAACGTCCTGAGGAAGAAGTCAGTGTCTTAATGGAGCTGTTCAATCTTGTCCTCAATAGCGAAGCAAAAAGACTACACAAAAATGGTGTACGTCTACAGGTTATTGGTGATGTTGAGGCGTTTGATGCCAAGCTTGTCGAAAAAATTCGTAAAGCTGAAGACATGACCAAAGACAACAAAGATTTGGTCTTGAATATCGCCGCAAATTACGGTGGTAGATGGGACATTGTAAACGCGGCTAAGCAGCTTGCTACGCAAGTGAAAAGCGGCGAACTTGATGTGGAAAGCATCTGTGAAGACGCACTGAATGCGCACATTTCAACAGCTAACCTTCCTGAGTTAGACCTTCTTATTCGCACAGGTGGCGAACACCGTATTAGCAACTTCTTGCTGTGGCAATGTGCCTATGCAGAGTTGTACTTTACCGACGTACTATGGCCCGACTTCAACGAAGACGTGTTTCAATTGGCCGTAGACGATTTTAACGTTCGCCAACGTCGCTTCGGTTTAACCGGTGAACAGGTAGTCACAGCCGATGGTTAACACCATACAGGCAATTATCAGGCTTGCCCTGGTAACGATAGCCAAGGGCAAATTATGCTAAAACAACGAATAATAACTGCATTAATCCTCGCGCCACTGGCGCTTTACGCTATTCTTTTTCTTCCTATTTTTTGGTTTGAAATAGCCATTGCTGGTGTTGTCGGCATTGGCGCTTATGAATGGGCGAATATGTCGGGCGTATGTGAACGTCCTAAAAAGCTCATTTATATGGCAGGTGCCTTTGCCATATGTATAGCTTTGTCTCTTATTGTTGATGCCAGCACGATTTGGTATCAAGGCCAATTACATGGTTTATACCGTGCCATATTAACGGTTGCCGTATTATGGTGGATAGCGTCTTTATTTATGGTGCTAGCCTATCCCAAATATTCCAAGTTCTGGAAAGACAGTCGCAGCGTTAGAACCTTATTTGGGGCACTTACGCTTATACCCACATGGGTAGCGGTTGTTGCGCTTCGTACGAGCTTGCACGATGTTGATCCTTTCTACGGCGCTTCACTCATCTTCTATGTGCTGGGGATTGTTTGGGCTGCAGATATAGGTGCATTCTTTGTTGGCGTGAAATTCGGACGCCATAAGCTACGCCCTAACGTATCGCCAGGTAAAAGTTTAGAAGGCTTGTTAGGCGGTATTGCAGCTTCATTCGCTATTATCGCTTTTGCGGCCCTTCACTATCAGGTAGAGCCTTCGCGTATTTGGCTTCACCTTGCTATTGGCGGTATTACGGTGGCTGTTTCCGCCCTTGGCGATTTAAACGAAAGCATGCTTAAGCGTTGTGCGGGCATTAAAGACAGCGGCAAAATTCTCCCTGGACACGGTGGTGTACTCGATAGAATCGACAGCTTAACCGCGGCATTCCCTGTTTTTGCGTTCTGCTATGTAACCTGGATGGCGTAATGCAAACAGTAACAGTGTTAGGGGCCACAGGCTCCATTGGTTGTAATACACTCGACGTAATAAACCGCCACCCAGACAAATATCGCGTATTTGCTATTACTGGCAACTCACAGCTTGAATTGCTTATGGAGCAGGCTCAAAAGTGCGCGCCGCGCTATGTGGTAATTGCAGATGACGCTCACTACAAACTAGCCTGTGAGTTAGCATCTCAGTACGGTGTTGATGCAGAGATCCTCGCTGGCGCTAAGGCGCTGGAAGAAGTATCGAGCGCGCCTGAAGTTGATGCTGTAATGGCAGCCATTGTGGGTGCAGCAGGGCTTTTACCCACACTGGCGGCAGTAAAGGCGGGTAAACGGGTTTTGCTTGCCAATAAAGAAGCGTTAGTCATGTCTGGTGCTTTATTTATCGAGGCTGCGAACCAAAGCGGCGCTGAAATTCTTCCTATTGACAGCGAACACAACGCCATATTCCAGTGCCTACCGCACGATTATGAATACGGTAACTTTGCCGCATCCGGCATTCGTAAAATTCTCTTAACGGGTTCTGGTGGTCCGTTTAGAGAAAGACCGCTTGATAGCTTCTCGTCAATTACAATCGATGAAGCCAGTACACACCCTAACTGGTCGATGGGCAGAAAAATTACAATCGATTCTGCAACTATGATGAACAAGGGGCTGGAGTTCATTGAAGCCTGTTGGTTGTTCGGTGCTGGTGCAGATGATATTGATGTGGTTATTCACCCGCAAAGTATTATTCATTCTATGGTGCAATATGTTGATGGCTCGGTGATCGCACAAATGGGTAACCCTGACATGCGTACCCCTATTGCCTATGGTTTGGCGCATCCTGAGCGAATCGAAGCGGGCGTTACGCCGCTCGACTTTTCTGACATTGGCAATTTCAGTTTTCAAACCCCTTGCTTTAAACGTTATCCGAATTTGAAGCTGGCTATTGATGCGTGTAAAGAAGGGCAATGTGCAACAACGCGAGTGAATGCGTCAAATGAAGTGGCAGTCGAGGCCTTTCTAGAAGGCAAAATTCAGTTTTGCGATATTGCTAAAGTAAATGACGCCACGCTTAATGCTCTGCCCAATGTGTCGGTGAATTCTATTCAGCAAATACTAGAGCAAGACAGCCTTGCAAGAACAAAGGCTAACGAGATTATTCGAGGTAAATTCCAGTGCTAGCATTTTTATGGAGCCTTGGTGCATTCATTGTAGCCCTAGGTATTTTGGTTGCCGTACATGAATGGGGACACTTTTATGTGGCTCGTAAATGCGGTGTACAGGTAGAGCGCTTCTCAATTGGTTTTGGAAAGCCTATATGGCGTAAAACAAGTAAATCAGGCACAGAATATGTCATCGCTATGATCCCATTAGGTGGATACGTGCGCATGCTCGATGGACGCATTGACGACGTACCGCCGGAGTTAGAAGATAAAGCCTTCAACAATAAACCCGTATTGCAGCGCATGGCGGTTATTGCGGCAGGTCCTGGCGTTAACTTTATTTTTGCGTTTTTCGCATTGTGGTTGATGTATTTAGTAGGCTTGGAAACCGTGAAACCTGTGGTTAAAAGCGTTGAACCAGAGAGCATCGCTGCACTAGCTGGTGTGCAAGCGGGTGATGAAATCATCAAAGTAGGCGACAGGGTTACGCCTGATTGGGAAGCGGTAAACCTGGAAATAGTCTCTAATATTGGCGCCGAAAAAGCCAATGTTACGGTTAAAAATTCGTCAAATGTTGAAAAAGAACTGACTTTTACACTGGGTTCTTGGAACTTTGACCCAGATAGCGAGTCTCCTTTAAGCAGCTTAGGGTTAACCCCTTATCGTCCAGATGCAACGTTAACCGTTGGGTTTGTAGGTGAAGGAAGCGCGGCTCAGCAAGCGGGTTTAAAACCCGGTGATGAGCTTCTTGCATTAAATGGCGCTAAGTTGTCATCGTGGGAGCGATTAGTTGACGTTATTGTTGAAAGTCCCGGCGAGAATATCTCGCTTGATATACAAAGGGATGGACAACAACTGACGTTAGATGCCACGATAGCGCGCCGCGATACACCACAAGGGCAAAGTGGATATCTCGGTGTAAGCCCAACATTTGAGCCTTGGCCAGAAGGGTATGTGTTTACGCATCAATATGGCATTATAGAGGCTATTGGGAAGGCGCTAGATAAAACATGGCGTCTTATGACACTCAGTGTCGAAATGATAGGTAAGCTCATCACGGGCGACGTGTCAGTGAAGAATTTGAGTGGGCCTATCTCAATTGCTCAAGGTGCGGGAACAAGTGCTGGGTATGGACTTGCGTACTTTTTGAGTTTTCTTGCCTTAATAAGCGTAAATTTAGGCATAATAAATTTATTACCCTTGCCCATGCTTGACGGTGGTCACCTCATGTTTTTTATCGTGGAGTGGATCACAGGCAAACCTGTGCCTGAAGCGGTGCAGGAATGGGGTTACAGAATAGGTGGCGTGCTTCTGTTTATGATCATGGGTATCGCAATTTTTAACGATATCGCTCGCATAACCTGATACAAATCAGGAAGTACAAAACAGCTAATACAAAACGCGGCCAGGAAAAGAAAAATAGATGAAGTTAAAACAGTTAGTAGCAGCCGGAGCCATTCTTTCCAGTGCTAGCTTTGCCAATGCTGCGGCGCAAGACAGTGAATTTGTCGTTGAAGACATTCGCGTAGAAGGTTTGCAACGAGTTGCACTTGGTGCAGCCTTAACCTACTTGCCCGTTCAAGTTGGCGACGAGCTTAATACATTCAGGGTAACGCAGCTTATTCGCTCGTTGTACTCTTCAACTCACTTTGAAAATGTTGAAATTCTCCGTGATGGCAATACGCTTGTCGTGCGTGTCGCTGAGCGTCCTACCATTAGTAATATCATCTTTGAAGGCAACGATGATATTAAAGATGAGCAACTTCAGGAAAGCTTAGACGGAAACGGCGTTCGTATTGGTGAGCCGCTCGATAAGACCGTACTAACCTCTATCGAGAATGGCCTGAAAGACTTCTTTTACAGCATAGGTAAATATAATGCTGACGTGACGGCTATTATAACGCCGCTACCGCGTAACCGTGTTGACTTGAAATTACTTTTCGAAGAGGGCGACGCGGCTGAAATTGAACAAATCAATATTGTAGGTAACGAAATCTTCTCAGACGAAGAGCTGATGGAGGCTTTCGAGCTGCAATACGATACGCCTTGGTGGGATTTCCTGTCGGAAACTCGCTACCAGCAGCAAACGCTGCAAGGGGATATGGAAACGCTGCGTAACCATTACTTAAACCGTGGTTACCTTCGCTTTAATGTTGACTCTACCCAAGTATCAATGACACCCGAAAAGTCGGGCATCTACATTGCTATGAATGTAACCGAAGGTGAGCAGTACACTATTTCAGAAGTTGAATTAGTAGGTGATGTACTTGGCCATGAAGAATATATTGAGCGCGTGCTTCCGCTGACAGAAGGTGAGCTATATAACCAAGCCGAAGTAACCTATACAGAAGAGTTCATCAGTAAATATCTTGGTCGTTTCGGATATGCTTATCCAACGGTTACTACCGTTCCTGAAATTAATGACGAAGACAAAACAGTTAAGTTGACGTTATCTGTTGATCCGGGCAAGCGTATTTATGTTAACCGCATTAAATTTAACGGCAACGTAGTAACTGCCGATAGTGTTCTGCGTCAAAATGTCAGCCAGATGGAAGGCACGTGGCTTTCAAATAACTTGCTAGAGTCTTCCAAGAACCAGCTTTCTCGACTTACTTATATGGAAGAAGTAGAGTATGAAACTGTACGTATTCCTGGCTCTGAAGATAAGGTTGACGTTAATTATAACGTTAAAGAGCAGCCTTCTGGCTCATTTAATGCGGGTATCGGCTATGGTGACAGAACCAAGTTAAGCCTACAGGCGGGTATCCAGCAAGATAACTTCTTGGGTACAGGTAAACGAGTTGGCCTTAACCTAAGCACAGTTTCATATCAGCGCAGCGCACAGATTACTTATAACGATCCTTACTTCACGATTGACGGGATTAGCTTGGGTGGTAGTTTAGGTTACAGTGAGTTTGACGGCTCAGACTTTAACGTTATCCAGTACAATTCTAAGCGTTGGTCAATTGGTGCGAATGTTGGTTATCCAATAAACGAATTCAACCGCATTAATTTTGGCTTAACCTATAGTAACGTTGAGCTATACAACCGTGGTTACTACGAGCAAACTGAGCAGTTTTATAACCAGTTTACGAACGGTGAAGACCCAGATGCAGCGATTAAATACGATAGTTACCTGGCAAGCATAAGCTGGAGTCGAAGTACGCTAAACCGTGGTTTGTTCCCAACGGCGGGTTCATCTCAACGAGCTTCATTTAGCATTACCACACCAAACTCAGATGTTAACTATTTTAAAACGGTATTTGACGGTAAGTGGTACTTCCCATTATCTCGTAACCAGCGCTGGTCTTTCCTAGCGCGCGTACGTCTTGGCTACGGGAATGGTTACGGTGATATTAACGGCAATGAGCAAATATTACCGTTTACAGAGAACTTTACAGCAGGTGGTTCTGATTCACTACGAGGATTCGAGAATAACACGGTAGGTCCTCGCGGTGTATTCCTAGGCAATACGGGTACTATAGTTGGGCCTGATGGTGAAGTGTTCCCAGGCGATCCAGCTGATGCGCAGCTGTCTTGGTCAACGCGAAGCCTAGGTGGTAACGCGATGGCACTTGGCGGTATCGAGCTTATTGTTCCTACGCCATTTGTTGAAGAAGAAATGGATAACTCAGTTCGTACAAGTTTGTTTGTGGATGTGGGTAACGTGTGGGATACTGAGTTCGACTATGACTATTACCGTCAGTTTGACATAGCATCTACACAACGCGGTGAGCTATTGGACTATTCTGATTGGAGCCTGTATCGTAGCTCGGCAGGTATATCGGTCCAATGGGTATCACCAATGGGACCGATGGTATTCAGCTTCTCGAAAGCGATACAGCAACGTGATGGTGACGATGCGAGATTCTTCACTTTCAACATTGGTCAAACTTTCTAAGACATTAAAGCGAGCGCGTTTTTAGGCGCGCTCTATAATAAGATTCACAAAAGGAGTTCCCTTTGAAACAGTTGGTTAAACATATCGTTGCAGGAGCAATGTTGGGTAGCGCTTTAGTTAGTACATCTGTAATGGCTGAGCAGAAAGTTGCAGTTGTCGATGTGCAAGGTATTTTCCAAGCGATGCCTCAAGCGGCTGAAATTCAAAACGCTATTCAGGCTGAATTTAAAGATCAGCTTGAAGAAGTGAATCAACTGCAGCGTGATGGTCAGTTCTACGCAGAACGTCTTCAGCGCGACGCAGCGACAATGAGCGATGCAGAGAAGAAAGAACTAGAACAAAAAATCTTGTCAGTACGTGAAGAGCTAGCTAAGAAAGGTCAACCTTTGCAGCAAAACATTCAACGTCGCAGCAACGAAGAGCGCAACAAGCTTCTTGGACTAATCAAGCAAGCTATTGACTCTGTTGCAGCAAAGCAAGGTTATGACCTAGTGCTTAACGCTGGTGCGGTTGCGTTTGCAAAAGAAGAGCACGACTTATCTGAGCAAGTTCTTCAGCAAGTAAGCAAAACTAACTAATAACTGCACTAGTCAGTTGTAAAATTTATCAGACCAACTCCCCAAAGGTGTTGGTCTGATTTGTTTTTTGCGCTTAACAGCGTATGGTTGCCGCCGTTTTTAGTTTTTACGGCGAGTTTGACCAGAATGCCAATCAATCATCTGTATTGGTATAAAATAGTTGTAGGTCATGCTTGTATACAGGAGAAAGTTTTTGGCCAATTCACTTAATACCATCGAAATTCAGGAAATATTGGAACTGTTACCTCATCGGTATCCATTCCTACTTGTTGATCGTGTAACAGACTATGTTCTGGGTGAGTCTGTAAAGGCTTATAAGAATATCACTATCAATGAGCCGTGTTTCATGGGGCACTTCCCTGAACAGCCAATTTTCCCAGGTGTATTAATTCTTGAAGCTATGGCACAAGCTGCCGGTGTTTTAGGATTTAAGACAATGGGTAGCAATGATAAGTTATACTTGTATGCAGGGATTGATAACGCACGCTTTAAGCGTCCTGTTGTTCCAGGTGACAGGCTTGAGTTTGATGTTGCTCTAGTTAAAGAGCGCAGAGGGATTTGGAAATTTAAAGGCACTGCAAGCGTTGATGGCGATATCGCTTGTGTTGCAGAGTTTATGTGTGCGATGAGAGAGATAGCTTAACGTGATCCATCCAACTGCGGTAATTTCAGAAAGTGCAACGATTGGTGAAAATGTCACCATTGGTCCATTTTGTGTGGTAGACGACAATGTCACCATAGGCGATGGCTGTATTCTGAAATCACATGTGGTGGTACGCGGCCCAACGCGTATCGGTAAAAACAATAAATTTTATCAGTTTTCTTCAATTGGTGAAGACTGCCAAGATAAGAAGTATGCGGGCGAGCCTACTGAACTTGTCATCGGTGACGATAATGAGTTTAGGGAAGGGGTAACCGTTCACCGAGGCACTATTCAAGACAACAGCATTACTATAATTGGTTCTCGCTGTTTATTTATGGCCAACTCTCATGTTGCCCATGATTGTGTCCTTGGCAACGACATTATTATTGCAAACAGTGTTGCGATTGCAGGCCATGTTCACATGGACGACCACGTCATTGTTGGCGGTGCCGCAGGTATTCACCAGTTCTGTAAGATTGGAGCCCATTCGTTCTTGGGGGCTGGCGGCATTATTCTGCGCGACGTGCCTCCCTTTGTTATGGTCAGCGGCCAGAAAAATATTCCTCAGGGTATTAATTCTGAAGGACTTAAGCGTCGTGGCTTCAGCAAAGAAGAAGTTATGGCCATTAAACGCGCTTACAAAGCAATATACCGTGAAGGCAATACCGTAGACGAAGCCATTGAAAAACTTGCCGATCCCGCACAGGAGTTCCCTGGTGTGGCCCTTATGGTGAAGTTCTTACAAGACTCTGAGCGAGGCATTATTCGCTAATTATGTCTACGCCTATCCGTATCGGCATGGTTGCCGGAGAGCCCTCTGGTGACGTGCTTGCCGCCGGAATGGTTGCAGAGTTAAAACGCCAATACCCTGATGCTGTTATCGAAGGTATTGGCGGTCCAAATATGATAAACGCGGGTTTTCATAGTCTTTTCGATATGGAAACCTTGTCGGTTATGGGACTTGTTGAAGTTCTCTCCCATCTACCTGCCATCTTGAAAGTTAAAAAGCAGCTTCTTGCTCACTTCGAGCAAAATCCGCCAGATATTTTTGTGGGTATTGATGCGCCTGATTTTAATCTAAGAGTAGAAAAAGCGCTTAAAGCACGCGGTATCAAAACCATGCACTATGTGAGTCCTACTGTGTGGGCGTGGCGTGAAAAGCGCATCCATAAAATAGCGAAAGCGACTAATCGTGTGTTGGGTTTATTTCCTTTCGAGCAGCAGGTTTACGATAAATACCACGTTCCCTATACCTTTGTGGGACACACAATGGCTGACGCTATAGCAATTGAGCCCGACCAAAATGCGGCGCGCCAAGAATTAGGTGTAGATGGTAATGCTTCCGTATTGGCTGTACTTCCAGGCTCACGCAGAGGCGAAGTAGAAACGCTACTTCCAGTATTTCTGGAGACCATAGAAGCTATTCATGCTAAACGCAGCGACATTCAATTTCTTATCCCTGCTGCTAACGAACATCGTCTTACGCAAATAAAGGCACTCTTGCTGGAAGCCAATAAGGCAGAGGAACGTTTACCCATTCAGGTAACGCAAGGCACATCGCGAGATGCGATGATAGCTAGCGATGTTATCTTGCTTGCTTCAGGCACGGCTACCTTAGAGGCCATGTTATGTAAGCGCCCCATGGTGGCCGCTTATTTACTCGCACCGCTTACATATAAAATTATGCAGCGCTTGTATAAAGCGCCTTTCTTCACGTTGCCAAATCTATTGGCTAATGAAGCTATTATTCCTGAATTACTACAAGAAGAAGTAAATGCAGAGAATATGAGCAATCAGCTACTCAACTTCTTCGAAAGTGATAATTCAGCCCTTATTTCCCGTTTCACCGACCTCCACCATACGCTAAAATGCAACGCTGATAAAACAGCAGCAAAAGCTGTCGTGGAGGAATTGTTTGCATAAGTTAATTGCCGGCGTTGATGAAGTAGGTCGTGGCCCGTTAGTTGGTGATGTGGTCACCGCCGCGGTCATTCTTGACCCTGAAAACCCCATTGAAGGGCTAACCGACTCTAAAAAACTGAGTGAAAAAAAGCGCGTAGCGCTTGCCCAAGAAATTCGTGAAAAAGCACTCTACTGGAATATCGGTAGAGCGAGCCCAGAAGAAATAGACAAACTTAATATACTGCACGCTACCATGCTCGCCATGATCCGCGCCGTCGAAGGTTTACCTGTAAAACCTGACTTTGTGCGTGTAGACGGCAACCGGGTTCCGGCGTGGAACTATGAGTCTGAAGCGGTAGTGAAAGGCGATAGCCTGCACGCAGAAATTTCAGCGGCTTCCATTATTGCCAAAGTAGAGCGAGATAACGATATGCTTTCGCTTCACCAGGCCTATCCGCAATATAACTTTGCCGGGCACAAAGGTTACCCCACAAAAGCACACTTTGAAGCCATCGCTGAATATGGCATCTTGGATTGCTATCGAAAAAGTTTTAAACCTGTAAAAGCGCTACTCGAAGAGAAATAACATCATGTCATCGCCATTTATTCATTTACGTGTTCACAGCGACTTTTCGATGATGGACGGCCTGAATAAGGTTAAACCTATTCTAGGTAAAGTGGCCGCGCTTGGCATGCCTGCCGTGGCGATCACCGACCAAATGAATATGTGTGGCTTGGTAAAGTTTTATTCCGAGGCACATAACTTAGGTATTAAGCCCATCATCGGCACTGATTTTTGGGTTACTAATGAAGTCTTTGGCGATGAACCTTTCAGACTAACCCTTATTGCAATGAACAATGAGGGATATAAGAACATTACTATTCTTATCTCCAAGGCCTATCTTCGCGGGCATCTCTCACACCGAGCGGTCATTGATCAAGAATGGTTGGCAGAGCACAGTGAAGGTGTGATTATATTATCGGGTGCACAGCATGGTGATGTTGGTGTGGGTTTAATGAAAAACAACGCCAAAATTCTCGACAGTGCCCTCGAGTTTTATAAAACTCATTTTCCCGACCGCTTTTATTTAGAGCTTATTAGAACCGGTAGACAAGGTGAGGAAGACTACTTGCACCTTGCCGTTGAGCTTGCTGAGCAGCGTGATTTACCCGTGGTAGCCACCAATGAAGTGTGCTTTATTGATCGTGAAGGTTTTGATGCTCACGAAATTCGTGTATGTATTCACGATGGCTACACGCTTGATGATAACCGCCGCCCTAAACGCTACAGCGACCAGCAATATCTGCGCACTGCTGAAGAAATGGCTGAGTTATTTAGCGATATTCCTGAAGCCATAGAAAATACGGTTGAAATTGCCAAGCGCTGTAACGTTACCGTACGGTTAAACGAATATTTCTTGCCACAGTTTCCAACTGGCGGCATGACCACCGAAGACTTCTTGGTTAAAGTGTCTGAAGAAGGGTTGGAAGAACGTCTAGAATTTTTATTCCCCGATGAAGAAGTGCGCAAAGCCAAACGCCCAGAGTACGATGACCGACTTCGCGTTGAGCTTGAAGTTATCAACCAAATGGGTTTCCCAGGCTACTTCCTTATTGTAATGGAGTTCATTCAGTGGAGTAAGGATAACGGAATTCCTGTAGGGCCAGGGCGGGGTTCTGGTGCGGGCTCATTGGTGGCGTATGCCTTAAAAATTACCGACCTAGACCCGCTTGAATTCGACTTGCTATTCGAACGTTTCTTGAACCCAGAGCGTGTATCCATGCCCGACTTCGACGTCGACTTCTGTATGGATAGACGAGACGAGGTAATCGACCACGTTGCTGAGCTTTACGGGCGTCAGGCGGTATCGCAGATCATTACATTCGGTACTATGGCGGCAAAAGCGGTAGTGCGCGACGTGGGCCGCGTGCTTGGTCACCCTTACGGCTTTGTAGACAGAATTTCAAAGCTTATTCCACCCGATCCTGGCATGACGCTTGAAAAGGCGTTTAAAGCAGAACCACAGCTACCAGAAGTGTATGAAAGCGATGAGGAAGTGAAAGACCTTATCGATATGGCGCGAATACTTGAAGGGGTTACCCGAAATGCCGGTAAGCACGCTGGTGGTGTTGTTATTGCGCCAACCACAATCACTGATTTCTCGCCTTTGTATTGTGATGACGAAGGTAAAAACCCCGTAACCCAGTTCGACAAAAACGACGTTGAAACGGCGGGCTTAGTAAAATTCGACTTCTTAGGTCTTCGTACGCTGACTATTATTCAGTGGGCAATAGATATGATCAAAGAAGGGAAGAACGTTGATGTAGATATCAGCGCTATTCCGCTTGAAGATCCTAAGAGTTTCAGAACCCTTCAAAACGCTGAGACAACTGCGGTATTCCAGCTGGAATCTCGTGGTATGAAAGAGCTAATTAAGCGCCTTAAACCTGACTGCTTCGAAGATATTATCGCACTGGTGGCCCTGTTCCGTCCGGGCCCGTTGCAATCAGGCATGGTGGATAACTTTATTGATCGTAAGCACGGACGTGAAGAAATTTCCTACCCCGATGCTGAATATCAGCACGAGTGCTTGAAAGAAATTCTAGAGCCTACCTATGGCATTATCTTGTATCAGGAACAGGTAATGCAGATAGCCCAGGAAATGGCGGGCTACTCACTGGGCGGCGCTGACTTGCTTCGTCGTGCTATGGGTAAGAAAAAGCCTGAAGAAATGGCGAAGCAGCGCGGCACGTTCGCCGAAGGTGCGAAGGGCAATAATATTGACCCGGACCTTGCGATGAAAATCTTCGACTTGGTAGAAAAGTTCGCGGGTTACGGTTTTAACAAATCTCACTCTGCCGCTTATGCCTTGGTGTCTTACCAAACCCTGTGGCTGAAAGTGCATTATCCTGCGGAATTCATGGCTGCGGTAATGTCGGCAGATATGGATAACACCGATAAAATCGTGACGCTTGTCGATGAATGTGAGCGCATGGGCATCGAAATACTGCCGCCAGATTTAAATGCAGGTAAATACAAATTTACCGTCGATAGCGAAGGTCGCATTGTTTACGGTATCGGTGCGATTAAAGGGGTAGGTGAAGGCCCAATTGAAGCGATTATTGAAGCGCGGGAGACCCAAGGGGCATTTAAGGATCTATTTGATTTCTGCGCCAAGATAGACATTAAACGGGTAAACAAGCGAGTGCTAGAAAAGCTAGTATTAGCGGGGGCAATGGACAACTTAGGTCCGCATCGCGCCAGCCTTATGGCGAGCTTACCCGAAGCCCTTGCCGCCGCTGGACAGCATGCAAAAGCCGAGTCTTTTGGTCAGTCAGACATGTTTGGCCTACTGACTACCGAGCCAGAAGACGTGAAGCAAGCGTTTGCCGATGTCCCTGAGTGGCCTGAAAAAGTATGGCTAGAAGGTGAAAAAGACACCCTAGGCTTGTACTTAACCGGCCACCCCATCAATCAGTACGCGGAAGAACTGCGTTACTACACCGACGGTCGATTAGTTGATTTAAAACCAACCAATAAAGACCAAATGGCCAGTGCAGTAGGACTGGTGCTTGGCGTGCGTGTTATGACGAACAAGCGGGGTCGTCGCTGGGCCATAGTGACACTGGATGATAAGAGTGCCAGAATAGACGTACGCTTCTTCCCCGATATGTACGAACAGTTCGAAAGTGTGTTAGAAACTGACAGAATATTGCTTATAAAGGGACAGGTCAGCTTTGATGATTTCTCTGGGGGCAATACAATCACCGCCCGTGATGTAATGGACATTGTTCAGGCACGAGAGAAAAACGCGAGAGCGCTGGCACTTAATATTGATACCCAGCTGCTTGAACCGAAGAAAATGAGTCAGATGCAATCTATCCTGCAGGCATTTAACGGCGGAAGTTGTCCTGTTCAGTTAGCGGTAACCCATCCAGACGCTGAAGTAATCTTAGCGTGTGGTGCAAGATGGTACGTTACCCCTGAAGACCAACTTTTGCACGATCTCAAACAATGTTTGGGAGACAAAGCCGTTTCAATTCTCTACCATTAAGGGTAAGAGTTCGATAGATTGGACATCTCGCGTTTGCATAGACGAGCGTAGTACGAATAGGACATGAAATGAGTATACAGTTTTTGGACTTTGAACAGCCAATAGCCGAACTAGAAGCAAAAATTGAAGAGCTTAGGTTGGTGAATCAAGGTGGCGAGTTTGACGTTGGTATTGAAGAAGAAATCAATAAGCTTCGCGGTAAAAGCGCAGAGCTGACCAAAAAGATCTTTTCTGATCTTGGCGCATGGCAAGTATCTCAACTTGCACGTCACCCAATGCGTCCATACACGTTAGATTACATTCCTCGTATTTTTACAGAATTCGACGAGCTTGCTGGTGATCGCGCATTTGCTGACGATAAAGCGATTGTTGGTGGCCCAGCAATGCTAGATGATCAGCCGGTGATGATTATTGGTCATCAGAAAGGGCGTGACACCAACGAAAAAATTAAGCGTAACTTCGGTATGCCTAAACCAGAAGGTTACCGTAAAGCCCTGCGTCTTATGAAGATGGCTGAGCGCTTTAACATGCCTATCATCACTTTTATCGATACGCCGGGAGCGTATCCAGGTGTTGGAGCTGAAGAGCGCGGCCAAAGTGAAGCAATCGCGAAAAATTTATTCGAAATGGCTGAGCTTACTGTTCCAATCGTGTGTACCGTAATCGGTGAAGGTGGTTCAGGTGGCGCGCTAGCAATTGGTGTTGGCGATCGTGTTAATATGCTTCAATATTCTACGTACTCGGTGATTTCACCAGAAGGTTGTGCGTCTATTCTGTGGAAAAGCGCAGAAAAAGCCCCACTCGCTGCTGAAGCGATGGGCGTAAGTGCGCCACAAATTAAAGAGCTAGGCCTGATTAACAGTATTGTTGAAGAGCCATTAGGTGGTGCGCATCGCGATCATAATGGCATGGCGGCTAATTTGAAGGCGGTCATTAAGCAGCAGCTTAACCAGCTTAAAGAGCTAGATAAGACTAAATTGATGGAAGAGCGTTACCAGCGTTTGATGTCGTTCGGTTATTGCTAAGCTCATTATAAGTTCATTGAGAAAACTAGCATGAAAGGTGCATTTAGCCGTTATGTACAGCTGCGTTCTATCAGTTTAAACGCTTGCTATAAAAACTAGCGAGCGGCGGCTTAATTCATGTCGGTCATGTAATGTCGTATACGAACAAGGGGGGTGTTTACCAAAGGTAACCAACCCCCTTGTCTTATTAGAAAGTGTGTTATTAGAAAGCCAGTGCTTAGCCAAATACAAAGTTAAACCTCAGTAAAATATAGCGTTGAAAGAATAAGGTATTACCGGTCTGTGACCCCTCTACAATCCCCAACAATCGAACATATCGTCAACCGCATAGCGACATCTCTCACTGATGTAGAGCTACCACTTCAAACGCCACTCGTCGTTGCTTACAGCGGTGGTGTGGATTCGACCGTTCTGCTCCAAGCCGTTATTGCGTATAGGGAACAGTTTGATAGCCCAATTCATGCTGTACATGTACATCACGGTTTAAGTGATAATGCCGAACAGTGGGCAAAGCACTGCGAATTACAGTGTCGTCTTGAAGATGTAGCATTTCATTTGTATCGAGTTGATGTTGACACGGGGTCGAGAAAAAGCCTGGAAGCAGAAGCGCGTAAGGTTCGATACAACGCATTGTTAGAAGTGTGTGACCAAATAGGCGGTGTACTGTTATTAGGGCAACATGCAGAAGATCAGCTTGAAACCGTATTGCTTCAGCTTAAACGCGGTGCTGGTCCTCAGGGCTTAGCGGGTATGGGAGAAGTTCAGTACCGAGGTGACATCTTGATAATGCGCCCTATGCTAGCACTAGAGAAAGCCGAGATTGTGGCTTATGCCGAAGAGGAAATGTTGCAGTGGGTTGAGGATGAATCTAATCAGCAAAATAGCTTTGATAGGAACTTCTTAAGGAACGAAATTATACCTCACTTGCTGGACAGATGGCCTAAGTTAACCAAAACCGTGGGGCGCAGCGCCGAGCTTTGTGCTGAACAAAGCGCACTAGTCAGCGATTCTGCCCAACAATATTTTGAAGATTGTAAACGCACAGATCTCAGGCTCGACGGACAGCAACTCGCTGGATTGTCGTTACCTTGGCAGGCTATGGTCATTCGCGCGTGGTTTCGAACTCAAGGCGAGCTGTCGCCCTCAAAAGCGCAGACAGACCAAGTACTTGCTATGTTAAAAGCAAAGCATGATGCAACCCCTGAAGTGAACTTTAAATGGGGCAGGGTTATACGGTTTGACCAAGACCTTTATTGGGTGGTGAACGCTACACATGAAGTACCGCAAAACCTAAAATTAGTGCCCAACCAAAATATCGCGCTTCCTTGGCTTAGAGGTCATATTCGAATTGCAGTACCAAAGGTGCGAGAAGAAGATACCGTTTCTCTGCAAACCAATGCTCGCAATCTTAAAGTAAAGCCAGAAAATGCGAACGTATCTAAGTTGCTGAAAGAATGGTTTAAGGTATGGCGCGTGCCAAGATGGGAGCGAAACGGCGTGCCGGCAATCTTGATTAACGACGAGCCTGTCGCACTGATTGTTGAAGGACGTTGTGTTTATCTGCAGCCCAAAGCGCCAGATATAGAAATAACCTTTAGTCTCGACTGAATCTATGTAGCACTAAAAGTGCCGTTTTTTGAAAGGGCTAGATACTCTTGCTTATGGTATCCATGGCAATAATGTGCAAAAGCGGCATTGCTTTGCCGCCATCCTGATAAATTTGAATCGCGACGTTACGCTGCGTGATAGCTATTTTTTCCAGAATTTTTCACGCGATACAGGGCGTTGTCAGCACGGTCAAATAGGCTACTCATCGTATCGCCGTCGCGATGAATCGCGCCGCCAAGGCTGGTTGATACGCCTAAGCGAGATAAGTAGCTAGAGCTATTGATACTCATTTGAATACGCTGGGCTGCACAAGCTAGTTGCTGTTGCGACTGACAGTCTAGCAAACAACAAAACTCATCGCCGCCATAGCGAAATGCTTCGTCTTCATCCCGCAGAACATTAGATAAATGTGATGCAACATGGACAAGTACTTTGTCACCTTCGCCATGACCAAAATTATCATTCACATACTTAAAGTTGTCTAAGTCGATCACCAAAAGTGCGAAAGGATCATCGTGTCTTTGCGCCCAGCCAAGTTGTCTTGTCATTGACTGCTCAAAGCCCGCTCGGTTACCTAAGCCAGTTAACACATCTTTAGTCGCCATCTGTTGCACACGCATCAATGAAAGAGCGTGCTTTACTTGTTTTCCAAATAAATCATGCAGTTGGAATAGACTCTCCCGTTGCGATAACGACAAGGGTGAACTAATGTAATAATAGACATGAGCTTGATCGCCATTAACGGCATTGGCACCTTGTAGTGGTAAATCAATGAGTGTTGACGATATCTTTGCATTACCGTACACCCAACGCGAGTCAAAGTCAGACAAGCTAAACCCGACAATAGGTAACAACGTGTTTAGCTGCTGAAAATACACGCCACCTAGCTCTTGTAGTTCAAGAGTAGAAAGTAGCTGCGTGATAAAGCCTGATAATTCACTAAAAGAGAGTGATTTACCTGTGCTCTCAGCAGGGTAAAAATTGTTATGTTGTGTGCTATCGTAGACTGACGTTGAAAAATCCACAGTAGTGCCCCTATACAAAATGCGTTGATATGCAAAGAAACAAGTGTCAAAGCCCTGACGTTTCTGTGGCCACATCTGCATTTTCGCGGAATTTATGGCGATCACAGCGGCAAAACTTGCCGGATCTGCATTTACACAGGGGATTTTGCAAACTAGATGCCAACAAAGTGTTTCAGGCACTAGTCTTTAGTTTAAAGCGTAAAATCGCGTGATTTATCGCGCTTGTTTTACAAATGGAAGTTTATGTAGCTTTAGGAGGTTGTGTGGGGACGAGCTTTTTAAATATCGTGATATTGATGTTCATATCGGTATGCGCGGTCGCATTATTTAAACGCATTCATCTCCCTCCTATTCTTGCTTATCTGTTTGCCGGCGTACTCGCGGGTCCACAACTATTATCTGTATTTGCCCACCCAGAAGAAATGCACCTGCTCGCTGAAGTGGGCATAGTGTTTTTGCTCTTTTCACTTGGTCTTGAGTTCTCGTTACCTAAATTGTTGGCAATGCGCTCTTTAGTATTCGGTGTAGGATTAGCGCAAATGGTGTTTACCACGGCAGTGTTTACCTGTGTTCCTCTGTTTCTCGGCATTCCAATGAGTGCGTCCATCATTATTGGTGGTACGCTGGCGTTAAGCTCAACCGCTATTGTAATTAAGCAAGCAACCGAAACGGGCATTCTTAATAACAGGCGTACACAATTAGCGGTAAGTATCTTACTCTTTCAAGACTTAGCGGTGGTTCCGTTCCTAATTGCTATTCCTCTTTTAGCCCAGACTGGTGAAGTAAGTATTGCGCTAGCTTTAGGCGAGGCGTTGCTTAAGGGTGTGTTTGTCATTGCGTTTCTAATGTCAGTAGGTAAGTGGTTACTACCTTGGGTGTTTAGAGAGGTAGCAAGAACAAGGACTGACGAGCTGTTTGTTCTGACCACTATATTGATTGCCCTATTGGCAGGAGGGCTAACTTATTACTTCGGGCTATCCATGGCGCTAGGCGCTTTCTTGGCGGGTATGATGTTGGGGGAAAGCCAATACAAGTATCAACTTGAAGCCGACATTCGTCCGTTTCGAGATATTTTAATGGGGTTATTTTTTGTTACCGTGGGTATGCAGTTAGAACTCACTGTACTGTGGAACAGCCTGTTTGAGATTGTTTTTGGCGTTTTTGCTTTGATGATAGTTAAAGTCATTTTAGTAAGAGGCGCATCTCTATTAGTTAAAACCGATGCAATAGATGGCTGGTCTGCTGGGGTTAAACTTTGTCAGATTGGCGAGTTTAGTTTTGTAATTGCTGCGCTTGCTACGACACACGGCGTGTTAACGTCAGAGCAGTCATCGCTGATTGTGTGTATGGGTGTAATCAGTATGGCGTTAACCCCGTGGCTTATGAATAACAGCGTCACTATAGCAAGGCGTATTGTTAACAAGGATATCTCGTTCGATGACAATGTGAGCTTTGGTAATGCAGAGCCGTTAACCAACCACGTCATTATTTGTGGGTTTGGCCGCGTTGGACAGTCGGTAGCACGTATGCTGAAAATGGAAGGCATTCATTTTGTTGCCATAGATATGGATCCTGTCAGAGTACACGAGAGTCGAAACGCGGGAGAGCCCGTCATCTTCGGTGATGCGAGTCAAAAAGATATATTGATTACTGCCAATGTAGAAGGTGCCAAGCTTGTGCTTGTTACGTTTGATCAAGTCGATAAGGCCAAGCAGGTGATAACGCAGACCCGAAGCATTACGAGCACTACAGATGTTATGGTGCGTACCAAACGAGACTACCAGCTTGAAAGCCTATACAGCGCGGGTGCCAATCAAGTCGTGCCAGAGCTGCAAGAGGGGAGCTTGATGTTGGTATCGCAGGTGCTGCATTACGCCGGCGTGCCAATGTCTCGTATTTTAAAGCGGGTGCGAGCTGAGAGAAAAGGTCGCTACGATCATATGCACGGCTTTTACCCGGGAGAAACAACAGAGATCACCTATGGCACAGAAGACAAGTTAGAGTTTATCCATGCTGTGGTGTTGTCCGAACACGCTTCCTGTATTGGCAAAGCCATAAAAGATATCGATTTCTCGAGAATGCGAGTAGCGATTAAGGGCCTAAGACGGAATGGAAATGAAGTTAAAGACCCAGACCAAGACGCTATTTTGCAAGCCCATGACGTGCTAGTGATTGCGGGTAAACCCCGGCGTGTGGAGCGAGCAGAGCGAAAACTATTAGAAGGGAGCTAGCACGCAGTTAAACTTAGCGTTGTTTAGTCTAGCGCGCTTGCCATGGAACATGTGTTGAATTACGTGAGTTCAAGC
This sequence comes from Alteromonas sp. MmMcT2-2, assembly GCF_022348305.1. Taxonomy (NCBI): domain Bacteria; kingdom Pseudomonadati; phylum Pseudomonadota; class Gammaproteobacteria; order Alteromonadales; family Alteromonadaceae; genus Alteromonas; species Alteromonas sp. MmMcT2-2. The sequence continues at coordinate 31,777 of NZ_JAKRFA010000024.1, forward strand.
TTACGCTACGCGGTCGCTTTCTAAGTCTGCAAATTGCTTTTTTAGGTCGTAGCGCTCGTCTGTCACTATCTTCTCAAGCACAGAAACTCGTTCCTTAAGCTCTGCAATTTCGGCTTTATAAGCATCGGTTTCTTTGCTGCTAAGTTTCTTCTTACTTTTGTCTTTTGCACTTTCGACAATGGAAACTAAGGCCCAGGCACAAATGGCTACTATTGCAATCGCGGTCATATTCACGGTGGTATCCCTCACAAATGGCTTTAAAACAGTGTAGGTGAAAATTTGGCCTGTTGCCTAATTCACCCCGTATTTAGTTAAATACTCATCGGTAAAATTACTGCTTCGCTTCAGGTACTATAGCGGTTATCTAACATACTTTTTAGTAAAAAATGTAACCCGTTAAGTCCATCACACTAGCAGTGTTATAATGAGAGATTGCAAGTAGGTTGCCAAGTGACAAAAGTCATTACTTTCTAAGAAGTTAGAATGTTTACCTAAGCTAATACAAAATAAATGTTAATGAATTTCACCAACTAAAGTAGCAAAATTGACGAATGAGTGACCAAAATAGCAACCGTCCAACACCAAACTTCGACCTTGCAAACAAGCAAACGCAAGAAAAAGAGGCTGTGCAGGAGCCGTTGACTGAAATCGCAATGGAAGACATCGCGACAGAAGAAGACATAATGTGGATGAGGCATGCGTTAACGCTTGCCGATAAGGCTGAGTCGATTGGTGAGGTGCCAGTCGGCGCCTGCGTAGTATTAAACGGTGAGCTTATCGGTGAAGGCTTCAATACGCCGATAACGGATAATGACCCATCTGCGCATGCAGAGCTACGCGCTGTTAAAGAAGCAGCAGCTGCGGTGCAAAACTACCGACTTATTGATGCTACGTTGTATGTGACATTAGAGCCCTGCTCTATGTGCGCAGGTATGCTGGTACATGCACGGGTAAAGCGGGTGGTGTTTGGCGCAAAGGATGCGAAGACAGGCGCTGCGGGCTCGGTCATGAACCTATTGCAACATCCTGCGCTTAATCATCAACTTGAGGTTGTATCTGGCGTATTAGCTGACGAATGTGCTAACAAATTGTCAGATTTTTTTCGCAAGCGCAGGAAAGAAATAAAGGCTGCCAAAAAGGCGAAAAGACTGCTAGAGGGGGATGCTTCAAACTAGTGTTTTATGGTACCGCTTGAAGATGTGCTTAGTAGAGTAATTCGCCTAATTGATTTATCGTTTGCAGGTTTAATCAGTGAACCCTAAAGCTTTATAGCTATTTAGCTAGGCGTACGGGTTAACTGAGTGAACATATCGCTGGTAACAAATAGCTTGCGGCGCTGAAGTACTTTTTGGTGACAACGCTTGAGCATAAGTCTGCGTCTGTTGTTGTTTTTCAATTTTATTCCTTTTTTCATAAATCGATTTTTTTTCATTTGTTCTCCTTTCTCGCGTTGTGGCCACTTTATGTTTTTCGTGACCACTTTTCTTCCTTCGTGCGCAGCTCTCTTTATTTGAACAAGTCTCACGTTATTCGAGAGATGTTGTCATTTAAGAGCTGCAGCTCTTCTAGAGCTTGTCATCGTTGAGAAAATAATTATTACTGAGAAAGTAAGTCAGTGTCTGACTAACTTCTTTTTAGGGTACAGTACAAAGATGACATCGAAATGACAGTTTTCAAGAGAGAAGCAAGGTGAACTGCGTCAAATTTTTCCTTGTTCGTCCAACCATACTAAGCTGTCATAATAACGACGAATATTTTCTACATACTGTAACGCTTCATCGCCTCTTGCATAGCCATAGCGAGTAGTACGGTAATATTTCTTTTGCCTAAGCTGTGGCAAGCGACGCTTTACATCTACCCAAAGGTCTGGATTGCCACCTTGTTGCTCGGTAAGAATGCGTGCGTCTTCTAAATGGCCCATACCGATATTATACGACGCCATAGCCATCCAGGTTCTATCTGGCTCGCTAATTCGCGCAGGTATGCGATTGAGCAAACTGGCAAAATAACGAGAGCCTCCGCGAATGCTTTGTTCAGGATCGGTTCTGTCATCTACGTTCCAGTCACTTGCCGTATCCATGGTGAGCATCATTAGACCGCGAACGCCAGTTCTTGAGATAGCGTCACTGTCCCAGTGACTTTCTTGATAACTCATGGCCGCAAGCAGTCGCCAGTCTAATTCACCTGCATACTGTTGAAATAAGGGTTTGTATTGGGCAAGTGCTGTCTCGGCGGCATAATTAAACGCACGACTGTCGACGTAATCAAACTGGCGAATATGGCCAAAGTACTTGTCTTCTAACACCGTAAACCAGCCTGACTGATGTACAGTACCAAAATATTCAATCAGCGCTGCTTTCACTGAGTCATCTTGATGTAATGGGAGTGCCCACGCCATCGGCATATCTTCATTAAGGGTTTTTGCCACGGCTAAGTTAGGATATCGCCTGCGCTGAAGGGCTAGACGGTTGCTGTCTGCTACCGTATAAGCAATGTCGCCATTGGCAACTTGTTGCAACAGTTCTTCGGAGTCAGAATCTTCGGTGGTAACAAGTTGGGTTTTTATTATTGGGCTTTCACCATCACTTGCTTGGTCGGTTACCTCGTCTAATAAATTAGACAGTAAGTGAGCTTGGCTGCTACCTGCCACAGTAACAATAGGGGCATCAAGTTCTAATAAGTCTCTAGGTCTCGATGTCCCTGCTTGGAAGACGAGCTCTTGTTGAACGTGTTGATAGGCTGGACCGTAAGCAAAACGACTTTTAAGTGAAGGCGTTACCGCATCGCCTGTCGCGACAATGTCCAGATTACCTTCTTCTAACTGTTCTAACATGACTTCATAGCTGTAGAAGGGGTAAAGGTCGAGCGTCACGCCAAGGTAATCGGCAAATCCTGCCAGCAGTTCATATTCAAAACCCTGCGGCCCCTCTGCGCCGTTATAAAATGTTCCTGCACCATAAACAGTTCCGACGCGGATCGACTCTCGTTCCAACAATGAAGAAAGGGCAGTGGGTACGGAAGGAACGCCACAACTCATAACAGCAATAGATAATATGATTATTAACTGTAGTTTTAATCGTTTTTTATAGTCTTGTGACTGCATAGACCTTTACTTGTTGTCATTAAACCATCTAAGTTTAAAAAAAAGTTCATGTAAGCGCGTTATGAGGTTACTTACTGCGCATAATTACTCTATAATCCGCGCCGAAATACTCATCAATCCAAGAGGCAACGCGTCGCATTGGTGGTCGTTGTTTCTAACAAACCAGGTAAATCAATATGTTGGTCCTTCGAGGCGCTCCTGCACTATCAGAGTTTAACCAAACTAAACTGATTGCAAAGCTGGGTCAATCCGGCGTTAGGGTTAAAAACCTATATAGCGAATATGTTCACCTAGTCGATTCCCAAGGTGACTTGTCTAAGCAGCAAATAGAGATACTCGAGAAGCTGCTCACTTACGGCCCCGCGAGGCAAGCACAAACCCCTTCTGGAACCTTCTTCCTCATTACTCCTCGCCCCGGCACCATCTCTCCCTGGTCTTCTAAAGCCACCGACATCGCTCACAACTGCAGCCTAAAAAATATCAACCGCATAGAACGTGGTTGTGCGTTTTATATAGAGACAGAAAACGCTGTGAGTGAAGATGATTTTGCGCTTATCGCTAGTTTCTTACACGACAGAATGACCGAATCAGTGTTCACCAATACTGATGAAGCTGCGGTACTCTTTTCACATACCGAAGCCAATACTTTTACCAGTGTAGATGTATTAGGCGAAGGCAAAGACGCGCTAGTTAATGCAAATGTGTCGTTAGGCCTTGCTTTAGCTGATGATGAGATTGACTACCTGTTTGATAGCTTTACTAAGCTAGGCAGAAACCCGACTGACGTTGAACTTTATATGTTTGCGCAAGCAAACTCTGAACACTGTCGCCACAAAATTTTTAACGCTAGCTGGACCATTGATGGCGAGGACCAAGAGAAGTCGCTGTTTAAAATGATCAAAAACACCTACGAGTTGTTACCTGATCACGTGTATTCAGCTTACAAAGATAACGCAGCGGTAATGGAAGGATGGCAAGCAGGTCGCTTCTTCCCGAACCCGCAGTCACACCAATACGAATACCATCATGAAAATATTGATATTTTGATGAAGGTAGAAACCCATAACCACCCAACGGCAATTTCACCTTTCCCAGGTGCGGCAACAGGCTCTGGTGGTGAAATTCGTGATGAAGGTGCTACTGGTCGTGGTTCAAAACCTAAAGCGGGTTTGGTTGGTTTTACCGTATCTAACTTGCGTATTCCTGGTGCTGAACAGCCGTGGGAATTCGAATACGGTAAGCCACAGCGTATTGTAAGCGCCCTTGATATTATGCTTGAAGGCCCACTAGGTGGCGCAGCGTTTAACAACGAATTTGGTCGCCCTGCGCTACTGGGTTATTTCCGTACCTTTGAACAAGAAATCAATAGCTTCAACGGTGTTGAAGTGCGCGGCTATCACAAACCTATTATGTTAGCTGGTGGTTTAGGTAATATTCGTCGCGAGCATATTGAAAAAGGTGAAATTACGGTAGGCGCTAAGCTTATTGTGCTTGGCGGCCCTGCAATGAACATTGGTCTTGGCGGCGGTGCCGCCTCATCAATGGCATCTGGCCAATCAAACGAAGACTTAGATTTTGCTTCAGTACAGCGAGACAACCCTGAAATGGAGCGCCGCTGTCAGGAAGTGATTGATGCATGTTGGCAGCTAGGGGATAACAACCCTATTCAGTTTATACACGATGTGGGCGCAGGTGGTCTTTCAAATGCACTGCCTGAGCTGGTTAATGACGGTGGCCGTGGCGGTAACTTTGAGCTTAGAAAAGTATTGTCAGATGAGCCAGGTATGACACCACTAGAGCTGTGGTGTAACGAATCCCAAGAGCGCTATGTTTTATCAGTCGCACCGGAAAATATGCCAGTGTTCGAAGCAATTTGTGCCCGCGAACGTGCGCCGTTTGCTGTGGTTGGTGAAGCCACTGCCGAGCAGCATCTTAATCTAAACGACAGTCAGTTTGACAATAAACCTATTGATATGCCGCTAGATGTACTTTTAGGCAAGCCGCCTAAAATGCACCGAAACGTAAGTTCAACCAAGGTAAGCTCGCCAGCACTAGATGAGGCAGATATTACACTAAGTGATGCAGCAAATCGCATTTTGTCTTTGCCTACCGTGGCAGAGAAAACCTTCCTTATTACCATTGGCGACCGCTCGGTTACCGGCCTTGTAAGTCGCGATCAAATGGTAGGCCCATGGCAGGTGCCAGTGGCAGATGTTGCAGTTACTGCAACAGCGTTTGACACCTACCACGGTGAAGCGATGTCGATGGGTGAGCGTACGCCTGTTGCGTTACTATCGCACGGCGCGTCTGCACGTCTTGCTGTGGGTGAAGCGTTAACCAATATTGCCGCAGCAAACATCGGCGATATTAAGCGCATTAAACTGTCTGCAAACTGGATGGCAGCAGCTGGACACCCAGGTGAAGACGCGGGTCTTTATGAAGCGGTTAAAGCAGTGGGTGAGGAGCTGTGCCCAGAACTAGGTTTAACCATTCCTGTGGGTAAAGACTCAATGTCGATGAAAACCGCATGGAATGACAACGGTGAAGATAAAGCGGTGACTTCTCCGCTATCACTCGTTATATCAGCCTTTGGCGCAGTAAAAGATATTCGCAAAACCCTAACGCCTCAGCTACGTACAGACAAAGGCGCAAGCCGCTTGTTACTACTCGATTTGGGCGAAGGGAAAAATCGCTTGGGAGCTAGCTGCCTGGCACAAGTCTATACTCAGCTTGGTGATAGCCCAGCAGATGTGGTCTCTGCAACTCGCCTTAAAGCCTTCTTTGACGCAATGCAGACGTTAATTGAAAAAGGCTTGGTGTGTGCTTATCACGACCGTTCAGACGGTGGCCTGTTTACCACCGTTGCTGAAATGGCCTTTGCTGGTAAAACAGGTGTAAGCATTAACCTTGATAGCCTAGTTGGAAACGACATTGCCGTATTGTTCACTGAAGAACTCGGTGGCGTAATCCAAGTGCTTGAAAGCGATATGGATGCCGTTAACGCAGCACTGACTGAATTCGGTTTAACTGAATTGACTCACGATATCGGTACGCTTAATAGCACCGACATGATTGAGTTTAGTCGCGGTGGCGTTGCTGTACTTGCAGATAGCCGCGTATCAATGCGTACAACGTGGGCACAAACCACGTTTGAAATGCAGAAACTGCGTGATAACCCTGAGTGTGCTGAACAAGAACACGCGGCAAAGCAAGATGCTGCCGACCCCGGTTTGCATGCTGCGTTGTCTTATGATGTAAACGAAGACGTTGCAGCACCCTATATTGCCAAAGGCGTTAAGCCAAAAGTGGCGATATTAAGAGAGCAGGGCGTTAACTCGCATCTAGAAATGGCGGCTGCATTTACCCGTGCAGGCTTCGACGCTATCGATGTGCACATGAGTGACGTGTTGGCAGGTCGTATTACCCTTGAACAGTTTGCGGGCCTTGCGGCTTGTGGCGGTTTCTCTTACGGCGATGTATTAGGTGCAGGTGAAGGTTGGGCGAAATCTATATTGTTTAACAGCCTGGCTCGCGATCAGTTTGAAAGCTTCTTCAACCGTAACGACACGTTCAGCTTAGGTGTATGTAACGGTTGTCAGATGCTATCTAACCTGAAATCACTGATTCCTGGTACTGAGCACTGGCCACACTTTGTTACTAACCAATCAGCGCGATTTGAAGCCCGTGTTGCAATGGTCGAAGTGATGAAGTCTAAGTCTGTGCTGCTTGATGGCATGGCAGGTTCGCGTATGCCTATTGCTGTGTCGCACGGTGAAGGTCAGGCTGAATTTGCCAATGACAACGCGCTGTCACAAGTAGGCGCGCAGGTGGCGATGCGTTATGTAGACAACTACAGCAAGCCGACCATGCAATATCCGGCAAACCCGAATGGTTCACCGCAGGGGATCACAGGCTTAACTTCACAGGACGGGCGAAGCACTATCATGATGCCGCACCCTGAACGTGTATTCAGAGCCGTGGCAAACTCGTGGCGTCCAGACGATTGGCAAGAAGATGGTGCGTGGATGCGTATCTTCAGAAATGCCCGTAAATTTGTTGGGTAACAAAGCACGGTTAGTTCGATAAAAACAGGGGGAAACCCCTGTTTATCTTTCGAAAAAATACTGTTTAATATACGTTGATACCATAAATAGGTGTCAAAGCTTTGGCAAAGTGTCAAAAATTTGATTTTTGCCCTTGTCATCAGTTTGTCACTGATCTATTGTAATGTAAGCAAGGAATGCGATTAGGTTACAGGAGTTGAGTTAGGGTTGTACCAGTGAAAGGCATGTGCCAGCTGGTTTAAATAATAAGAGACGACCGATGAATCGTTCTTCTAAAGGGTTTGGCTTAACCGGAGTGGCTGTAGCTGTGGTGCTGATGTTCGTAACTGCTGTTTTTAGCACATCTGCGAAGTCTGCCGAAGCTCCAACAACGCTAAGTGTGCAGTCTTCAGTTAAGTAGTCTGAAAGAAAAATTCTAACGCCCGTATCAAGTTGCTTGATACGGGCGTTAATCATTAGGGAGTAATAAAAACGTTCAGCATATAGCGCTTCATGAAAAAGCCTAAAAGTTACACCTAAAGACAAGTCCAAAAAGGCAAAGCTGACTCAACGAGTTCTTGCCTCTCATTTTATCCTTTCTTATTTTTTTCTCTGTTAATTAATTTCTGCTGCGGATGCTTTTTCAAAAGCACATATGTAGCACCAAAGCCTCCGTGCATGGGTTGAGCCGTATGGTAGGCAATGACTTCGTCTAGTTCTCTTAGCCAATGGTTAACATAACTTTTTTTCAAAGCGGGAAAGGGTTTGCTATTTTCACCTGTTCCATGTTTTATGAGCAGTACACGAACCCCGCGTTCGTGACTAGATTTAATGGTGCTATAAATCAGGTCTCGGCTTTGTTCTAAGGTTTTCCCTGAAAGTGTTACGTTGGCCTCTAGAGGGTATTTACCAAGGCGAAGTTTTTTAAAAACGCCGTCTTGAATACCTGGCTGCTGGAAGTGTATGAAATCATCAGGAGGTACCGGCTTCACGCCTTCCATGCTCAGTGGGTTAGCGAGTTTTTCGCGGACGCTTAACTGCCTAGCCGCTCGTTTTTGTTTTTCAGCGAGCGCCTTTACAGGATCGTGTAATAAAGCCTTATCATCTGAAGCGATTGGTTTTACATCTTGCATTTCTGCAAAAAACGAATCGATATCGTCGTTTTCAAATTGGCTCATATTAATCCCCGTATAAGCTACTTCTCTATCTTTTATACGCTATTTCAGCCCCGATGGTCTATGGAGCATAACCGCTTGATATATCACCGGTCGCAACGAATAGCAGCACCGCCGATTGCAGTGTAATTATAAAGTGGGGATTAAATTCCAAAAATCATCGTTTAGTAAATGGCACCAGGTTCCGCTAAAGCTTCAATAGCATCCCATTCTTCTTCAGAAAATGGGCACTGCTCAGCTGTTTCGGCACAACTATCAGCGTTATCAGGTGGGGGGAAATCGAAAGTCATAATGCTCTCCTGTTTTGAAGAGTATTACTTAAATTGGCTAAATTACAACCAAAGTATAATGAATTCTTCAATATTACAGGCGACGGTGTGTATAAGCATCTTTACTAAAAAGCAGAACCGTTGCGCAATTAATGGCGTCCCCAGCTGGAATCGAACCAACATCTAAGCCTTAGGAGGGCCTTGTTTTATCCATTAAACTATGGGGACCTAATGCGTAGGGAGTTTTATTATACGGAGTTCGGGAAAATACGAAACCCTTTGTCAACGAGGTGCAGCGCTATGAGAAGAATGTCTCTGTCATTGACGTGAAAGTAATGAGCCCATGGCCTGGTTTTCTAATGCATATAAAAAGCCCTCGTAGATACGAGGGCTTTGGCTATGGTCAGCGTATTTTTAAATATCAAAGTGCACCGCTAGTCTCGTAAATCTAAAGAGCAGTGTATGGGGATTGTTCAATTTGTTAATTTTATATGCCGCTGTTGGACAAAACAGCATGTTTTGTTGAACAAATTCCCTATGATAGTTTGGATTCTTACAAAAACGAATTGAAGCAAAATATTATAGATACGCTTTATTCAATGCTTGAAGTAATTGATATTCGATACCTTTCCAAAGGCAATTAATTCACTTAGATGACGAAAGTACTATATAAACTGGGAACTCTAAACTGTTTAAGGCAGATCGAGAAAGACTATTTTTTTACTACAAAATCGTGTTCTTGAATGTTTGCGATAATTCCTGCACCTTCGTTTACTACTAGAGACGAATTACCGTAGGCACTACTCACTACAAATTTGCCAGGATATAGCGAGTACTGTAAGTATTTACGGCCACGGTTATCGACAATCTCTTTAGCTTGATAAAGGTATAGTTCATCTTTTTCAGAAATGCCATTGTCTCTGCCTAACGATACAGAAATTTTATCGCCGGCAACATTAATCACTCTGCCTGTCATTGGCTGGCATGCAGTGGCTTCTTTTATGTCTTCAATCGCTTCTGCTATTGTCGCGTTGACGGTTTGCCCATAAAGCGACTGCCAAAATTTCGTCGAAAACTCATCAACATCTTCGAATCTGTCGAATGTCCATTCTCCTTGGTTCTGATAAGACTTAGTCAACAACAGGCCTCCATTAATGCCGTCATAGACTTGAATGGTCATAGCAAAGGAGCGTCGAGAAGTACCTTCACGCCACGGTGTAAAAACCGAAGCCTCTTCCCGTGTCACGCTTAAATCATCTATTATGCCCACCAGCACAAATTGAGTATTACTTTGCGCTGAAAGCGTGCGTACATTTTGGTCAGTATATCGACTGTCAAATTTTGCAGTATGTGGCGCGATATAGATAATATCTAGGTTTTCAGTTTTATTTCGCATGGCCTGCGCTAGCTGCTGGGTGAATGAAGCATCGAAATTGGGAATATTACCCTGTGTTAGTTGTGCTCTGTTACGTACCCTGAAATGTGTGGTAGCGAAATGTTTTTGGTCATTTTGTGCGGCACACACTTTTTCTCTTGGAAAAATATCAGCGCGAATACTTACCGTAATCACATCGTCGCTATAAACTTCATCAACTAGTTCCAGTTGTTCAACTTCGCCGGTAGAGCGAATGGTCATCTCTTCATTTTTAAGAAGACCATTTGTAAGCTTGGCGACACTATGAACTGATGCGCCTGCAAAAAGCATGGCTTGCTTAAGTGCCTCTTGGGTAGCCGCATGTCTGGCAGTTTCCTTATCACCATTTCGCACCACAGCCTGTCCTATAGCCTCGTACCACACGGCATTTGCTTGCCCAACGAAAAATGCAAACAGGCAAGTTACCGCCACGACAGCATTTAAAATAGTTACCAGCGTTGTTTTGCTAATATGTCGCACCGCACACCTCTGGAGGTTTTTGTCTAACTGCGCTATGCAAAGCGCCCGGTTTATAAGGCTAAGCATGCGAAAAGAGTGCCAGTTGATGTGGTTTCGTCGCCATTAAATCAATCGGGCGCATATCTTGCACATATCTTGCAACGCGTATCTTGCTAAAGGTTTGTAAAAAGCGTCAGTTTAGAGTAAAAAGCGTCAGTTTAGATATGTCAAAATCTGCTACCGCGAGTATGGCAGTATCTCGTAGTTACAAGGCGGCCACCGACGAGAGCAGCGTAACTACACATTTAATTTTATTAATAATGTAATTTGGAAATGAAACTATGTGCTTGAAAAAAATACATAAATCAAAATCGCTGCTGCTGTCTTGCTTTCTTGGTTTAGCAATAAGCACTGGTGGATGCGGCATTATTGATAAACACGTTGAGTGGGAAACAATAGAACCAGAAAGCTATCCCGTGCTCAAGGCGGTAGGCTATGCGCCGATTTCTTCTCAGCATGGCGAAAGCGACAGCATGAAGCTTATAATGGCGATGAAAGCGTCAAAATTAGATGCATACCGAGAGCTCACTGAACAAGTCTATGGTCAAAAAATTGAAGGCAATCAGTCTCTGTCTCACTTGGTTATAGATAGCGAAACATTGCGAGCATCTGTAGAGGGGGTCATTAGAGGCGCTGAAGTCGTAAAAGCCTATCCGGTAGGTGAAGATACATACGTCACCGAACTCGCTTTAGATATGCAGCAGGTTTACGATATATATCTGTCGACCGCAAAACCGCGCCGAGTAAAGGATGTTAAGTATTATTAAACGATAGCGAAAGGGGTGTTTGCGCAAGTGGCTGTATCGTGAAGTCTTAAAACATGCGCAAATACACAGAGGTATAATTTACTTTTACCGGTTAAGGCTTAATGGTTAAAGCTCGCTGAGTGAGGTTTACTGAAATCGCAAAAAAATTAGGCGCTCACTCCCGACCCTAAAGTCCCGCCTTTCGGCTTTCCTTTTTTGTCATAGGTGAGCGATTCTTTGGCACGAACTTCCATCATCAAGTTACGTAAGTGTGTGAGGCGTAGCTGTCCTTGCTCTACGGCTTTTTGATTGACCTGCGTGCGGTATTTGCAATCGTCCAGAAGTTTCTTTGCATTAGCCATTAATGCATCATCTTCTTCTGACATTGAGCCTTGATCGCTAATTGTGCGCTCAATGCTTCCATCGAGAGCCTGAATAGACGTTAACAGTGCTGTCTTTTCGTCTAACAAATTCATTAAAGATTCGGCGTCTCGCGAACTGATAAGTTGCAATTCTTTTTCAAGCAATACGGCAAGTGAAGACAGTTGCTCCACTTGCTTTATTAGTGCTTGTGTCAATTGGCTTGCTTGTTCAGTCACGTTAGCTCTCTTCTGGTTAGTTACGAGTTTTGTCGCTCACTATTTAGCGCCAAAAATCTCACCTTCTAGTTTTGCAATCTTGTTGGCAAGCACTTCAGGATTAACTTTATACTCGCCACTTTGAATCGCTCGCTTAAGGCGATCGACTTTATCTTGGTTCACAGGCGCTTCCGAACCTTTCTTCTGAACCTGGTTGAGCTGCTGAGCAGATTGCGTCAACGATACAGAATCCTGACGCGGAACTGATGCGGTTTGCGCAGCCTGTGTTGATGCCTGCTGTGGAGATTGCTGCGTTTGGTTTTGCTGCGCAACCTTTCCATTATCAACGGGTGTTTTCGGTAACCCATTGTTTATATTGTTAATTGCCATAATTAGTCCTCACTACTTTTTCGCCTCTGTAAAGTGTATCGGCCTTTTGGCTAATTTCTTTAGCTAAATTGTGAACAAAAAAGTAGGTATTCGCTACCTCGTTTATAAGTGTATCACGACTTCTTCAGGGCTTGCGACTCTTGCTATCACCGCCTTTTGGCTACTGGCATTAATTACCTTAATATTGTCACCAACGACACCGTCTTGCTGAGCGATTCCGGCTGTTTTCACTTCCATACCTGCTACCTCAGCAGTTATGGTAATTCTGTCGCCTTTGCACACAAAGCATAGCATATTTGACTGTATAGCTTGTCCGTCAGTCACTCGGCGTTTTATTCTAGCCCCAATAAGCGCTTCTAGCTCAGTAAATGCGGTATGGCGTAATCGTCTTACATCAACTTTTGCCAGAGACAGATTCGATGATGTCAGTACGGTTCCTGGACTTATTGCGCCTTGAGTGACAACAATTTCTTTGGTACGCGTTACTTGCCCGCTGGTAAAAAGGTACCATTCATTGTTTCTGCAGCTCACTCTAACTGAAATATACGATTGGCTCAGCGCTTCTTGCGACGCATTGTATTCGAACCCAGTTGGGCAGTCAGGAATATTTATCCTATCGTCTATCTTCACAATAGATACATCAATGCTAGTATCCTGCGTATTATCAGCAAGTTGATTTATTAGGTATTGTTTTGCACCTTCTTCAACCTGTTTGTGATTGGTTTGTGTCGCCAAGCAGTTCATAGAAAGCACACTGAAAACGGTCAATGACAGTAATCGTGTGAATGTAAGGCGCGTTTTGGCGTTCATATTTTTCATCATGACTTTTCGTGTTCAGTTTACAAGTTATTGACTATGCTTAATACGGCCGGTTTGCTTAGTGCAAATAAATAACAGCCAAAGTAAATCCATAAGGTTTACAAGCACGAGCGTCAACGCAGGATCATTTATTAAGTTAAGGTATAAACCCTTACTACAGACTGAAAAATGCTATTTAGTGTCATTTTTCTGTCGTTTGACCTGCAAAAATTTAGTGATATTGTCTATCTTTATCATAAGAGGCAATGATCATGCCCAGTATTACTTAGAGGTGACCTATGTCGGGGATTTTAGATTCAGTAAACCAGCGCACGCAGCTTGTTGGGCAGAATCGCTTAGAGTTGCTGCTGTTTAGACTGAACGGCCGCCAACGCTTTGGAATTAACGTTTTTAAAGTGCGGGAAGTGCTTCAGTGTCCTCCGCTAACAGCAATGCCGAAATTAAACCCGTTGGTTCGTGGTGTGGCGCACATCCGTGGTCAAACCATATCGGTCATTGATTTAAGTATGGCAACACGCGGCCGTAAAATTGAAGATCTCTCTAATGCCTTTATTGTCATTGCGGAATATAACCGTTCAGTTCAGGGCTTTTTGGTGGGTGCCGTAGAGCGTATTATCAACACCAATTGGGATGCGATCATGCCGCCACCTCAAGGCACCGGCAGAGCAAGCTATTTAACGGCGGTGACTGAAGTTGAAAATGAACTTATTGAAATTCTAGACGTTGAGAAAATTTTAAATGAAATTTCTCCGTTGAATGCCGAAGTAAGTTCAGAGGTGGCAGAAGGTCTGACAACCGAAGGCCAAGAAAACAAAATTATCTTTATTGCAGATGACTCTGCGGTAGCGCGAAACCAAGTTAAAAAGGCGCTTACTTCACTGGGTCTTGAGATTGAGCTCGCTAAAAACGGTCTTGAAGCCTTAAATAGATTGAAAGAAATTGCGGAAGAGTACGGCGATGTAACGAACCGTGTAGGCGTGCTGGTCTCAGATATCGAGATGCCTGAAATGGACGGCTATACACTAACCGCCGAAATTAAAAATACGCCTGAACTTCAAAAGCTTCATGTTGTATTGCATACGTCGCTCAGTGGTGTCTTCAACCAAGCTATGGTGCAAAAAGTAGGGGCTGATGACTTTATCGCGAAATTCCACCCCGATGAACTTGCTACCGCGGTACAAAAGTGGCTAATGGCTGAGTGCGAATAACGGAGCAAGATAGGATTGGCTAATAAAGACGTTTCGCCAGCAAGTTACCTCAAGTTTAGAGAGTTTTTGGAAAAGCAATGCGGCATAGTATTAGGTGATAATAAACAATACCTGGTGCGCAGCCGTTTAGCTTCATTACTCTATAAGCATAAGTATGAGTCTGTTGACGAACTGATTGACGTGGTTGTGAAAGGGTTCGACAGAACTTTACTACAGAACGTTATTGACGCAATGACCACAAACGAAACGTTGTGGTTTCGAGACAACTATCCCTTCGATTTACTTGTAAAAGAGTTACTACCAACACTATCGGCAAAAAATCAGAAGCTTCGCATATGGAGTGCCGCTTGTTCGTCTGGACAAGAGCCTTATTCTATTGCGATGTCTGTACTTGAATATCAGCGCCAAAGGCCAGGTGCATTAAGAGCGGGTGTTGAGATTGTTGCTACTGATTTATCGTCAGAAATGTTGCAAAAGTGCGAGTTAGGTATTTATGACGAACTGTCCCTTGCAAGGGGATTGTCTCCTCAAAGGAGACAGGCCTTTTTCCAGCAAAATGATAGCGGGCTTATGCAGGTAAAACCCGACGTTCGCCGGATGGTAAGCTTTAGAAGTCTAAATTTACTTTCGAGCTATGCAGCACTTGGCCGTTTTGATATCGTTTTTTGCCGTAATGTTTTGATTTATTTCTCGGCCGAAGTAAAACAACGCATCCTGCAACAAATTGCCGGACAGCTGCAGCCTCAGGGTGTGCTTTTCCTTGGCGCCTCTGAATCAATCAGCGCTGCAAGTGATACCTACAGCATGGTTAAGTGCCACCCTGGCCTTTACTATCAAAAAAAATGATCTAACTTATCGGCCTGATAACTAATACTTTTTTTATGATCAGGCCGAGACTTTTGACTTACACCCTCCGTCAAAATCTCATTATGGCATTTGCCTTGCTAACTATTTCTACAAATGACAGTAAAACGCCAAGATTCGATATTTAATTGTCCGCTTACATTGTCACCACGAAACAAATTTTTAGTATGTCAGAGGTCATGTTATGGCTATTAATCTAGATAAGCTGGTTGGCTTTCATGAGTCAGCACTCACTATACGCACAGAGCGTATGGAAGTGATTTCTGGAAATCTAGCGAACGCAAACACGCCTGGTTATAAAGCGCGGGACATTGATTTTAATAAAGCAATGCAGTCGGCTATGCGAGAAGCATCTGGTGGTACAGCCAATCACGCTTCTTCAGGAATGGTGCGGACAAATGATCGCCACTTAAGCGGCAATTCTACGTCAGTAGCGGCAAACTTTGACATGCAATACCGCATCCCAACACAACCAGACACTGGCGACGGGAATACGGTTGAAGTTCAAGCGGAAAGAAATCGGTTTTTAGACAATGGATTGCGCTACCAAGCCAGCCTAGAGTTTTTGAACGGAAAAATTAAAGGCATGAAAAAAGCGCTTAGCTCAGGAGGTCAGTAGTCATGAGTTTATTTAATGTAATGCAAATTTCGAGTACGGGTATGGAGGCGGAGAATGTACGCCTTAATACTACGGCAAGTAATATTGCCAATGCTAACTCGGTTAGCAGCAGCTATGACGAAACATACCGAGCTCGCCATCCAGTTTTCGCTACGGCGTTGCAAGATGCAATGCGCGATCAGTCAAAAGGTGCAGGTGTTCAAGTAAAGGGGATTGTAGAAAGTGATGCTCCTTTGCAAGTGGAGTATTCACCTAACAATCCGATGGCAGATGAAAACGGCTACATCTATAAACCCAACGTGAACATTGTGGAAGAGATGGCGAATATGATGTCAGCGTCCAAAGCGTATGAAACTAACGTACAGGTTGCGGACACCACAAAGCGTATTTTCCGTCGCGTACTGCAGCTAGGTCAAGGGCAGTAACTTGCCGCTTGAATAATGTGAGGATTACTCAGTGAATACCATAAACAATACTGGCTTAAATACTGATCTGTATTGGCAAGAGGAAACCGTCAAAATAGCTGACGGCACCGAGCAGCAGTTAACCCAGGAAGATTTCTTCTCAATGTTAACTGAGCAGTTAGCCAATCAGGATCCCACTGCACCCGTTGATAACGATCAAATGGTAGCGCAGATGACATCATTTACGATGGCCGACGGTATTTCCCAGCTTAACGAAAAGTTTGAGTCGTTTGCAGCTTCAATGACATCGAATCAAGCGTTACAAGCTTCTAGTCTTATCGGGCAAAACGTGCTGGTTCAAGGTAACGTGGGTTATATGGCCAATGAAGGCGATGGCATTTCGGGTGTCATCGTGAATGAAAAAACAGTTCAGAATATGACGATCACTATTGAGAACCAGTTTGGTGAAGTCATAAAAACCATTGATGCAGGCACACAAAGCGCTGGCAACATTGAGTTTGAATGGGATGGCAAAGATAAGCATGGCAACCAGATGGCACCGGGTGAATATGTTATCAGTGCCACTGGCGAGTTGAATGGAGAAGGTGTTCAGCTGAATACCGCCGTTAATCGCCATGTTGGAAGTGTAAGCTTGGCTGGTAGTGGTCAAGGCGTAATTTTGAATTTGGATGGTGATGTCAGTATCAATCTTGATGACGTCATTCAAATCGGCAGTTAGTAGGAGAATCAATAATGTCTTTTAATATTGCACTGAGTGGCGTATCAGCCGCACAAAAAGATTTGGATGTAACCGCCAACAACATCGCAAACGTAAATACAGTTGGCTTTAAAGAATCTCGCGCTGAATTTGGCGATGTTTATGCGGCATCACTGCTTTCAGGTGGTAAAACTAAAGTAGGTGACGGTGTACTCACTCAAGAAGTTGCTCAGCAATTTTCTCAAGGTAGCCTTCAGTTTACCAATACCTCGCTTGATTTGGCGATCACGGGTAATGGTTTCTTTGCGACAGTACCTGAAATTACGTCTCGCGACTTCTCGTTCACACGTGCGGGTCAGTTCAAGTTAGATAGCGACAATTTCGTGGTTAACAGTAACGGCGATAACTTATTGGGTTTCCCCGTTAACTCTGATGGTACAAGTGCCTCGGTAGCACTTAGTACTACTGAGCCAGTGCGTATTCCAGACTCTTCGGGTTCTCCCGCACAAACCACAGAAGTTGACATTCGAATGAACTTGCCTGCTGGTGATGCAGCCCTAGATCCACAAGATTTTGACCCTGAAGATCCGCTTACCTACAACGCCGCAACATCGGTAACCGTTTACGATTCGTTAGG
Source organism: Alteromonas sp. MmMcT2-2 (assembly GCF_022348305.1). Lineage (NCBI taxonomy): Bacteria > Pseudomonadati > Pseudomonadota > Gammaproteobacteria > Alteromonadales > Alteromonadaceae > Alteromonas > Alteromonas sp. MmMcT2-2. Next base: position 49,283 of record NZ_JAKRFA010000024.1, read on the forward strand.
TGATAGTCACGTAATGACCTATTACTTCATAAAGGATGCGACACCGGGTGTTGATAATGAGTGGTATGTTGCTACTGCAATCGATGACACGCTAGTTGATATGACAGATTCAGCGGGTAATGACACAGACCCAGCAACAGCAGTAAATAGTGTCGGTGGTAACACTGGTAACGCCGTAACAGCATCTAAACTTATCTTCTCTCAAGGTGGTGATTTTGCTGGCATGGAAACGCCTGATGGCCTACCTACACTTGATTTCAAAATGCAAACAGAAGCGTTAGGCGCAGGTATTCTTGCTAATGGCTCAGATCCTACTCAGCAAATAAGCATTGATTTTAACCTCGATGTTAATAACGCGACGCCTAATGAGCCGACTCAGTTCGCCTCTGCGTTTGAAGTTACTTCACTAGAACAGGACGGTTTGCCTGTAGGTCGATTAACAGGTATCGACATTGGTCCGGATGGCTTGGTTCGCGCGACGTTCTCTAATGGTACGTCTGAACCTATTGTTCGTGTCGCTTTGGTTCGCTTTTCTAATGAACAAGGCCTAACTCAAGAGAGCAGTACTCAGTGGAAGGAAAGTATTCTTTCAGGTGAGGCACTAGCGGGTGAAGCAACAACCGGTACTTTCGGCGAAATTAACTCTTCGGCGCTAGAACAAGCTAACGTTAACCTTACCACTGAGCTCATCGACATGATTATCGCTCAGCGTAACTTCCAGGCAAACTCGCGCGCGCTTGAAGTGAACAACTCGCTAAACCAGACTATCCTTAACATTCGATAGTTTGCAGTAAGCCACATTAGCAGATTGCTAAGCGGCAAATTTTAGGCGCGGAAAACCGTACCTATTTGACCCGATTTAGAAAGGTCGCAACAATGCGACCTTTTTATTTTTCTATATATATCAATTTAATACCGCCCTTATTTTTCAATTGCACTAAATATCCACAGATTGGCACTGCCTTTGCAAAATCTTGTTTAAGGTTTAATCAGAGTCAAAAGTCAGTCATGGACAAACTTCTCTATATTTCAGCAAGTGGCGCCTCCCAAGACCTACTAGGAACAGGGATTAGGGCCAATAACTTGGCTAATGCACAGACAACGGGATTCAGAGCGCAGTTAGAGCAGGCAAGGTCAATGCCGGCCTACGGCGAAGGTTTGCCGACTCGCGTGTTTTCCATGACAGAGAGCCCGTCGAATAACTACGAGTCGGGTCCGATGATTAAAACAGACCGCGATTTAGACGTAGCCATTCAAGGTGATGGTTGGTTCGCTGTACAAGATCAAAATGGTCAAGAAGCTTACTCGCGTGATGGAAATTTCAAGTTAGGCGATGACGGAATTTTGACAGATATCCACGATCGCGTCGTGCTTGGTGACAATGGGCCAATATTCCTTCCTGTTCCTTTAGATAACCTCAATATCGCCGCCGATGGCACGTTGTCGATGAGACAGTTAGGTGCCCCTGCCAATGTTATTGAAGAAGTGGGGCGACTTAAATTAGTTAGTCCAAACTATGCAGACATGGAACGTGGCAATGACGGCTTATTTAGAATGGAAGATGGCTCAATAGCGCCAGCCAATGCCAACGTAAAAGTAATGTCGGGCATGCTTGAAGGTTCCAACGTTAATGCTGTTGACGAAATGGTGGACATGATAAGTCTGCAGCGTCACTACGAGCTTCAAGTCAAAATGATGAAGCAAGCAGAAGAGCTTGATACTCGCGGTAATCAGCTACTACGCATCCTGTAAAAGAATTTTTATCACCGTTGCCCTATGAGCAACGTCGGAGGTTAACATGCATCCAGCACTATGGATAAGTAAAACCGGACTAGACGCCGCACAGACTGATGTGGCCGTGGTGTCTAACAACCTAGCAAACGCATCAACAGTGGGCTTTAAAAAAGACCGCGCGGTGTTTGAAGATTTGCTTTATCAGAATATCAATCAGCCAGGCGGTCGTTCGTCAGCCGACACAGAGCTACCTTCTGGGCTTATGCTTGGTTCAGGCTCGAAGGTCGTTGCTACTCAAAAAGCACACACGCAAGGTAACCTGTTAACCACTGAAAACGCGCTTGATATGTCAATTCAGGGCCGTGGTTACTTTGAAATATTGCAGCCAGACGGCACCATTGCATATTCGAGAAATGGTCAGTTTTCACTGAACGACCAAGGCCAAATTGTTACATCTGGCGCGGGCTTTTTGCTTCAGCCTGAAGTGGCTATTCCCGAAGATGCGCAACAAATCACAATTTCTCAAGATGGTGAAATTAGCGTGAGCATACGGGGCCAAGCTGAACCGCAGGTACTCGGTCAGCTTAATATTTCTGACTTTGTTAACCCAACCGGATTACAACCAACCGGACAAAACCTTTATGTAGAGACAGCGTCAAGCGGTGCACCTATTCAGGGGATCCCTGGTCTGCAAGGTTTGGGTTATATCTCACAAGGCACGTTGGAAACGTCTAATGTAAACGTGACCGAAGAGTTAGTAAACCTTATCGAAAGCCAGCGCTTGTATGAGATGAACTCAAAGGTTATCTCATCGGTCGACCAAATGCTTGGTCAGGTTATTCAGCAACTTTAGTAGGTAGCATCATGCGTATTTTAGGTTTATCTGCTGCACTTCTGATACTTGGCGGTTGCGCCAGTACAAACGAGCCTCCCGTTCAGGCAAACGACCCGTCGTTTGCACCGGTAGTGCCAGATTACCCGCGTGAAACGGTAGTAGAAGATGGCTCGCTTTTTCGTTCGCAGCTTGCTAACAACTTATATTCTGACGTTACCGCAAGAAGAGTCGGTGACATCATCACTGTAACGTTAAGCGAGAATACCCAAGCGAGCAAATCAGCCGACACTAGCACAGCGAAAGATTCAAACGTCAATCTTAACCCTATTACCGGGCTTGCTGGGCAAGCGATAAATATTGGCGGAGAGTCGGTACAATTGGGAATAAGTTCATCCCGAGATTTCTCCGGTGATGCCACAGCTAACCAAAGCAACAGCTTAAACGGCGCTATCTCAGTTACTGTGGTCGACGTACTTCCTAACAGCAACCTTGTTATTCGTGGCGAAAAGTGGCTAACCCTGAATCAGGGCGATGAATATATCCGTCTTACCGGCATCATTCGTCCGGCAGACATTAGTCCCGAGAATGAAATCGTGTCCACTAAGGTTGCAAATGCGCGTATCCAATATTCGGGTACGGGAAGTTTTGCGCGAGCACAAGAAAAGGGTTGGTTAACCAAGTTCTTTGATTCTGCTTGGTGGCCTCTTTAGGTTTTAGGATAGGAGAGTGAACATGCGTTTGTTTTCAGTAGTATTAGCCGCTTTCACAATGCTTTTATCTTCACAGGCAGGTGCGCAGCGCATTAAAGATGTAGCGAGTATTCAAGGCGTACGTAGTAACCAATTAGTGGGATATGGTCTTGTTGTAGGTTTGCCTGGAACGGGTGAACAAAGCCCGTTTACCGAACAGAGTTTCAGAACCATGCTGCGTAACTTTGGTATCAGTCTTGACGCTAACACCAAGCCGAAAATACGAAACGTGGCCGCAGTGGCGGTACACGCCGACCTGCCTGCTTTTGCAAAACCCGGACAAACCATTGATATTACGGTTTCTTCAGTTGGCGAAGCGGCCAGTCTTCAAGGCGGAACGTTGCTCCAGACGTTTCTTCGCGGTGTTGACGGTAAAGTCTACGCTGTAGCGCAAGGCAGCTTAGTCGTGAGCGGGTTTGGCGCACAAGGCGGTGATGGCTCTCGTATTGTCGTTAATACGCCAACGGTAGGAAGAATTCCAAACGGTGCGATGGTAGAGCAATCTGTACCAACAGGCTTTGCCAATGGCGACACGTTAACGCTTAACCTCCATTATCCAGATTTCTCAACAGCCAAGTCGCTTGCAGATACGATCAACGAGCGCTTAGGTGCACAGCCGGAAAATGGCTATGTTATTGCTAAGCCCATTGATGCAGCGTCTGTTCGCGTGTCGGCCCCGCGAGATGTCGGTCAGCGCGTGGGCTTTTTGGCTACCTTAGAAAACTTCGAATTTACACCAGCTGATGCCCCAGCGCGTGTGGTAATAAACAGCCGTACAGGCACCATTGTTATAGGCAGTGACGTTCGCTTGTTGCCTGCAGCGATTACCCACGGTGGGTTAACCGTAACCATCTCTGAAAACCAGCAAGTTTCGCAACCTAACGCGTTTGGCGAAGGCCAGACTGCCGTTACGACCCAGTCTATTGTTGATGTCGATTTAGCAGACAGCCGCATGTTCAAGTTTGAGCCAGGCGTTACCCTTGACCAACTTGTGCGTGCGGTAAATGAGGTAGGTGCGGCGCCAGGCGATTTAATGGCAATTTTAGAAGCATTACGCCAAGCCGGTGCTTTGCGTGGTGAGCTTGTGATCATTTAAGACGAGCTAATAGCATTTATGAGAATTAAGCAAGCACGATAGGGTTATAGCGGAAAAAGTACGATGGAATCACTTAGCACAAAAAGTCAGCTTGATATGGCACGCAATGTCCACGATATGGGCAGCATTAATAAAATGCGCGAAGCTATCGCATCAGGTGACGAGACAGTATTGCAAGAGGCTGCCCAGCAGTTTGAAGCGATTTTTGTGCAAATGATGTTGAAGTCTATGCGTAAAGCGCAAGATGCCCTTGCTGATGAAGATAGCCCGTTTAATTCTCAGCAAGTTAAGTTTTATCGTGATATGCATGACCAACAATTAGCGACAGACCTTACCTCAGGTGGGGGATTAGGTCTCGCTGATGTTATTGTTAAACAGCTAGGTCAGACCGAGGATAGCTATACACCAGCCAGCGTTATCAGGAGCGACGGTGATATATCGTCACTGAATAGAAGCCGTGCGTATAAGGTGGCAGAAGCGCAAGACATAGCGCTTTCTTCTGAATCTATTCGCAGCCAATCGGCACAAAAAGATGCCATGTTTGAAAACCCTGAGCAGTTTGTTGAAAGCTTGATGCCTATAGCCGAGGAGGTAGCGGCAAAATATGGAATGGATCCTAAAGCAATAATTTCCCAAGCCGCGGTTGAAACCGGGTGGGGAAAATTCGTTATCCATAAAGCGGATGGGGAAAGCTCGCACAACTTATTTGGCATTAAAGCAAATAAGGGATGGCAAGGAGAGCAGGCTGTAGTCGACACGTTGGAATTTAACAATGGACTACCTCAAAAACAAAAGGCTGCTTTTAGGTCCTATTCGTCAGTAGAAGATGCAATGGAAGACTATGGTCGATTTATCACATCACAACCTCGCTACAGCCATGCTGTCGAGAATGCTTCTGATGCAGCGCGTTACACCCATGCGCTTCAGGAAGCGGGCTACGCTACCGACCCTGAATACGCGCGCAAGATAATGGCAGTGTATAACAGCGATCGTCTCAGCACGTTAATGCCATAGCATTGGAGATTACATTGTGAGTTCTGTCGATTTATTCTCATTAGCCACCAGTGGTGTTAACGCCAGTAGTAAGCTATTACAAACGACCAGTAACAATATTGCCAACGTCAACACGCCAGGCTATGTTCGCGAGCGCACTGAGCTTCAAAACAGCCAAGTCTTCGGTGTAGAGATCGGCAATACCGAACGTATCATCAACGTATTTGCTCAAAATCAATTGCGCAGGGACATTACTTCTGTCGGCGAGCTTGAGGCATTCTCTAGTAAAACAGCGGCCATTGACAATCTACTAGCGAGTGAAGCGAACTCAATTTCTCAAGGCCTGAGTGGATACTTTTCAGCTCTACAAACCGCCGCTGATGATCCAACAAATCTCGCATCTCGTGAACAGGTACTAAGCAAATCTGAGTCGCTCTATAACCGCATGAGAACCTTGTCGGATTATATGCTGGAAAAAGAAGAAGAGCTCAATTTAGAAGTCACTTCAATGGTTAATAGAGCCAATACGCTAATTGGAAGTATCGGCGATCTGAACCGCAACATAGTTATCGCTAATGGTAACAATACCAGCGACCAACCAAGCGCTCTGCTCAACGAAAGAGACCAAGCTATCGACGAGCTTGCTTCTATCATGGGTATTACGGTTAAAGAGAGTACTACGCAAAATGGTGCTGTAACCATTAACCTTACGTCAGGCGAGTCACTCGTTCTTGAAAACGGTGCATTTAATCTTTTTGAATTAAGTTCTAATGCAGACCTAACAACCAAAGAAATCAAACTAGAAACAAATTTCGGCTCACAAACCAAAAACGATACGTCGATACGTGTTATAGAAGATGACTTAGGCGGGTCCTTAGGTGGCTTGTTCAAGTATCGCAATGAAGTGTTAGGCCCAACAATGCGTGATGTAGGTCAGCTCTCTGTCGCTTTCGCCGATGCGATGAATACGCAGAATAAATTGGGTATGGATTTAGACGGTCAAATCGGCACTAACATTTTCGACATACCTTCTTTCAGGGGCTTAGCGTATGAAGATACTAGTGGCGACTACATAGTTACTGGGCAGCTTACAGAAGGAAAAGGAGCAGAGCTAACCGATGCTGATTACCGAATTGAGGTTATGGCAGTGTCTGCGGGCATGCCAACTCAAATTAAAGTAACGCTATTAAACCCCGATGGTACGCCTAAAAAAGATGGGAAGGGGCAGAATATTGTTGACCCTAGTGTTGCAGTAACAGCGGGCTTTGCAGAACTAGATGGCGGTATAGAAGTCAACTTCTCTGGAACAGGTGCATATACCGTTGGTAATGAGTTCTTGATTCAGCCGACGAAAAATGTAGCGTCCAACATTGAAATGGCGACTAATCGCCCTGAAGATTTAGCCTTCGCCAATCCGGTAAGAGCCGGTGCCGATCATGCAAACTTAGGCAGCGCTAACGTAATAGATGTAACTGTTTCAAATACGGAAGTGGGGACTTCTGCTTTTGATGGAGCGGGTGGCCTTTTAAATTCAGCGCCAGCTCAAATTAACTTTACGGCCGCAGATACATACGACGTTGTAGATGGAAGCGGTAATGTTTTAGCTACAGTGACGGGCACAACTGATTTAACTAACCTCATCAGTCAAGCGGGAATAAGCCCAGATCCAGGCTTTGATTTGAGCTTGGATGGCGTGCCAAAAGCTGGGGATAGCTTTTCAATTGGCTATAATACAGATGGCTTTAACGACAATAGCAATGCGCTTAATTTAGCTGCTCTTCAAAATGAAAACAAAGTACAGGTGAGCAGCGAAGCAACCAATAGGCCAAGAACGTTTCAAGATGCCTATGCGTCTATGGTAGGGCGTATTGGTGAAGATGCATCAATGGCAAGTGTCTCATTGGCTTCAGCTGAAGCGATGAAAGTTCAATCGCAAAACTGGTTTGAGTCTGTGTCTGGAGTAAGCTTAGACGAAGAAGCAGGAAACTTGATTAAATATCAACAAAGCTATGCCGCCGCAGCACGTATCTTGTCTACGGCGCAAGAATTATTTAATACCATTTTGCAGTCAGCAAGGTAGGTGAGTTATGCGTATATCAACGAATCAAATTTATGATCAAAACATGCGCTCGATTATGCAAAATCAGGGCGATTTAGCGAAGACTCAAGAGCAACTTGCTTCCGGTAATCGCATAATCACGCCCAGCGATGACCCTTTTGGCGCTGCGAAAGTGCTGCGTTTAACCGAAGAAATTGATGAACTAACCCAATTTCAGCGCAACAATGATCTAGTAACAGGTTCGCTTGAACAGCAGGAAGCTGTATTGACGAATATTACCAATTCAATTAACCGTGCGCGTACGCTAGTAATACAGGCAGGCAGCGGTGCTCTAGATTCTCCTGACAGAAAGGCTATTGGGGCTGAATTAGAACAGATCAAACTTGAAATATTTGATCTTATGAACACTCAAGATGCCGAAGGTAATTATTTGTATGCGGGTTTTCAATCAGGTAACCAAGCGTTTGAATATAACCCCACAGCGACAAGCAAGGCTATTACCTTTACCGGTGATGCCGGTGTGAGCTTTGTCCAACTATCTAATAGCTCAAAGATTCAATCAACCAGTAATGGTTATGAAGTTTTCGAAAACGTGCTTTCACGATATAAATTTTCCACTGATCCTGCTAGTACTGCAGTTGTTAGTGAAGCATCTGTAAAGCAGCAAGGAACGTTCGACACTTTTTTTGATAAAAATTATGATCCAGTAAATACGGGTAACAATGACTACCGTATAAACTTTTTAGCTTCAGGACAAGCTGAGTTAGTTAACCAAGGTACAGGCGTTATTGTCGAGTCTGTTGCCTATACTTCAGGTCAGCCATTTACTATTAAAGGAATGGAATTTGAGGCTACGGCCGTACCTGGAGATAGCATCGATTTGTCTTTAGATGCGCCGGAGAAGAAGAGCATGGCTCAGACACTGCACGAAATACAAGCAGTATTAAATGACTCATCGATTGACAGTTTCGAACTACAGGAATCAATTTCAGATGCTTTGGTTGGTTTAGATAACGGCTTAGAAAAATTGTCGCTAGAACACGCTTCAATCGGAAGCCGTTTAAACATAGCTGAAAGTATTTATGAAAGTAACTTAGATATGGAAATAGCAGCAAAGGCATCACGTTCTTCTATACAAGATACTGACTATGCAGAGGCATCAACCGAATTCGCGAAACAAGAAACTGCTTTAAGTGCAGCTCTGGCAACATTTCCACAAGTTACTGAGTTATCGCTATTCAACTATATTTAAAATAGTTAATAGGTTGATGGGTCATCGCCTGTAAGTGGACTTTGTTCTGCTATGTTAACTTTGGCTCGTTGTTTATATTGCATCAGTAGGAGGCATAAAGATTACTGTTTTCTACTAGAGCGTGTTCATCTTTGCTGTACATATTCAACCCACATTGGTAGCCACATAATCGCAAAAGCCACTGCCACCACGCTACGGTAGTTTCTGGCTAACTTATCATATCGAGTCGCCACGGCTCGAAACCTCTTAATTTTCAAAAAGGCATTTTCGACTAAATGGCGATAGCGATACATTGCCCAATCAATATCATCATTACCCGTTTTATTGTTGCTTTTTCTTGGGACGACATGCTTAGAGTTAGGGCTGCTGACTAAGCCTCGACTGCAACAACTACTTCAGAATCAGGTGAAGACTCAACCGCAGATTGACCGTGACTGACATTATGGGAATGTCCCCCTGAGAGCTCGAAGTAGACAGGTAAACAGCCGCTATCAACAGCTAAATGTATTTTTGTTGATTCAGCTCCGCGACTTTTCCCAATGGCTTATTGTGTCTGAGCTCTGACATTAGTTCCGTCTTGATACGCCTTAACAATACTGCCAACAATAAATAACCACTGTGGGTCACTGAGCCGATCTAAAAACTTGAAAATCTCAGTCAGAACGCCCTTCTTAGACCATAAATTAAAACGCCTGAATACTACGCTCCAATCGGCAAACTCCTTATGTAAATCTCGCCACAGGAATACCTGTGCGCATAATGTACAAAATACCTTCAAGTGTCATTCGGTGTTCAGACTTGTTGTAAATTCGACCTGTTAAATACATGATTCTCGATAGCAGTTTCCAGCTATCATCTGTTAGCATAAGTCTCGGCATTAGCGTTAGTTAGATTGTTTTTTGGCGAAATCATTATAATCGGCCCTATTGCTGTTTACTTTTCATACCACAAAGATCAACGATGGAATGGTCTCCCCCCTCAAACGGCATCGCAATGTGCCAAACTTGGAATTGAACAATCAAGTTAACAAGGTGAGGAGACCAAAATGAATAT
>NZ_JAKRFA010000025.1:0-64725 GCF_022348305.1 Alteromonas sp. MmMcT2-2
ACTGGCGTCAGGCGATGAGTCGTTTTATTATCGAGTTCGAGGAACGACTCGAAAAGCACATTAACTAATGGCAGTTACACAGAATCTGTTACAGGCTCGTCGGCTCATGTCTTTACTTTTCTGAATTAAATAAGACAGGCATATTTGTAGTCGTGCTCAGAGAAGAATGGCTAAATACCAAAACCCCCATTCTGGAATCAAAAACGCCTAAAAGCTATTTCCACACTCCTTCGAATAGAGCACGGCTTATGCAAGTTGTGCTTGAAATGAAATTTGGTGAGATGGCTTAGGTAGCGCTACAACAATTTTCTGAGCGTCGATCGCGGAGACGGTAACAACCCTCGATTATTGAATGCCAAACCCGCCGGAGCGGGTTTGGTTTCAAAGAAGTTAGATCAATGTTAACTAGTTCGTTTCTGGTTCCTCCCCGCTTATTTTACGGTAGCGAGATAATAAGTACTTTGCCCACAATAAACTGGAAAACGAAGTAAGTACCAAAATAGGAAGGGCACCGATAACGCCTAATATAAAGGATAGCGTGCAAACTACTCCGTAGAATGTCAAAACATTTCTTCTAGTTGCCTCATCTAATTTTATTAATTTATATTCATCTGAGGTAAACAGAGAAACACAACCTATGACAAGTAATGTTGCTGCAACTATCCAATTTTTCTCCCCAAAAAAATAAAATCCATACTGATTAATCAAGGCAGGCCATACTGCGGCAGAATAAAATGTGTATGTAGGGATTATATTTTTGTTTCTATATGGATTTTCTTTCATTTTCATTCGCTCGAAGCAAGGCCAAACATTTCCGATGTCACCCTATCGCATGCATCAAAACCTATGACAGCAGGACCTCTATAAGGGAGAGGTAGCGCTGGTACAATTGCATTTTGTACCCTTTCAACAGCAAAAGCGTGTGCCGAACCAGCTGCCGCAGCCTCATTGAGATTCACACTTGTGTAATAGTCTACAGCAACACTGCCTGCTCCCAAAGCAAGGCTTGCACCAGCTAACCCCGCAGCAATCGGCTGTCCTCCCGGAATAACTACAAAGGCAAAGACTAAACAAGACAGGCATATTTCTCTTCTAGACAGGCATGTTTATGTATACCCACCTATCTGAGTTGTTATTGAAAGCTATATTCCAGTAATAGCAAAGTCTATTGCACTTATTAGCAATTCCCGGGATTGGTCCAAAGAACCGATGCAGTCCTTTAGCACATCTTCGGGTATGGAACTCAGTTGTTGAGTCAGGAATAGGTATAACTCGCCTTCGAATTCTATCTCCGGCGTTAGGTTTTTCATGTAAAGACTATTTCTAGTCTTATTCTTTGTCAGCGGTACAACTAACCTTGTTGCTAATTGGTCAATTACATAGTTCTGAATATCTACAAGGAAAGGATAAGCTTTATTTGTTTTTGAGCTCGGGTTTCTGTAAATATCAAACTGTGCCTTTAGAAGTTCCTGTACTCATCACCTATACAGCCGTTCTCAGCAACAAACTCGTTATACGCAGCTATGGCAACTATGTTTTCTTTTTTCCACCTTTCTTCTTCAACACTTTTCAACTTGTCTTTAAGTGCCTGTTCCAAGGTTGCGGACAGGTTAACTTTTAAGTCTCTAGCTTTTTGTAATAAATCGCTGTTTAAGCTTAAATTAGTCGCTTTCTTTGGGGCATTGATGTCATATAAGTCTTGCATGCTATCACTCCAAACTGTTCTACGTATTAAATATACGCATAGGGATGCGCATTGCAAAAAATAGGTTCTTAACAATCCCAGAATTGTTATGTAGAGAAGTATACTTAGAGTGCCTGTTTTACTCTCTATTAAACTGCAAAGTTAACCAAGTAATCGCATTGCACTTTGTCGGGCCAGAACCCTTTGCTGATGTTGATTGTGCACATATTGCTCTAGGTGAGTCACTTTGCCGGCGGCGTGCTTAAAGCAGGTTTCAAACTGCGTGGTTAAAGTTATCCAATGTTCTTGTTCAATATTGAGACGCTCTAAAATAGGGGGGAGGTTATGTTGAACCTTGCCGCGCTTGTTTGGGTGAATATATCGGCTGGGTATATCCACAAGCTGTAAATAGACTAGATAAGATAAGCATATTTGTGTATTTTACACTGACCTTAGACGAGGGGATGCGGCCATAATGAGCGGGCGTCGCTCCACGTTGCTCTTCACAATAAGTAAGTTCGTGAAACTCTTTATGCGTATCCAACCCTATGAAAATCATGCTATGTTTGTTTATCCTAGTCTCCAAATTGATTTAGTATTGAACAAACTAATAATGGACTCTGGCCGGCGCTCCGGTGGCTGAATAAGTTAAACCACGAAAATGCGGGGGCTAGCACTTTTACAGGGAGTCATTGTGTCTAGCCAGATCACAACAACAAGGAAAGTTATGCTTAAACATCTGCTCATTGCGATTCTGTTTCTACATTATCCTACTTTTGCAAAAGAGAGTTTGCTGATTGAAAATGTGACTGTCGTATCATCGCACCTTCAGGAGCCATTACAAAAGGCGCATGTTCTTATTTCTGATGGACGGATAAAAACAGTTTCGTCATCTAAGATAGAAAAAACATTTGATGTTCAGGTAATAGACGGGACTGCTTTATACCTAGCCCCCGGAATAATGGATAGCCATGTTCATGTTTCATCTATTCCTGGCATGGGATTTGGCGTCGAGCCTGTGGCGCAAAAGAATGACGCACTTGCTCAAGAATACTATAAACAGCAACCCTACAGCTTCTTGTACTACGGTATAACACAGGTCGTCGACCCAAACCCAGGGCTTGAATGGAAGAAATTTACTGCTTCTGAAATACATCCTGATTACTATCGTTGCGAAGTCATTACCTCACGCTCAACGTTTCCTTTGGTAGAAAAAAATGATGAGCTGTCGAAATCCATGTTTTCCTATATCGTTGAACAGGACGTTGCTGAGACAGCGCAAAACTCTCCTGAACTAATTGGGAAACGTATTGCTGAATCCGGCGCATCTTGCATAAAAATATACTTTGAAGATGGCTATGGCGATGAAAGTCAGTGGCCGTTATTGTCTGACGATACCCTGAAACGTATTCGAAAATCTGCATCAAAACATAAACTACCTCTGGTAGCGCATGCCAATGCATTGGATATGTATCAAAGAGCTATTGATGCAGAGGTGGATGTAATTGCGCACGGGCTCTGGAATTGGGGGGAGTTTTCGCGTGAAACTGAAGTATCCAAACCAATGCATGGCGTGCTTAACCAGTTAATGAGCAAAAGCACTGGGTACATGCCAACCCAAAGGGTAATTGCCGGACTAGGTGAACTTATGTTGCATAACTCTCATGGTGTTTCTGAATTTAGTAAGGTAACGCCCGAAGAATTAATTGAATGGTATAAGCAACCTTCGGCACAATGGTTTAAAGAAGAATTACGGACAGGATTTGACGGACTACCCGACGAGGTTATTGCTCGAATCTTTTTAAAAGATCGGGTGGGGAAAGGTAACAAAATTTTAAAAATCCTCACCGAGGCAGACTATCCGCTGTTGTTAGGTTCTGATTTTCCTGGAAGTCCTAGTTTTTCCAACCAACCGGGTTTAACCACTTTCCTTGAGATGAAAGCAATGGCAGACGCTGGCGTATCTTTAGCTGCAATACTCGCAGCTGCGACCATTAATAATGCGCGACAATTTAATATTGATGAAGATTACGGAACGGTTGAAGTTGGTAAGGTTGCAAATTTACTTTTGCTAAAACAAAACCCTTTAACTACCGTGGACGCTTGGAGCAATATCCACCATATTATCTTACATGGAGAAGTTTTTAATCGATCAGATTTTGCTGCAGATGCTATGGCTAACAAATCATTGCAGCGGACAAGCCGCTGAATGCGGCGTTATGTGACTCAAGGATGACGAAGAATGTATTTGCCTTTAAAAGATTTGGAAAAGGAATATTCGATACCGGACGTATGGAAAGACTCCATTTGCGAAGTGGTTATTCAATTAACCAAAGATAATTTCGAACTCCACAATGTCTCTGAATACATCGCTCTTCAATCTAGTGATATGGCCAAGTTTAATCGAGAAAATGTTCTTGAATATGGTTTTTGTCTAAAGGCGTTATCTACGGAATGTTGGGAACGTTCATGCTATCAATGGCAGGGTAATTATTGGGATTTAATCATCGATTTATGTACTGTAGAAGAAAATGTTAGTGATCTCGTTCTGAAAGGTCGAGTTTATCCCAAAGTTTCAGGCTACAAATATGAGTTTGGCATGGTATATGTTCCGTAGTTTTATTAGGTAGTCACATAACACATTAAGCCGCGCGCAGGCTCGCTGGCACGCAGACACGTAGGGCGGCTTCGCCATTATGCCCCACATGTCTGCGCCCACTATTGGAAAGTTAAGCGTCTGTAGTTTTAGACGTACACCTTTATTCGATGGAGTAAGGCATTGAAACAAAAAATACTGATAATTGGCTCTGTCCATCTTGATATAGTTGCAAGTTATGAAAAGAGTAACGAATCGAATGCTGATAAAGAGGGTGACCTAAAATTTTCGGTTGGTGGAGCTGCCTATAATATAGCGGCTAATTTGGCATATAAGGATCATCGCGTATCTCTTTTTACTTTTGTAAAGGATAACTCTGTTAGTGGCGATGTTATTAAATCTGCAATTTCAGCTGCTAATATCGAGACACAGTTTGTTCAACAAGACTCTGATCTAAGTGAAAGTGGTTATGTTTCGCATCAATCTGAGGGACAATTAATATCTGCCGTTTCGTGTATGGCTATACAGGAAAAAGCATTTGACGAGAATGTGAGGAAAGCTCTAACAAAAGCAATTTCATCTCATTCATTTGTTGTGGTTGACACCAACTTATCAACAAATCAGCTTGAGACTGTTGTCGAAATATGTAGAGAGAAAAACACAAGCATATTTGCATGCAATGTATCTGATAGCAAATGTCATAGGCTTATTGACTTTTTTCCTGAAGAAAAAAGTGAAATATTTAGGTTTGTTTCATTAAATGAGAAAGAACTAAAGAAGATTATTAAGCATGAATTTATCGAGAATTCTAGATATATCTGCACTAAACTTCGTTCCAAAACAGTGGTGGTAACTCATGGAAAGAATGGTTTTACTGTCTATAGTCAAAACTCGGATGAGAACTATAGATCTATCCCCTATAATGCATCTGGCATAAAGTCAGAGTTAGGTGCAGGTGATGCGCTTTTTTCAGCTGTTTGTGCACACTATTCAATTAAGAATGAATTTCAATGGAGAGATTGTGACCAGCTTGTGAATGAGTATGTCTCACGTGTTTTGAAATCAGAGGGTGCTACCCCAGAAGGATTACAGTTCAAAGTTGAGAAAAGTAAACAAAATAAATTATCCCAAGCAATGCTGTCTTTTATTCCTTTCTTCTTCTCCGCGCTATTAACTGTATTAGCCTTTTTTGAAGTGGATTCAGCTAGAACATATGCTATTTGCTTCCTCTTGGTCCCATTGCTTGCTGGTATATCCGGTGCCTTTACAAGGCATTTACTTGGCCGGGTACGTAAGCTGACCTCTGACATTATGCCCAATATTGCGCTTGGTGGTGTGGCAGGTCTGGCAATGGGGATAACGTTTTTCTTATCGCAATTGGCAACTTTAAGTGAATCAATGAAACTGATACTAGAAGACAATGGAGTACCAGATAATATGAGACCAATAATTGGATTTCTCTTAATGGCAGGGTTAGTAGCAGGATTAGCTGTAGAAGTTGCTTTTGATCAGATTAAAAATTCAAAGGTCAAATATACTCCAGAGGATAGTCAGGCTTAACAAGTCAAATCACACTGACTTGGTAAAGCTGTCACCTTTTTTGTTCCAAAAAAGTCGCCAACTTCACCAGGACTAAATAAGACAGGCATGTTTTTAGGCTAATTGATCTGCATCCAGGACTAAATAAGACAGGCATGTTTTTAGGCTAATTGATCTGCATCCCATAACAGACTGGGAAGCCAAGGACGGCGTTTTTCAAGGTAGTTGTCGCCTGAGCTGAGCCTGTAACAGATTCTGTGTAACTGCCATTAGTTAATATGCTTTTCGAGGCGTTCCTCGAACTCGATAATAAAACGACTCATCGCCTGACGCCAGTTGTCATGTCCACATGGCGGAGTCTGAAATCGAAGGCTATATTCCAGTAATAGCAAAGTCTATTGCACCTATTAGCAACTCCCGGGATTGTTCTAAAGAACCGATGCAGTCCTTGAGCACATCTTCGGGTATGGAACTCAGTTGTTGAGCCAGGAATAGATACGTCTCGCCTTCGAATTCTATCTCCGGCGTAAGATTTTTCATATAAAGATTATTTTTAGTCGTATTCTTTGTCAGCGGTACAACTAACCTTGTTGCTAATTGGTCAATTACAGAGTTTTGAACATCTACAAGAAAGGGGTAAGCTTTATTAGTTTTTGAGCTTGGGTTTCTGTAAACATCAAACTGTGCCATTAGAAGTTCCTGTACTCATCACCTATACTGCCTTTCTCAGCAACAAACTCGTTGTACGCAGCTATGGCAGCTTTGTTTTCTTTTTTCCACCTTTCATCTTCAACACTTTTCAACTTGTCTTTAAGTGCCTGTTCTAAGGTTGCAGACAGGTTAACTTTTAAGTCTCTAGCTTTTTGTAATAAATCGCTGTTTAAGCTTAAATTAGTCGCTTTTTTTGGGGCATGGATGTCATATAAATCTTGCATGCTATCACTCCAAATTGTTCTACATATTAAGTATACGCATAGGGATGCGCATTGCAAAAAATAGGTTCTTAACAAGCCCGGAATTGTTATGTAGAGATGTATACATATAGTGCCTGTCTTACTCTCAATTAAACTGCAAAATTAACCGAGTAATCGCATCGCACTGTGTCGGCACTGAACCCGTTGCTGATGTTGATTCTGCGCGTATAGCTCTAGGTGAATTACTTTGCCGGCGGCGTGCTTAAAGCAGGTTTCAAATTGCGTGGTTAATGTTATCCAATGTTCGTGTTCAATATTGAGACGCTCTAAAATAGGGGGTAGGTTATGTTGAACCTTGCCACGCTTGTTTGGGTGAATATATCGGCTGGTTATATCTACAAGCTGTAAGTAGTCTGGAAGAGTAAAAGGTAAACCGTGTGGCATCTCTTGTCTTGGATTGCCTACAAAAGGCATAAGTCTTTTAGGTGTTTTGCCCAGCCTGGCTGCGTTAATACGGTATTTAATACTGGTATGGTCCGATGCCTCAGGAGTTTTGGCCATCTTTGCTCGTATTGGGTTTAAATCAACATAAGCCATACAGGCGGCAAGGGCTGACTCATCTAATAGCGCTTGAGATTTAAACCGTCCTTCCCAAAAATGCCCTGTGCAGTCGTCTTCTTTATTAGCCGCCCTAGCAATGTATTCATTCAGTGCACGCATAAACCAGCTGATATCAAATAGCCTTTTACGCCATACTTCAGCCGTTAACTCTACCGCTTTAATTTGAATTTCATGTAAATCTTTACGTGAATCTGGTGACATGTAGCGCTGCGAGAGTAATGTGCCATTGTACAGTTTATGCCAACGTTGAATCACGTCTTCTGTACTCAGTGCGTCTGCTTTCTCTTTGTTTACGTGTAATACCAGGTGCGAATGATTACTCATTACCGCATAAGCACATACATCAATGGCGAACACCTCACTCAAAACATGAATACGGTCTTCTACCCATTGGCGACGATGTTCGAAGCTTTTACCGTTTTCCTCGCCACACAAGAAAGCACGACGAACACAGCGGGAAATACAGTGATAATAGGGCGTATCCGATAAACTAATTTGTGACTTTCGGGCTTTAGGCATTGTGACTGTCCAACTTTGATTAAATCGATTAGCAGTTTGAATGGGGATTTAGATTAAAGAAAGTGTACGAGGGGACAGTTTCAATCTTGCTAGATACACCTGTCTTGTTTATTCATTGTTTATTTTCATGACCCTTACGTTTGTGTTCAATACGTTTACAAAAGTTTATGAATGAGGAATTTCCCGCATCTAGATATAACGTATTGTGTGATAGTTCTCTTCATTCTTTTGTTGCTTAAAGTCTTGTACCATATATATTTATTCTCTTTTATAAGCATACTTGTAAAAGCCTTGTTCGTATTTAGTTATCAATAAAGAATGATAAAAATCTAATAAGTGGAAAATATTTATGGATTGGGGGCTAATGGGACCAGAAAAGGTCGTTTCTCAAAGGAGAACGCGAACATTGCGTTTAAGTTCAATTGTTCGTAACTTTAATGACTTAGCAGTACCAGGATTAGGAGGTGTTAAGTACGCAAAATCTGTTTTCTTAGCCTGTTTAGGTGTTGATGTTGCCAATAAAGTAAGAGATTCTGGTAAAAAAGTTACAAATATTGAAGTAACAAATGCTATTGAAGCACTTGCTTGTTACTTAGCTTATAGCGCAACTAATTGGGAGGCAAACGATCGGTTACGCGGTAGAACAAAACTAAGTAACCAACCATTTTTAACCTATAAAATATTCAGCGGTAGCAACTTTTATGTCATTCAGCCAATGCGTATGCGCACGGTACAGGCGTTACCTAGCTTAGGGTTTGTAGACTCAAAAGGTGAGAGGTTCAATAGTTTTAGTTTAAATCAGCAAGGTAACGACTTTGTTGTTGCAGCTTGTGCAGATATCAAATGTAATAGATTAAGTATTTCTGAGTTTTTAGCTCGATGGGTAAAAAATGAAATAAAACTGCCTTCTTCCAACACCAACAGCTACAAAGAATTGCGCTTTGTATTGTCACCTCTGGATCGTTTAGAGCAGCATGCTTTACATGTTTTCATTCAAGCTCTATTGTCAGGTGACAATGAAAGTGTACGTCGAAGAAAAGGCGTACTTGATTGGGTAAAGTCTAAAAACCTTCACCGTTACGTAAATTGGTCAAAACCTCCATTCATTGAACAAGCGCATTTCGATGATTTAAAAAGTGGCGCTTTCTTTTTTTCTTTAAGAAATAAGTCTTTAGATTTGCTTAATGTAATTGAGGCAGAAATAACGTCGCTTAACCCGCCAAGACTCGAACTCACACAAGCATTATCGCACAGCATACATGATGCAGTGCGTATGCTAAAAGAAGCGGCAAACGCTTTCCTAAATCTAAAACATGACCCTAGTGCATCAAATGAAGCGACTTACTTTGCTAAACAATGCTTGCAAAAAAACGATACAGACATAATTAAATTTTTATTAGAGCGAGATGAAGTTGTTCTTCGGTGTAGAGGTGAGCAAATTTTACCTGCTGCGGCATTTGGCAAACCAGAGCCTGTCAATTATGACGATATCGAGGATGATTCATTATTTCCGAAAGGTATTTCTTTTCGCGTTTTGAATATGTACGTTCTAAATCAAGATTTTGAAAATAAACCAGAAAAGTGACTTGGTCTAGAAGGACATAGAGATGAGTAGAAAATTAGCCCCATCTTTAGCAAGCTACTTTATCCCTCCTAGAGGATTTAAAGGGGAATTCGGCTTAGTGGCCGGTTATTCAGCTGATGCCGAGTTTTTTAATGATGCGTTAGAAAAATTCACTTTGAATATGAAAGGGCAGAGGTCCTATCAAGGGGGGATAAGCCTTACATTAATGCTTGATCCTAATCATGTCCAAATATCGCCTATTGCATGCCCAGGCTTGTTGCACCTTGCATTTAAACACGACACAACTAAACAGTTTAAATTAC
The DNA here is from genome assembly GCF_022348305.1 of Alteromonas sp. MmMcT2-2. Taxonomy (NCBI): domain Bacteria; kingdom Pseudomonadati; phylum Pseudomonadota; class Gammaproteobacteria; order Alteromonadales; family Alteromonadaceae; genus Alteromonas; species Alteromonas sp. MmMcT2-2. The sequence continues at coordinate 9,761 of NZ_JAKRFA010000025.1, forward strand.
TACATAGCAAAGTCGCTTTACTTACTTTTAAAGCCATTGAGAGTGAAGAACAATTTATACGTTTAATTGTTTCAACAGGTAATTGGACGAGGCAAACACTTGAAGACAGCCTCGATCTTGTGTGGTCGATTGATGTGGTGCCTGGTAATAAGGATGAGCAAGGTAAAGCAGACATTCTCGCTGCTTATCATTTTTTTTATGACATTCTTAGACATTTTGATACGGCTATTTTGACTGACAGCGGAGCCAGTAAACTGAAATCTTATACACATACTCAATATGCAAGGTTCCATAAGCTATTTGACGAAGTAGTTGTAGAAGATAGTATAAAGCCTCGTTTTTTCGACAACCGTTCAGCATCGCTTTTAGACCAGTTACCTGCTTTGGTAAAACACCACTGTAGTGAAAAGAAGCGAGACTATTTGTCTTTAGGATCTGGCTTTTACGAGGGCGGCTCTAGTGATGCTGTTCCAAGTGTCATTAACTCCCTTCATCTGCGTTTAATTGATGAAAGCTTGCTCTCAAAAAATGCTGACAAAAATATTATTGTCAATCAGCATGGGTGTCAGTCTATTGCCAGTAGCTTAAACAGTTTAAAAGATAATAATTGGCAAGTATTAAAAGCATATGACCCTTTATATCAGGGTGGGAAAATGCAGCGAAGCTTGCATGCAAAGTTTATTTTTTCTGCCAAGTCATCCGAAACCACAGATGAATGCAAAAGTGCATGGGTGTATTTAGGGTCGGGTAATTTAACTGGCCCAGGCTTTACAAAAAAGGCGTCAAAATTCGGTGGTAACATAGAAGCGGGAGTAGTATTTGAAGCTAAAGGTATTACTTGGGTTGGGGAAGAAAACCCAGAAACGGCTTTAAGTTTAAAATTACCCCTTTGCTTTGATAGTGATTATGCGTTAACCGACACATCACAACTAAGTGGAGGTAGTGAAATGCCTGAGCATGAGGCAGAGCATATATCTCTACCAATCTCCTACTTTGTACTCGAAGAGTTAGAACACGATAAATACGCTTTAGTACCCAATACCCCATTTACTGATGCTTTTACAGTTGTCAACGCTGGTGCAGATAAGCTAACAATCAAATCAGAAGCATGTTTACTATGGTTTGGAAAGCCGCCTAGGCAACTCACGGTTTCATGGTGCAATAATAGCACTGTTCATACTGAGGACATTCCTGTTATTGATCAATATGGCCGGGTTGCCGCGACTGAACTCCCCGAATTAGCCCTTGATGATGCTTGGTATATGTTTAGTGCTTTTCCACTTCTACCAAGCTTTGAAACTGAGGGATACGAGGGCGACGAAGGCGATGGGGCATCTGATGATGGACAAGTTAAGGGCGCTGAAATGGATGTTGAAGTCGATAAGCGCTACTCAATTAACACAATGATGGTTTTGATTGAGCTTATCGCAGAAAAGCAAACTGAAGTATCAGAAAAAGACTGGATACAATGGTGTACTCGTTTAGAGCAAACATTTTCTCAATTAAAGAGCAGTTCAGCTTTTACTTTCTTCAAAAACATAGCAATCAATCCAATCTCACCATTATGGCAGCCTCCCTTTAGGCCAGACTTTGCTGAATCAAACGCAACTGAATTAGGTGCTTATTATGAAGAAGTGCTGAAACGACTCGAACTAAAATTAGGGTTGGCAGCATTAGCAAAATTAGGAGAGTAGTGATGAAATTCAAAGGTTGGGAGCAAGTAGCAAACATCATTTCTGACTCTTTAAGTACAAATGAAAGGTTAAATTCTGGGCAAAAGTACAGTGTTCGCAATCTAATTAAAACATTGCCAACCTCAGGTGCAATCATTGCGGATGAAGTCGGTATGGGTAAAACCCGTATTGCCGTTGAGCTTATTCATGCTGTAAAACAATCTGGTGGACGAGTATTGGTCGTTGTTCCGACAACCTTGGGGTTTCAATGGCAAAGCGAGCTAGAAGAGAGAGATAAAGACCTTAAGCCAAAATCAGTAATACGAAGTCTTTGGGGGTTTCTAGATGCTTATAGCGATGAGGATACCGCTGAGCCGTGGGCAGATGAGCCCGTAATTCTGCTTTCACATAACTTTGCAAATTGGCGCCTAGGAATCGGTTCTAAAGCAGAACGTTGGGCTTTATTGCCTGAGGTCTATGGTCAATACCATAAACTTCATAATGGAAGTGTACCAAGAGGTTATCATAAGCGCACAGACTTAGTGTCTTGGGAGGCCGAGATATGTGCCAAAAATATAGTTAATCATGCAAGAAAACTACCCCAAAAGCATATTATTAACAAAACCCTAAGTGACATAGTAATAAGCTTCAAGTGGGGAATGAGTGGTTTTGAGGGAGATGTTTTCTATGCGGGTAGTGAATACAGAAATTTACTCGAAAAAACAGTAGGGTTAGGCTTGGGCGCTTTTGATTTAGTCGTCATAGATGAAGCGCATAAAAGCAGAGATGAAACCAGCAGCCTTAATACGATATTAAATAATATCGTATTAAAAGCCGAGGAAGCCCGCAACCTTGCTATGACAGCAACCCCTGTCGAATTGGGTGTTGGTCAATGGGATGACATGCTCAGCAGAATTGAGCTACCAAAAGAAAAACGTGATGAGATTCTAGAGGTCGTCAAAAATTATGCTCAGGTTGTTTCAAAGTTCAAGAAAACTTGGCGTTCAGACCCAATAATCAGACAACAATTCAAAGACATCTCAAATCAGTTTCAGAAGGCACTAGCGCCTTACTTATTTAGAAGAGACAAACGTCAAGATGAAACTATCAAAGCGTTTCATAGAGCTTCTGGTTTACCTATAAACGCTTATCGTCGGCATATACCAGTAAATATAGAAGTATCTGAGCTTACAAGCGAGTGGAAAAAAATTGTCTGCGCCGTTGAAGGACTTTCCGCAGCATCGAGTATGCAGACAGATTCAACATCCAAAAGAGCAAGACTTACTTTAGCGAATGGTCACGGCATTGCGGGAATAATTGATAAAGCCATTAATGCTTCAGAAGATGACGATGCGTTCGAAACAGAAGACGTTAATTTGCCCAGTAAAAAAGAACAAAGAGCTCAGTGGTGGCATTCAATCATTGCCAACTCGTTTCAATCAGGAGAGGAGTCACTTTATAGCCATCCAGCTATTTTAAAAGTAATTGATGAGATAGAAAGTGATTTATCGAAGGGCCAAAAAGCGCTTGTATTTGGCAAGATGACAAAACCAATGCGGGCTTTAGTTAACCTGCTAAATGCTAGAGAAATGCTTAGGTCTCTTCAGAAAAAGCGTTATTGGCCTCAAAGTAAAATCCATGAAACCACAGATAATAGTGCAGAATCTGAGGAATTGGCAGTTAAAGCAGCGCTTTATCAACTAAATATTGAGTGGAGTATTAATGAGGTAAACGATAGGCTGGCTGGGCAATATAAAGTACACACTAACAAACTGGATAAGGCCAAAAATACGCTAATTAAAAATATTGAATCAGTTAAAGCTGAAGTTTTTGATTCAAGAACCTTAGCTTTATTTGAAGCATTTAAATTCTCATTAAAATCAAAAGAGCCAGAAAAACAAACCAACTTAACTGACTTTGCAAATGCAATATTTGAATTAATAGATAAAGAAGGTTTTGAGTTTTCGTCATTTGAAATTGCTCAAGGCTTTAGAGATTTAATGAATGTGCTGACAGCCAAAAACGAAGGCGACCAGAATGGTGATGGCGAGTTGGATATGGATGAAGCCAAAGGGCTGTGGCCAATCATATCCAAGCGCGTTTCAGCTGAATTTACTCATATTAGAGGAGGCTTGGCGCGCCTGATGTACGGCGGTACAGAAGCGCATAGTAGGAGAGTTATGCAGTTAGGTTTTAATCGTCAAAATAGCTTTCCCAAAGTGATAGTTGCCCAATCGGCAGTGGGCCGTGAAGGACTAAACTTACATCAAGCATGCAGAGTCGTGTACTTACTTCATCCTGAGTGGAACCCAGGCGTGGTCGAGCAGCAAATAGGGCGTGTTGACCGCCTTGGCTCAAGGTGGCAAAAAGAATTCGAAGCTTTTCAAAAACAAGGTGGTGTTCTGCCATTCATCGAAGTTAAACCTGTGATTTTTAAAGGCACTTACGATGAATATAATTGGCAAGTACTTGATACAAGATGGGATGAGCTTCGTTCCCAACTACATGGCGTGATCTTACAAGCATCTGAAAGAACGCGTGGTGATGAAGATATATATGACGAGCTTTGCAGAGCTGCACCTGACTTTAGACCAAAATAAGATTTGTATGATGGATTAGTAAATTTGAAAAGTTAAAACTTGCCTACATTAAGTGCATAAAGGAGTTACTATTGCAACTAATACTGGTTTTATCGCTTGGAGCTAAATTGATGCTACTGGTTTTTACAAGCATCTTGGACTTCTGTAGTCATCAAACTGCTCATTAGTTGAATTAGTCTCGACTTAACAAGACAGGCATCTTTGTGCTTTCTTATTAAGCATTTAAAAGAAGAGTTTAAATGAAAGGTATTTATCGAATTCTGATTGCTCTGGCTCTTCTAGTCACAGCTATAACATCTTACAGTATGGGAGTTCAGTCAGGTGTATTCCTGTTCATTATTTTGGGGCTCGTTGTAGAAGGGGCATTTTGGTTCAGCTTGTTTTCAATTAAAAGACGAAAAGAGGCCTAACGATACGTACCAGCACTTGAATAGCCATAATTGCTGAGCGTTGGGTTTTCAGCATACAAAAGGAAGATAGATGAAGCTTAAGATGTTTCAGGTTGATGCTTTTGCAAACCATGTTTTTGAAGGTAATCCGGCTGCCGTATGCCCATTAGAAGCTTGGCTTGATGATAGTTTGTTGCAGGCCATTGCTGAAGAAAATAACCTCTCTGAAACCGCATTTTTCGTTCCGATGGGGAACGCCTATGAATTGAGGTGGTTTACACCAGCAGATGAAGTTGATCTTTGTGGGCATGCGACACTTGCTGCGGCTCATGTACTCTACACTCATCTAAACTACGCCAAGCAGGAAGTAGTTTTCCATACCCGCAGTGGGCCGCTTACTGTCACGCGAAGTGGCACGGGTTTTAGTATGGATTTTCCGGCTGCATCGCTTATCAACACTGAAGCACCTTCAGCGCTAGTTAATGCGCTCAGCAAAGCCCCGAAGGAAGTACTATCCGGGTTCGACTATCTCGTTGTTTTTGATTCTGAAGAAGAAATAAAATCACTAAAACCGGATTTTGAAAAACTCAAAGAGCTTGGGCTACGGGGTGTGGTTGTAACTGCCCCGGGACAAGAGGTCGATTTTGTTAGCCGCTGTTTCTTTCCTAAGCTTAGAGTGAACGAAGATCCGGTCACAGGGTCTGCCCATTGTGAACTTGCGCCATACTGGGCTAGCCGTCTCGGTCGCAATAAGCTTAGTGCTCGACAGCTGTCTAAGCGGTCGGGCAGCGTAGAATGTGAAGTCAAAGGTAATAGAGTATTCCTATCAGGGAGCAACGTGGACTACATGACCGCAGAGATTAATATCCCGCAAAACTAACTAAAGAACAGGCACTTTATATTACACTCTGAGAGAATACGGGGTTCGCACCTTTAAAGAGAATCATCGACTAAACGAGACAGGCATCTTTGTCTAAAAGGGTCTACATTATGGGTCTGTCTAACTAGTTATTTTTACGTCGGTATCCGCTATATATGGAAGCCCACTGTAGTGGATAAAACCAAGTTGGAATCAAGGAATGATGAAGAGATTACTGATAGTTATAACTGCTCTTGTTGTAATAGGCTGTAATGAAAATCAGCCGAAAAACCACTCCCCAGAAATTGCACTAGCGAAGATAATCGGCAATGGCAATCAAACTGTTGTAAATGACGTTCAACTTTACCTTTCTGATAAGAAAGCATACAAACTAAAACACAAAGACGGACTAGAAGAAAGCGGATTTGATGGAGCCTTTGAAAATTCATTTGACCTTACATTTGTAATTATAGAAGGTCTAAAAAGCATCAACCGTGTGGTGGTTGTAGATTGGAGAGAGGATGCGCAACATGTCTTCGATTTATTAAACGATTTATCTAAAAATGCACTTTCTACTTGCAGCATATCGAGACAGCTGGCGGACGATATGATGCAAACTCAGTTCAATATATCTTACTACTTAGAATCTAGTGAATCTGGCTTTTTATTCTCAACCTGTGCAAAAAGCATGGGGTTAGAAATTATTGGCATTGACGATGGATCAGACACGTTCGTCTTGTCTTTAATACCAAGTGGCAACGCGGCAAAACTCAAAACATATTCGCAGCAACTAAAATTGAATATAAAGACATACGATAACCGTGTGACTAGTTAGTTGGAGCGAAGAAGAATGTGCTGCGATAGCTTTTTTGTACTGCTTAAATTTTTCTATTTTTTTCGAGGCAAAAATGACCAAAAATGAAATACCTATTATTGCTAAACAAGCGCTGTCTGAATATCTAGAGGAACCAGGAAGCGTTCTCTATAGTAGTCATGAAGCATAAAGGCCTACCTCATTTAAGTCGCTACTCTCCTGTAGGTAAAGCTGAAGTTATCAAGTGGCTGTTAAGTAAGATACAACGAGTCAATTAACATCGCAGCTTTGATGCAGCCGCAGAAGGCTGTATCAAAGCTGTTACCTGTTATTCACTTAAAGGAATGCAAAGCATGCTCTACAAAATAGAAGAACAAGCAGAAGTATTTGAAAAGTTAGAACCCGTAGAGTTCAAAGACTTTTCTAGCTTTGGAAAATTAGAGAAAGATCTAGAAAACTTAATTGCGAACAGTATTTTAGACGTCTTATTTGAAGACGCTAGATTGTTGCGGTGTTTCAAGAACGACAATGGCAGGCAGAAGCTGACATATATGCACTGAATGAAAGTGGCGAATTAGTTATATTCGAGCTAAAGCGTGCATCTGCCGGGAAAGATGCCGTTCATCAAGCGCTGAGATATGCGCAAGATGCTGGTCAATGGAGCTATCAAAAATTAGAAAATAAGTTCAAAGAATATAGCAAAGGCGACATGTCGCTAGTTGAAGCACACAGAGAAGCTTTTAGTCTTGAGCACAAATTAGAGCCTAAAGAAATTAATAATAAACAGCACTTATTAGTTATCGGCAGTGCAGCGGATGACTCATTAATATCTTCCGTCGACTACTGGAAGAAAAGTGGTATATCCATCGATTTCTTGCCCTATAGAATTTATGAACTTGCTGGCGAAAAGTACTTTGAGTTCTTTGCGCTTCCCTATGATAAGCACAAAAACCCAAGTGATGTAAAAGGTGTATTATTTGATACAAATCGCAGTTGGAATGAGGACTCTATTTGGTCGATGATGGATAATAGTCGTCTGGAGGCGTATGGAGACGCCAAAAGGTTTGTTCACCATGTTCATATAGGCGACATTGTTTTCTTTTCCCACAAATGGTGTGGCTTGATAGCTGCTGCAAAAGTGAAAGGTGAGGTTAAAGCGCCAGACAGTGAAACATTGTATCGAGACGTAGAGTTTTTAACTCCCATCCCAAACCGAAACGATAACACGTTATTGGCTATGCCTTTTTCAGAGGTGAGTTCTAAAACAGGTAAAAGTTTCTTTTGGGCCAGAACGATAAAAGTACCTTACTTAACGAAAAGCGAAGCACTTGAGTTAGTCGATGAGCTTAATAATTATTTACATCGCACTTAACAAGTTAACGCGGTTGGGGTTCTTCACAGTCAAAACTTTAAGCGCTAGTGCACTTTTAATGGCCTTTTGGTAGTTTCTGGCTACGTTGCCGTGGACTGTTACAGGTCGTTTAAAACGCATTGTTAGTTCAGCATTTTATTAGTTGATTTAAGGAGGGTGGTTTTGGCAAAAATTTTAATATTTGGAAACTCTGGTTCTGGAAAATCTACGCTGGCACAGCACTTATGCAAAACACAAGGTTTGGCTCATTTAGATCTAGATACATTAGCGTGGAAACCTACTAGCCCACCTGAGAGAAAGCCTATTGATGAGTCTGAAGAAGAGATAAAGGCTTTTATTTCTTCTAACTACAAATGGGTAATTGAAGGCTGCTATACAGACTTACTAAAAACTGTTGAACAGCAGTCTACTGAAATTATATTTATGAACTTATCCATTGAAACCTGCATTTCAAACGCAAAGGCGAGACCTTGGGAGCTCCATAAATACAAAACAAAGCAAGCCCAAGATGACAACTTAGCAATGCTTATTGATTGGATTGGGCAATATTCAGAAAGAAACGATACATTTTCTTATGCGGCACATAAGCAGTTTTATGATAGCTACCATGGTCATAAAAAGATGATTACGCAAAATGTCCCGACCGAGACAAGTTAGGCAAATTCGTTAATATATGAAATAGGTGAAACGGAGTTTCTAGTGAAAAAAAATCTACTTCTTGCATTATCACTTCTAGTGTCAGCTACGGTATCGGCTGAAGATATTAAATTAGATCTTAAGCAGCTTGCCCAACGGTATTTCGACACAATGGTTGCTACTCAGGCCCCTGGCGCTACAAAAGTTGAGCTTGAAAATCACCTGAGTTTACTCGCGGATGATGTTGGTCATTCACATTTGCCATGGGTGATAGACGATACGCGATTACCTGACGGTAAGGAGCAAATGAGAGAGGGCATGACATTCTATTTAGGCGCACACACAGAATATAGTGCTGAGCTGTTAGATGTTTTTACATTTAATCATTCTGCTATTGCTATCAGGTATAAGAATTATGCCAAGGGCGTGCATCCGCAAAACAATCAGCCTATTGAATACAGTCAAGTAATGATGGAAGTACTAGAAATTGAGAACGGTAAGATTGCTGTAATTCGAAAGTACCATGAGTAAGTTTCATTTTCGAAAGCCGCTTAAGCTACAATCGTATTTACGGTTGCAATAAGTTGGCGTACACCTAGTGGTAGTGTTACAAGATGAGCTTTAAGGGCAAGGTAAAATGACGAAGAACCGAAGAAAAACCATCATCAGGTTTCTTCTGCTAGTCAGTACTATTGTTTCCTTGTTTTTCGTTCCGTGGATATTGGTTAAAGCCTGGATCCTACCTTTGCCACACACAGTGCAAGAACAAGTTGATGAGGCAATTAGCCATGGCTTTGACGGCATAATTGTTTACGTGGATAAGGCGGGAAAACCTCCAGCTTTCTTCACAGCAGGCTGGAAAGATAGAGATAACAAAATACCCGCTGCCCCCGACTCTTTGTTTAAAATTGCCAGTATCAGTAAGCTGTACACCGCTGTGGCTATCACGAAAATGGCGCGAGAACAGCGACTATCCCTACACGATTTACTTATTGATCATTTACCCGAACTCAAAGACAGAATTGAGCATTCAGAAAAAATAACGCTTAAAATGATGGTGCAGCATAAGTCAGGGATCCCTAACTTTACCGATAATGCCGCCTACTGGGATAACGAACCGGAAAACAGCAAGCGAGCGCTCGACTTTGCGCTAGATCTTCCGGCGAGTTTTGAGCCCGGTGATGGATATGAGTATTCCAACACGAACTATCTGTTGCTTCGCAATATTATGGATAAGGTTTTGGGGTACAATCACCACGAGTACGTTAAGCAAAACATTTTACTTCCGCTCGAATTGAACAACACCTATTTTTCATTGAGCGAAGTCAATAAAGACGACGTGATGAGCGGCTATTACGTTGGTTACAAGGAAGATGTTAAGGCGCGCGACTACGGTATGCTAGCGACAGCAGAAGATGTGGGTAAGTTCTTACGAGCGCTAAACAACGGCGCTATTTTCAATGAAGGCGAAGCGGAACTTTACCCTTATGTGTTCGAGCATGGAGGCTTGGTTATCGGTTACCAGAGCCTTGCAGAATATGACAAAGACCTCGATACCGTGGTCGTCCAATTTATCAATACCACTGACTTTGACGGTTACGAATGGAACTTGTCTGAAATCACAATTAGCCGAATTTTTAAAATACTAAGAAAAGCACAAAACGAGTAGGTGGTAGGCTTGGTTCAACGCTTTTTCAGTGTAGGCCAATCATTACAAGTTAGAAAATAATGGGTGGCGACAGAACGGTTTTTATTATGTGCTTAGTTTATTAATTCGCCGTTTTTACTCTATGCTTTTAGTGGTTATTTTGTATCTTCAGCTGCTCGGCAAAAAAGGGGCAAAACGTGAAAAAACTCTTCTTAATGTTATCTGTGCTTATATCGGTTTTGTGTTTGCTACTGGCCGCAGCGCCATTTACTCCGGCAGTTGCGGGCTCGTTTTTAATGCTTGTCCTCGCTGGAGTTTTAGGCTTTAAAGGGTATTCAAAAATAAGCTTGCTTTTGCTTTGTATCAACACCTTTTCGGTAGTTGTCAGCCCCAACATAAACGAGTCTAGTTTTGCCGGATTAACTGTAATATCGATTATCTTTATTTTCTCTTTCACCGGTGTAGCACTTGGTCTGCCGAAAGGTGTTCAAAGATATGATAGTTGCGTTGATAGCTGACGAAATTTGATAACAACGAGATAATTAAACCAAGATGTCTAGTTTAATAGCCCCTATGTTTATGCACATTTTTCTTTGTGCGTTGCTCTACGTATTTCTCACGCTAGCTCGCGCGCCTTCGGTATGGGGAATAGGGAAAAACAAAGATGGTTCAAACCCGTTTGCTGATATACAGCCTAAAGTAAGTGCGAATCTGAGCAATCAATTTGAGTGGCCGTTATTTTTTCACGTTGTTTGCGCCTTGCTAATTGCCTTAAGTGAGCCAATTAGCAATTCACAAGTCTTCCTTGCGTGGGTATTTGTTATTGGCAGGGTGTTGCATAGTCTTGTACAAATATTTACTGACAATATTAGATTGCGTGGTTTGGTGTTTACTATCAACTTCGTTGCCGTTCTTGCAATGTGGTTGTTGCTTTTTATAGAACAGGTTTTAGGTTAAAACGCGTAAAGGTTATGGAAGAAGTATTTGAACCGCTGGGCCGCTTTATACTTAGAGTAATAAAGTGGATTATCATAGACGCTATTATGGAATTCGTTTTGAAGGGCACGGGCCATGTGGTGCTTAAATTGCTGACCTTCGGAAAATATCCAAGAGCAGGTCGTGATGAGGGAAGGACCGTTGCTGTTGGTTTTGTAAGCTTTGTGGTGTTTTTCGTCTGTCTTGCAATGATTGCTTAGTATTGAAAAAGGATATCTGCGATGAAATTAGAAAAGTGGACGAGCATAAGAGAAAAAGGAAAACAGCGCTTCGTTCTAGTTTACGGCGTTTTAGGCTGGGGAGTCTCTACCGGTTTATTATGGTCATTACTTATGGCGTTTATCGAGCCTTCCGAAAATGTCTGGGGGAAACTCGTCATTGCGATGATCATCTTTCCCATTGCGGGTATCGCTTTTGGCCACTTAACGTGGAACAAATCTGAAAAAGCTTTTGCAAAAGAAACGACGAAAACTGTATAGAATTGCTAGAACATGTCGTGTAATAACCAATGAAGGGAAGCCGCTGTTGTTAAGTATCAAAAAATTATTTGTTGTTTCATTAACTTTGCTTGTAGTAAGTTGCGCCAATATACCTATTGCAACAATGCTTGAGTTTCGCTCATTTGATGAGGAGAAATTTGTTGAACTCGACCCCAATCATTTACTTACGAAGATTCACTTAGACAAGCCTGCCGAAATAAAACCAAAAAGCACCTGGCTTACCTTGGGTGTTAGCTCCTCAAAGCAAGAAAGAAGTTTTAAGTATAATCTTGAGGTTATTTCAGAAAAAACACTGCCGGCCGAGTCAGGATGGCTGAGTAAAACGCCAGTGCGAACTGAGTACATTTTAGGGTTAAGTGCCGACGCAATAAAAGAATTCACTGAACTTCAAGAGTTCATGGGTTCTGCATCGCCAACGGGCTTTGATCTTCACGTTAATACTGGGTTCAAAGAGGCGGCAAATGAAATGACAAGCATCACAATGTCTATCTTTTTAAAGCTTTACGCTGATGAAGACTATTTTACGCTAATCGATAGAGCGCAATTAGATATCGAGATAGGAAGCGAGTAACTTCTATTAGGCTGGCTTTTTACCCATAACAAAGTAAAGTAATAATCTTCAGCTCTTCAAGCTTATTTAGAGAAGTACATGGAAGTATCTAAAGCCAGTATTCAAAAAGCAGTAGCTAACAATATCATCTCCGAGCAACAGGGCATTGCTCTGTACAATTTCTTCCAAGAAGAAAATCAGCATACTCCCTCTTTTACCTTCACCCATATTCTGTACTACTTAGGTGGCCTTATTGCAATTGGCGCCATGACTCTATTTATGAATTTAGGCTGGGAGCAATTTGGTGGTGCCGGCATCGTATTTATCTCTATGCTTTATGCTGGCGTGGGCTTAAAGCTTGCCAATTCCTTTGCGCGTAAGCATTTAATAATACCAGCAGGGATCTGTGCCACGTTCGTAGTTTGTTTAACGCCAATTGCTATCTACGGAGCTCAGCAATGGCTAGGGCTATGGCCCGACGACAATACGGTTTATCGCCAGTTTCACCACCGCATTAAATGGCTATGGTTATATATGGAACTTGGAACGCTAGTAACTGGACTTGTCGTAGCATGGCGATATAAATACCCGTTCCTAATAATGCCGATTGCGGTAACGCTCTGGTATATCAGTATGGACGCTGTGATGCTCATTATTGACCATGAGGACTTATGGAACAGCTACACGTGGCTATTCCGAGCACTTGTGTCGATGTACTTTGGCGCGTTGATGACGCTATTGGCGTTCTGGGTGGACATCAGAGCACGAAACACAGCAGATTACGCGTTTTGGCTTTATCTTTTCGGCGTTTTAGCGTTTTGGGGCGGCCTTACCAGCCAAGATTCAGACAGCGAACTGTCTAAGTTTATCTATTTCTGTATAAACCTTGCCATGATTGGCGCTGGTGCTCTGTTGGTTCGACGTGTATTTGTCATATTTGGTGCTTTGGGAAGCTGTTTATATTTAGGGCATCTTGCTTCTACCGTTTTTGAAGATAGTTGGCTTTTCCCAGTGGCGCTATCAGCGATCGGCTTAGGCGTCGTATATTCGGGAATTTGGTGGCAAAAGAATGAGGCTCGCATAACAAAGAGTGCGCAAGCGATACTGCCGAAAGCGCTACAGGAACTTTTGGCTAATAAAGCTTAGATAAGCGAATCAATAGCCAGAAACTGCAGAAGATTCATATTTACAACCCGCAAAATAGTAGTATCCATTACGCTAGTTGCTCTGCCACAAAAGTAGTGCCTCGTTTTGTAGGCGTGGTTGCGGCTTTTTTGTGGGGCGGTGATTTTATTGTTGGCTCGATAGGTATCTCTTCCCATCATCTTTGGCTGCTGTACTTGGACTACGGCGTACTCGGCGGCTTCGGGCTTGGGCACGGTTATGATGGTTAATCAAATGCCAGCCATCAAAGACGTACAGTCTGTTATGGCTATTGGTGTTGAAGTTTCTGAATAACTAAGCTGGTGGTGCAGTTACAGTGGTGATCTAATTAACCTACCCAAACAAATAAATGTTAAAGTTATTTCACGAAATTGTGATTAGGGAATGATATGGACTTTCTTTTTAATGTTTTGATTTGGGTAGGCGTTGTTATTTTTGCCATATTTTTTATTGGATTTATGGCCGCTGCTAAGCTGAATAAACGCCAAGAAGAAAACCGCGCCAATCAGATGTCTGCAGAGCCTACTCGTGAAGGCGAAAAGCCGAGTAACCAAAATAAAAGTTAACCTTTCGTTCATTGTAAAACGTCAACGTTAAATAAAAACGTTCACATTTATTCACCCCTTTATATCAGTTCCCCCGGTTAGTGAAAAAAGGGGGAACATTATGCAAACAACAATTTTACCAAACGCCAACCCAAAGCACTTAACACACCAAAGTGTACTACCGTTTGAAAAAGCGCCTTTCGTAAACGAGGTAAAGGCGGTGAAACTTGCTCGAGCCTCGATTACGAACAGTATTTTAGGAATGACTTATTTGTCTAAATCGTGTGCTCTAAAGGCATTTGGAAGTAACTCACCAATGGTGGTTTCGAATGTCTCGCCGTTTTGACTTACCATGGTAACGGGAGTTTCATCTGGGGCAAATTCAGCAATTTTCTGTCTGCATCCACCGCACGGAAAGCAAAACTCGTCGTTCGGGCTCGCAATAACGATATGCGAAATACGTTTTTGTCCCTGTGTGACCATATTGCCAATAGCTGTGGCTTCAGCGCATTGTCCTAATGGAAAAGCAGCACTTTCTACATTACAACCAGAGAAGGTTTCGCCACTTGGAGTAAGCACCGCAGCACCAACTTTAAAGTTGGAATAAGGTGAGTGTGAGTTTTTCTGTGCGTCAAAAGCAAGTTGTGATAGTTGTTCTAAATTATTTTTCTTCATAGCTACCTGTGTTAACCACCCAATACGCTTTACTTTTATCATCAAATGCGAGAAGGTTGGCGGCATTAGCGCCGCAATAAGCGTATACTTAATACTCAGGCGGTTTTTTCTTTTTTTATAGAATGCTTTTTTACCATGTGCAGAAACGTTAGTCTCATCTTTTTTTCTCTATTCGCTGCTATTTTAACCGGTTGTGCGCAAACACCACCTGTTTCAGAAAGACCACAAATGGGAAACCTGCTTTTAGCCGAACCTGCGCCCATTAATCCTCGTTCCGAAATGGCTATTGCTCGTTACAATCAGGTGCTTACCAGCCCTGCGTTATCAGATGAAGACAAAGCTGAACTGCACTTTCAACGAGGCATGTTGTACGACAGCGTGGGCTTATCGGGCTTAGCGCAGTTTGATTACACCCAAGCCATTAATTTAAAGCCAGATTTGGCTGAAGCCTATAATTCTATGGGTATTCACTATATTCAGCAGAACGACTTTATTCAGGCTTACGACGCATTCGACTCTACGCTGGAAATCAACCCAGAGTATGATTTCGCGTTCCTAAATCGCGGTATTGCGCTTTATTACGGTGGCCGCGCCGAACTCGCGACCAACGATCTTAACCGCTTTTTTGAAAAAGATGACAGCGATCCATTTCGCGCTCTGTGGGCCTATTTTGCGCATCACGACGTGTCAGAGCTTGAAGGACAAAAATACTTAGCTTCTATTCGACCAACGCTGGACAACCAGCATTGGGCTACTACGCTGGTGGATTTGTTTTTAGGTACTGTCGATGAGAACGATGTACTTAACTCATTGTTAGACGGTGTGAAAAGCCAAAAAGCGTTAACAGACAGGTTGTGTGAAGCGTATTTTTACTTAGGTAAATTTCATACCCAGCGCGGCAACAGCGGTATTGCATCAAATTACTTCAAGCTTGCATTAAGCACCAACGTTTTCGATTACGTTGAACACCGCTACGCACGAATGGAACTTAACCGTTTGCGTGAACTAGCTAGCAGCGATTTGGTTAGCGAAGAGTAAACAGCAAGCGTTATGCGAGGCTTATTTTTAGCAGTGTTCGCACTGCTCATAGTTGCGGGCGATAGCGGACGCTATGTCCCGCAACTAATTGCTAATGCAAGCAAGGTGCTTGCGCCGGCAAGCCTAGTGTCAGATAGCGACCCAACTGAAGAGGCGAGCTCTGCTTCAGTAAATGCTGCCGACGGCATGGCACAGGTTAGCGGACAGGACAGCACAGAATCTTCTCCCGACGCTCAAACTTCGGCTAATACCGAACGTTTCAATTATTCTAACTATCACCTTAAGCATGATGCACTAGCGCTACTTTGGTTAGCTGCAAAGCAGGGCAGTGAAAATGCACAGGCACGCTTGCTCGGTGAATTTGAGCGTGCGTATAACGCAGGCTTCATTGCTACTGACTATATCGATGAAGCCACTGCAACCTATTTTCTAGAAAAACTTGTTAATCTTGAAAACGCAGACGCTGCATGGCTGCTGTACCAAATATTAGGTGAAGAAGGTGCGTCACAGCGCTTTATGCGCTTAGCGGCGCTCGGCGAGGTCGCAGAAGCACAGCTTGCGTTTGCAATGTCTACCGATTCGCCAGAAAAACGTGAGAAGTGGCTGGTACGCGCGGCTTCACAAAACTACGTACCCGCACAGGCCGCATTGGCCGATTGGTATCTTCTACACGGGCAACAACAACTAGCGAAACCACTGCTCGCAGCAACAGCAACTTTAGACATGCAAAGTGCATTTAAGTATGCTCGCCTTCTGTGGGACGAAGAGGAATTTTCTGAGGCCAAGCAGCATTTTAGCTTTGCAGCGAAGAAAGGGCATCTTCAAGCGGAAAAAGCCTTAGAGGCCATCAATCTCTACACGCCGTATTCTATACAGCAAGCACTAAAGCAGTCTCCTTCATTTAACTGGGAGAATGAAGGGAAATGCCTTCAGCGTATTCAGCCTTTTGCTACCAGTTTAGCTACTATCATGCGTGCTCACAGTCTTTATAACTCATTCAATGACGACCAGCGTCTGCAGAACCTTTCTATTTGCCTGGCCCCGCCTATTTGGCTTAAACCCGATGTACTAAGCTGCGATCCGGATTATAAGAACGCTGGGATCTTAGGCTGTAGAATTACTCCTTTGGCAAGCATTGCGAAAAAGCAGAAATTTAGTCATGCAGTAGTAGTGGCAGAGCAGGGTAAGGCAAATGTTCAAAACGGCGTAATGTACTTAGACATCAGTGACGCTTATTCAGTGTTTGTTCATGAGCTAGCGCACTTCGCAGGCTTCGCTGACGAATATCTTATTGGCAAGGGCATGGCGAATAGGCTGTGCGATGAAGATGGAATAAGCGATTTTGAACCACCAAACCTAATCGTAGACTCTGAGTATTGGTACGCACCTCACGAAACGGTTGAAAATTGGCTAGAGATAGATCCTGCAACCATTATTGCACGCGCCAAAACGTGCACCGTATTGGGGAAAAACAGCTATAAGCCCAGTCGCAGAATTACCTTTATGGAACATCACGATAGCGGCGTGATCCCGCCTTTATATTTGGTACTGTGGCAGCAGCAGCTGGAAAAACAAAATGCCCAGCGACCTATTTCAATGAATTTTTTCCAGGCGTTCCACAATAGCGGCAACCAAAAAGAAGCCGCACACTGGTTAGCTGAATACGAAGCGTTTACTGGTGGCAAATAACCGCAGCTCTCATTACTAAAACAATGCACTCGCCACTATTTGGCGAGTGTATCTTTAAGCTCTCTTACCCACATAGACGTTGCACCACAAATTGCTACGGGCATAACGATAAAGTTAACCACGGGAATAAGTGAGAATATATTCACCATCATTCCGAACGTCATCGCTTTCCCTTTGTGTTCGCCAAGGTGCAGGCGCATGCGCGTAAAATCTATTTTGTGGTTGTCGTATGGATAATCGCAGTACTGAATTGCCATCATCCAGGCGTTAAATAAGAACCACAAGACTTGCCCAATAATGGGCAGGAAAAAGAACAATAACAAAAAACCAATAGCGCGAGGTACATACCAGATAAGCTTGGTGAGTTCGCGGCCTACTGTTCGAGGAATGTCTTTAACTAAAGACATCACGCCCTCGTCACCTAAATCTTGACCCGTTAAGTGACGCTCAACCTTTTCAGATAGAACGCCATTAAACGGCGCTGCAATCCAGTTTGCGAGTGTGCCAAAGATCACTGCGAAAATGAGCAATACGCTGATGACTGCTAGGGGCCACAAGAAAAAGCTGATCGCTGTTTTTATCCAGCCTAACCATTCAGGTACAAGATCAATCACATAAGCGATACCCATTTCTATTTGGCCAAATAAGAAGTAAAAAGCCACAGAAAAAAGCACTAAGTTTATTGTTAGGGGTACAAAAACAAAACGCTTTAATCCTTTGGTTTTTATGAGCGAAAAGCCTTCAAAGAAATAATGTACACCGCCTGAACTCATTCGTACTCCTTCGCGTTTGAAACGCTGTGTTTGTTAACTATCTGCTCTATCATACGCGCTTGGCGTATTCTCTGCCTAACTCAGTGAAATGGTAATTGTTACAAGCTGTTAGATTTGGTAGAGTCGGAGCATAATAACAAAAGAATCTTCCGTGTGATTGTATCATTTCTACATCAACTGCTATTTCAGCCGATGGTTAGCTGGTTTCTGGCTAATATCAAGGCGATACCGCGTGCAGCTTTGTGTTTAAGAGGGATGATGTGTGAGGCTTAAAAAGATTAAGCTTGCGGGTTTCAAGTCCTTTGTTGAGCCAACTACCATTCCATTCCCCGGCGAAATGACCGCCATCGTAGGCCCTAACGGCTGCGGCAAGTCGAATGTCATTGATGCTGTACGTTGGGTTTTAGGTGAAAGTTCTGCCAAAAACTTACGCGGCGATGCAATGACCGACGTGATTTTTAATGGCTCTTCGTCTCGTAAGCCAGTGGGGCAATGTAGCGTTGAACTTGTTTTCGACAACAGTGCAGGGCGGATAGCAGGTGAATTTGCCAACTACAATGAGCTATCTGTTAAACGCTTAGTTACACGGGACGCCACCTCTACCTATTTTCTAAACGGCACTAAATGTCGCCGGCGTGATGTCACCGATCTGTTTTTAGGAACAGGGCTAGGCCCCCGGTCTTACGCCATCATTGAGCAAGGTATGATCTCTCGGCTTATTGAATCTAAGCCACAGGATTTGCGTGTATTCATAGAAGAAGCCGCGGGTATCTCAAAGTACAAAGAGCGCCGCAGAGAGACAGAGAACCGTATAAGGCACACGCAAGATAACCTTGAACGCTTGAATGATGTGCGCGACGAATTAGGCAAGCAGCTCGAAAAATTACAGCGTCAGGCTGCTGCGGCTACTCGATACAAAACGCTACGTGCACAAGCCAGAGAGCTGAAAGGCCAGTTAGCAGCCCTTCGTTTTCTGAAAAATAGTGAACATATTGAAGCGCTGCAAAAACAGCAGCAATCACTCCAGTTAGAAGTGGATGACTTAGTGGCCCGGCTACAGGGCGACGAAGCTGGGCTTGAGTCGTACAAAACTAAGCAGCTGGAAACAAAACAAACGATAGATGATCTTCAGCAGCAGCTGTTTACTACCAGTAACGCAATAACGCGACTAGAGCAAAATGCGCTGCACGCAAAACAACGCAAAGGTCAGGTAGAGCAAGAGTTAGCACGAATTAGCGAGCAACACGAATTGCTTAACCACTCTATTGATGAGGCACAGGAAGCGCTTGCGGTATCAAACGAGGCGCTTGAAAACATTGAGCCTGAATTTGCCCTTAAGGAAGCAGAGTTAGAGCATGCCAAAGAGCGTTTTGAAGACGCTGAACAAGCGCTAAGAGAATTTAACGCACAAGCGCGAGCGCAAGAACAAACCTACAATCAACTTCGTCAGAATGTTCAGCAATACCATAGCCAAATTCAGTCAACGATGAGCATGCAGTTACGCACTTCTCTGCGTATCAGCGAACTACAAGACGAGCTAAAACAGCTAGACGAAGAAGATTTTGTCAGTCGGATAACGCTTTTAGAAGAACAGTGTAGCGAACTCGATTTTGACATTGATGAAGCTAAACAATTACTTCAAGAGTCCAATAAAAAGGTGTCGCAGCAACAAGACGAAGTCAACGCAATAGAAGCGAAGCGCCGTGATACCCAGGGCCAGTTACAAACTGCACTGTCCACAAAAGCTGCGCTAGAAGCGCTTCAACAAGATGCCTCAAATAATGAAGACGTAATGTTAGACGGGATAGAAAAGCTGTGGCAGCAGTTTAGCTCTAACCAAACTCTTGCACCTTGTGTAGAATCGATTTTACAACACGCAAAAGACCCCGTTGTTGCCAAAAGCCATGACATACAGGCACTGCTGCAAAACCAAGATAATTTGCCAAGCGGCATTAAAGTGTTTACCGATAAGGCGTTTGTAAGCACTGCCAGATCGGGTTCACTTGCACACGCTTTATTAACTGAATCTAGCACAAATGAATCGTCAACACAGCGTGTTCCCGCATTTTTTGATGACATTTACCTTTGTAGCAACGATGACGAACTTGCGACAACGATTGAAAGGGCTTTTGTAAGCGTTCTTGATAAAGAAGATGAACCTGAAGGCCTAGCCAAGGGGTTTACTAGCGCAATCTCGCCTTCAGGGTTGTGGGCAAGCTCGCAGTGGGTAGTGAAACCTGGCGAAGCAAGCGACGGTGCTTTGCAACGGGCGAACAAAATTAAGGGACTGGTAGAAAGCATTGAAGAAACTGAAAGCCTTATAGATGAGATTGAGCATTCACTAGAGCGCGCCAAACAGGCACTTGAACAGAGCGAAGCGCAAAAGCAGGCTATTCAGAGCGCCTTGGGTGAAAAAGAAAACCAGCGCGCACAGATTAAAAATAAACTTTCTTTGCTTGAAATGCAGCAAGAGCAGCAGTCTACACGCACTGCCAAACTTAATGACGAGTTAGCAAAGCAAGAGTTAATGTTAGCGAAAGAAGAAGAGCAGTTAGCTCAGCTTTCGGAAAAATTAGAGCTTCAAGAGGCACAAATTCTTGAACACGAAGTACACATTGACGATGTGAACGCTAAGCGTGATGCAAATGAGCGAACTACGCCAGAGTTGCGCGCGTTAGTTGATACATTAACGTCGCAAAATCATGAGCTTGCACTTAAGAAGCAGCAACTAGAGAACCACCAGAATTTATATAGCCAACAGGTTACACGTAACCTTCAGCAGCGTGAAGAGTACATAAAAAACAAAGAAAGATTACAAAAAGAACTTACACAGCTGACGTCTCCTGAAGAAATTCAAGAAGCAGAGCTTCAGTCGCTGTTGGAAAACAAAGCGGAATTAGAACAACTGAAAAGTGCTAAGCAAAGTAGTCTTGAAGATATAGAGCAGTGGTTGCGAGAAGCCGAAAAAGGGCATCAAGCTCTGGGTAAAGACATTCAAACGCGACAGACAAACATCGATAAACTTAATATCGATATTGAAGGCTACCGGGTACGTGCGAATACGATTTTAGAACAGCTTGATGAAACGCAGCAGTCGCTGAAGAGCATTCTAGAAACCTTACCTGAAGATGCCGAAGAGAAGCGCTGGCAAGAAGACCTTGAAAAAACGCAGGCTAATTTGCAGCGCTTAGGTGCAGTGAACTTAGCCGCAGTTGAAGAGTATGAAACCCAGTCGGAAAGAAAGTCACATTTAGATACACAGCACAACGACCTTACTGAAGCCTTGGAAACGCTACAGTCGGCCATTCGTAAAATTGATAAAGAAACCCGCACGCGCTTTTCTACCACCTTTGAACAGGTTAACGAAGACCTTAAAACGTTATTTCCCAAAGTGTTTGGGGGCGGTTCGGCGTATCTTGCGCTTACCGATGACGATTTGTTAGAAACTGGGGTGACGATAATGGCTCGCCCCCCTGGTAAGAAAAATAGTACGATTCACCTCTTAAGCGGTGGAGAAAAAGCACTAACCGCTTTATCATTGGTGTTTGCTATTTTCAGATTAAATCCGGCTCCATTTTGTTTGCTGGATGAAGTAGATGCACCATTGGATGATGCAAATGTAGGGCGCTTTTGTAACTTAGTGTCAGAAATGTCACAAACAGTGCAGTTTATTTATATCACCCACAATAAAATAGCGATGGAAATGGCCAGTCACCTCACCGGTGTTACCATGGCGGAACCGGGAGTTTCGCGCATGGTGGCGGTAGATGTGGACGAGGCTGTAGCCTTCGCAGAAGCATAACAAAGGGCGAAAGAAATTAAATGGAAGATCAATTACGTCTATTTTTACTCCTTGGAGGCACGGTTTTTATCATCGCAGTGCTTGCCCATGGTATTTGGAAAATTCGTAAAAACAGTAAGCCTTCGGAAAAAGAGCGCTTAGAGCCCCGTCAGTGGCAAGATGATGACAACGATTTCGAGTCAGATGAGCAAGAAGGCTTTGACGAGCTTGGCATTGGCGCGGTGCGCGTGGTTAGCAAATCACAAAACCAAGAGCATGAGGCTGCAAGCAACGTATCGACGAATACGGCAAACAGCCCTGCGCATCACGATATCAATGAAAAACATGCTTACAGCAGCGAAGAAACTGATGACGACGATAGCTTGTCTCAACATGCCACCTCAAAAGAGCACGGTGATGGAAAAGAGGGCGCACACGGTGAGCATGCGGGTAAACGCCCAAGCAGCGTTGGTAATTCCGCTATGCCGTCTGACGGGAATGAAGAAGCTGAGAAAGCACCAAAGCTCTATGGCTCTGTGGTTACGAATCCGAAGCCACACATGAAAGGCCAAGCCCGACCCGATGGCGCATCAACCAAAGGTGCTAACAGAGGCGACCAAAACCTTGCCGCGTTCCCTGAACCTCCAGGCTTCTTACTTCGTGAAGGCGAAGAGCAAGAGGAAACGTCTTTAGCGTCGCATGCTCAGCGTGAAGAAAGCGAACAGCCAAATGCTCCAAGTATTCAAGAGAGAGCGGATAACGCGCAATCGCATGACCCAATTCAGAGTCAGGCGGGCGGTCATCAAGAAAGAGGGCGTGCAGAGCCAGTTCGTCCTGCACAGAAGTTTTATATCGACCCAACGCTGGAGGAAGAGCCTGAAACAGTGCAGCCGCCGGCTAAAAACGAAAGAGAAGTTGCTGATTTTAGTTTAGATGCACCCGAAGAGTCTGTTTCATCCAGCGATGTTCATGAAGAAAATGAACAGCCGCGACGTTTTGCACGTAACAAACGAAGCAAAACGCCAGTGAGAAGACGTGAAGAGCCGAATTTTGGTGACGATCAAATGCGTATTGATTTTGACACCAGCGAAGCAGCTAGCGCTGATTTCGGCGATGAAAGCTTTAGTGCTAATGAGTCAGGCAATGATGGTGCTGGAAGTACACCAAAGACCGCTAAGTCGTCGATTGAACCCGAGGTTTTAGTATTAAATGTAAGAACGCCAGAAGGCGAGCCCATTTCAGGCGCTGCACTATTACCTATGTTATTAACATTAGGGTTTAAATTTGGCGATCAAGACATCTTCCACCGCCACGTAAACTCAAATGGCAAAGGGCCAGTGTTGTTTAGCCTTGCCAACATGTTTAAGCCTGGGGTTTTCGATATTGATAACCTAGAGAACTTTGAAACCCAAGGTATTTCACTGTTTATGATATTGCCTATTGAGGGTGACCCTCATCAAGTGTTTAACATGATGCACAATGCAGCCCGCAAATTGGCAGATGAGTTCGGCGCACAAGTACTTGATGGACGCCGAAGCGTATTAACGAAGCAGGGCTTACAGCAATACGTCGAGAAAATTCGTGAGTTCGAGCGCAAGCGTATGATTGCGCGCAGCTAGCGTTAATTTATCACTTGCGCCTCAATCTTGTGGATTATTCATGTAGGTGCAAAAACAAAAAAGGACTTGGCTCATACCCAGGTCCTTTTCTGTTGATTAGGGTCTATTGATCTTTGATGTATAACAAGGGCTAGCAAGCCATAGCATTGTAGCGTGGCTGTACGTTTCACAACCTGACTGAAATAGATCAGGTTTTTACAGCCCATTTGGAACATACAGCGGCTTGGGCGAATAGGCCTTGGCAACGAATTGTAATACTTTTAACTATTTAAACGGCGTGACAACAACTCCATGTCAGATTCTTTAGAACAAGCAATGCAACAAATAGCAACACTTCGCAACACACTTAATGAGTACAACTATCAGTACTATGTGATGGATGACCCTTCGGTTCCTGATGCAGTATATGATAGAGATATGCAGGCGCTTATTGCGCTAGAAAAACAATATCCTACGCTTCAAAGCCCGAATTCTCCCAGTCAAAAAGTAGGGGGCGCAGCGTTATCGGCCTTTGAACAAGTTACCCATGATGTTCCTATGCTGTCGCTGGATAACGCCTTTGATGAAGAATCACTGCTTGCCTTCGAAAAACGTTTAAAAGACAGACTAAAAGATTCGGCAACGTTAGATTTTAGCTGCGAACCCAAGCTAGATGGTTTAGCGGTAAGTATTCTGTATGAAAATGGCGAATTAGTGCGTGCTGCCACCCGTGGTGACGGTCAGGTAGGCGAGAATATCACGGCTAACGTGCGTACCATTTCTAATGTGCCGTTAACGCTTCGTGGTGAGCATTATCCTGAGCGCGTAGAAGTGCGCGGTGAAGTGTTTATGCCTCGTGAGGGCTTTGCAAAACTCAACGAACACCAAAAAGAAACGGGGGGTAAGGTTTTTGCCAACCCTCGTAATGCTGCTGCTGGCAGTTTACGACAGCTAGACTCTAAAATTACGGCCAAGCGCCCGCTGATGTTTTATGCTTATTCGCTAGGCGTAGTGCAACCTGAAAGTTTTGAATTACCCACAACACACAGCGAGCGCCTTAAGCAATTGGGTAATTGGGGGCTGCCGCTGTGCCCTGATATCGACACCGCCGAGGGCGGTGAGGGCTGCTTGGCTTACTACAACCACATTTTAGAAAAGCGCGACAGTTTGCCGTATGACATTGACGGCGTTGTGTTTAAGGTTAACCGTATTGACCTGCAAAATACCCTTGGATTTGTGGCTCGAGCGCCTCGCTGGGCGATTGCGCAGAAGTTTCCTGCACAAGAAGAAGTGACTAAGTTACTGGACGTTGAGTTTCAGGTAGGAAGGACTGGTGCGATCACGCCGGTTGCTCGTTTAGAGCCCGTGTTTGTGGGTGGAGTAACTGTGTCGAATGCTACACTTCACAACCAAGACGAAATTTCCAGATTAGGCGTTAAAGTTGGCGACATCGTAGTAATTCGCCGTGCGGGTGACGTTATTCCTCAGGTGGTGTCTGTGGTAAAAGCCAATCGCACGGGAAGTGAAACTGACATTACCTTCCCAAGCCAATGCCCGGTTTGTGACTCGCAGGTTGAAAAACTAGAAGATGAAGCGGTTGCTCGTTGCACCGGTGGATTAATTTGTGCCGCACAACGCAAACAGGCGCTTAAGCATTTTGCTTCGCGTAAAGCATTCGATATTGATGGTCTGGGCGACAAGTTAGTCGATCAGTTAGTTGACGCTGATCTTGTGCACAGTCCCGCCGACTTTTTCACGCTTTCGTTAGGCGATGTTGTTGGGCTAGAGCGCATGGCTGAAAAGTCTGCCAGTAAGCTACTGGCATCGCTTGAAGCTTCAAAGCAAACAACGCTTGCCAAGTTTCTTTATGCGTTGGGGATCCGTGAGGTTGGCGAGGCTACTGCGGCAAACTTGGCTGCGCACTTCGAAACTTTGGAGGCGATTCGCGAAGCGTCACTTGAAGCCTTGGTTGAAGTCCAAGACGTAGGTGAAGTGGTGGCTACCCACATTTTCAATTTCTTTAACGAGTCACACAATACCGATGTTATTGATGCGCTGTTAAAAGAAGGAATTAACTGGCCAGCTATTGAAAAGCCAGATTCGGATAATTTGCCTCTTGAAGGTAAAACCTGCGTTATTACCGGTACGCTTAGTGAAATGGGGCGGTCTGATGCGAAAGCCCGTCTGCAGTTACTTGGTGCTAAAGTGGCAGGTTCTGTAAGTAAGAATACCGACTTCCTAGTTGCAGGAGAAAAAGCGGGTTCCAAATTAACTAAAGCACAAGAGCTAGATGTGGAGGTATGGGACGAAGCTGCGCTTATCGCTTTTTTATCAGAGCATGAAAAGTAGCCTGTCTGGCTTAAATTCAATAAGAGCGCTCGGCGTAATGGTTTTCTTGAATAGATTAACGCCGAACTCATATTGATCGTTACCAATAAAAAACGCCACTTCTATGAAGTGGCGTTTTTTGTAATTCTTGCTCTGTCTTTTACGGCGTATTTTGTACTGAACGTTGTAAGGGGCTTGAGAAAAGGTAAATATTTCTACAAACACTCAAGTGTAGGGCTCTCACGCTAGTGGGCTTCTTGATTCCGCATTTGTCTGCGTCTTTCCCAGGCTTTTTTCACTTGAAAGCGCCAAACCCAGTTTAAAGAGAAATAACCCGCTAGTCCAAACACAACCGAGCAAATTCCACACCCGACTAAAAATGCAGGGCCAATGGTATTAATGCTTTCTACAACCCACTGCCAACTAAACTGAAATTCAAAATGCTCAGGCTTGGTCCCAAGTACAGTAGTACCAACCTTGTAAGCCCCATAGAATATAGGCGGAATAGTAAATGGGTTAGTCACCCAAACAGTTGCAACAGATAAGGGCAGGTTTGCTCGAAATGGAATAGCTAAACCGGCAGAAAGCCACATTTGAAACGGTACCGGCCAAAACGCGAAAAATAAACCTATGCCAAATGCACCAGATGCAGAACGACGGTTTAAGTGCCAAAGATTAGGCTCGTGCAATACGCTACCAAAAATTTTTAAAGCTTTGTTTTGCTTAATGCTTTGGTGATCTGGCAAAAAACGTCGGATAAATTTCTTAGGCATAAATATCAATGCATCTCGAAAATAAAATCAAAAAAGACAGAAAAAATAACAGTAAATGGAATTGCGCAACATGAATTTGCACCACCCACATTCACTCACTGTCCATTGCTACGTGAAAACATGGTCAATCGTATCACAATTTGCTTAAGCTGTTTTTGCGCTAGCGCAATAAGTGCAGTTTCCTGGCAAAAACTTCCAAGTACTCACAGCATGGCATTGATGATTGCCATTTTAATAATATCTGTGACTATTATTATATTCATTTCGACGACAAAACCCGCTGAACATCATGCATTTCCAGAGGTGCTGCTATGTTGGGCAGTGAGCGGGCTGCTGTCTGGAGTACTTTGGATGGCGAGTGTAGGGCATTTTTACTACGCTTGGCAACTGCCCCAAGGGAAAATTCAACAAGATGTCACAATTTCAGGTCGAGTTGTGTCGGGGGGATGTGTCTTCGGCACAGCTAGGGTGCTGGAAGCAACTTATCACTATGTTGTCGCTATTGAGTCTGTCAACCGTGAAAGCACAGCGACATTTCTAGACAACGGCATACTTTCCCCCTTGCCTAAGCGTGTTTTAACCAGCACGTTTAATTTCAAAGCTCGTCTTACTCACCAACGTTATGAATTCCCAAATGATCGAAAAAGCGAAGGCTTAGCCAACAAGAAAATCGCATATGCTCAACAGGGAACTATAGGCGTGCGGCCTCAATCAGTTTCTCCGTCTCAGGAGAAATTAAATTGTTTGCACAACGGCGATACGTTCACCGCACTTGTAAAACTTAAACCTGCATACGGTACGGCTAATCCTGTTGGTGCTAGCCGCCAACAGCAGTTGGTTAGCCAATTTATTCATGCAACTGGCTATATTAAGTCGATAGAGCACGATAAAACAAAGCATAATCACTCAGTGCGTTATGAACTTGCTACAACATTGCAGAAGCTAGACCTTGTTCATGAAAAATGGTGGCGCGCATTGTTGCTAGGGGAGAAAACGGGCTTTACGTTGGGTGATTGGACGCTGTTACAACGCACCGGCACTGGGCACATGTTTAGTATATCAGGCATGCATCTATCACTTATCGCTGGGGTCTGCTTATTGTTTTTTAACCCCGTTATATTTTTACTCACGCATGTTACAGGCCTATTAGGCAGAGCGAAATATTGGTTAGTACGTTCAGCCTCCATCAACTATCCGGCAACAGGTCGAAAGAACAGAGAGCAGCAAACAAGTAAGATGTTTCAAACCAGCGCGCCAATTAGAGCCTCTGTGCTTTGTGTGCTTGTCGCTGCTTGTTTTTGTTACGCGTTGCTTAGTGGAAGCGCATTGCCGGTTGTGCGTGCGCTGATACTGGTAACTATGGGGAGCGTGCTGTCTCTTTCTCGACATGCATGGCGGCCAGTAAATGTTGCGCTCACAATGCTTACTTTGAGCTTGTTGCTGTTTCCTCTCTCTATATTAAGCGCTAGCTTTTACTTGAGCATAGGGGCTGTACTGTGCATTTGGTTTTTAGTTGTTGTTTGGGGGCTACAGCGAGCACCTTGGTATGTGTCTTTGTTTAAACTACAAGTAGCGCTTACCGTAATAATGATGCCGCTAACCCTAATATGGTTTGGTAACGCCAGTTTTATTGCAGTTGTTACCAACTTAATCGCCTTGCCCGTAATAACGTTACTTTTACCTATTTGTTTAATTTCGTTGTTAGTCCTTCATTTTGCTGAGTTGCCTTTCGCACAACAAGTTACGGGTGTGCTTTTGCATTACAGTGATGTGTGTTTAGGGTATTTGTTATCGCTTTTGAAGGTACTTAGTCAGTTTTCAGGGAGCGCTATCAGTTTTTACATAAGTAGTGGTGCGGCACTTTGTCTAATTGTCGCTTTTTTTATTTTTCTTTTGCCAACATGGCGGTACAAAGCTATCTGCGTAGCGCTTCTCTTGCTCCCATCGCTAAGCATTTTTCAAAAGTGGTTACCTATCAATGAATCGATATGGGCGCTGCACGTATTTGATGCGGGCCAGGCCAGTGCTATTGCAGTGACTGCGGGAGGTCGGGCTATGATTATTGATTCTGGCGCTCAGTTTAATGGCAATGCTCATACTGCAACGAAACACCTGTTACCTTTTTTGGAAAGTAGGCATATTTCAAATATAGATGCTGTAGTTCATACGCATAGTGACAACGATCATGCAGGAGGCGCATTAGCCATTGAACAACACGCCTTAGCTAAAAAAGCCACTTTCTATACACCAACATTAGGTTGTGAGCGAGGAAAGCGTATACGCTGGCAGAACTTAACAATCAATTTTCTATGGCCGCCAAATGGCAACAAAGAAGACAACAATGCCATGTCGTGTGTGGTTAAAATAACAAGCGACTCTGGTAGCGTGTTAATTCCTGGTGACATTGAGAAAACAAGTGAGTACGCGTTGATAACCCGTGAAACCATGGACGGTTTTTCAGAGGGGGCTTCAATGGATACTTTAGCGAGTTCTACAAATCTAAGTGCCGACATTCTTATTGCGCCGCATCACGGAAGCAAAACGTCGTCTACTAATGTTTTTATAGAACACGTTGCACCAAAAGCTGTGATTTTTACGCAAGGTTATGAGAATCGATGGCAGTTTCCTGCTTATGTTGTGGCTAAACGTTACGAGCATTTGGGCGTAACGCAATATTTAACAAGCTATCACGGATATATAAGCGCAACCTTCGATAAGGATTCTTTCCATATAGATTCCCAACGTGGAACGTTGAATAAACGCTGGTATTTACCAGGCATTGCACCACGACACCTCAAAGACTAAGTAATATCGCCAAATGCCAAAAATATTAGCTTGTAACGAAACGAAGATGTGCACGAATACCTTTAAATAGGTATGAAGTGGCCACACATTATTCACTTAGTTGGCAGACTAACCAATTTTGCCGCTATATTAGTGAATTAGAGCGAGAACGAGTACAATACTTCCAACGCGTTTTTGTTAACGTTTCAAACAGGTTAAAAAAACTACATGCAACAAGCCGACAACTCGGATTATCAAATTAAACGCTTTTTACAGTACCTTAAAGCGTATAAAGTGCCTTTCGTTTTTGCCATCATTGGTATGATTGGTTATTCCGCGGTAGATACCTTCGTATTTTCCCAGCTTCAGCCAATGATTGATGAATCACTGGGGAAAAACGACCATGACTACCTGCGTCTAGCCGCATATGCGATTGTGCCGCTCTTTTTGTTACGGGGTGTTTTCAACTTTTTAGGTAGTTACACGCTAAGCTGGATTGGTGCTCAGGTGGTAATGCGCATGCGCCAGCAGTTGTTTGAAAAATACATTCATCTTCCAGTGGCATTTCACGATAATCATGCGGTTGGCGGGCTTATCAGTAAAGTCACCTACGACACAGAGCAAGTGGCTAATGCATCTGGTAAGGCGCTGCTAACATTGGTGAGGGAAGGCGCACTGGTCATCGGTTTGCTGTGTGTCATGTTCTATTACTCATGGCAGCTTTCGCTCATATTTCTTTTAATTGGCCCGATTGTGGCAGTGATTGTTTCTATCGTCAGTAAGCGTTTTCGCGTTGTAAGTAAAAACATTCAACAATCAATGGGCAACCTAACATCGTCGGTAGAGCAAGCGGTGAAAGGTCACAAAGTTGTGATCATGTTTGGCGGTCAAGAAATAGAGCAAAAGCGTTTCGAGCAGAAAAACAATCACAACCGTCAACAGTCAATGAAGCTGAATGTCACCTCTATTTTGAGTGTGTCTTCAATACAGGTAATAGCGTCAATTGCCCTTGCAGTCGTTCTGTTTATTGCCAGCACGCCCGGTATGCTTGAAAAGCTTACAGCAGGCGTATTTATTAATGTGGTCTTTTGTATGGTGATGCTGCTTAAACCTCTTAAACAGCTCACTACCATTAATAACCAATTTCAAAAAGGTATGGCAGCCTGCGCCAGTATTTTTGAAATTCTTGATGAAGCAGACGAAGAAGATAAAGGGAAAACCAAAGTAGAGCGCGCAACAGGAAAAATTGAATTTGACGACGTTACATTCTCTTATCCAGGAAAACAGACGCCCGCGTTATCTAATGTGAGCTTTATCGCAAACCCTGGGCAGTCGATTGCTTTGGTAGGGCGCTCGGGAAGTGGTAAATCGACCATCTCATCGCTGCTTACACGCTTTTATGTACCGCAAGAAGGTGAAATTCGCTTAGATGACACAGCGCTCAACGATATTGATCTTAAAGATCTGCGGGCGCAGTTTGCCGTAGTATCGCAAAACGTTACGCTATTTAACGATACCATAGCTAACAATATTGCTTATGGTGCGCGCCAAAATGTATCTCGCAAAGACATCGAGAATGCGGCAAAAATGGCGCATGTTGAAGAGTTCTTATCGAACTTACCTGAAGGACTAGATACGGTAATTGGTGAAAACGGCTTGATGCTTTCTGGTGGTCAACGTCAGCGTATTGCCATTGCGCGGGCGATACTCGCCGAAGCGCCCATACTTATTCTTGACGAAGCGACATCTGCCCTTGATACAGAATCTGAGCGTTTGATCCAAGACGCATTAGAAACGCTGCAAAAACGGTGCACCAGCATTGTTGTGGCGCACCGCTTGTCTACCATCGAAAACGCAGATTGCATTATGGTAGTGGAGCAGGGGCGCATTATTGAAAAAGGTAAACACAACGACTTGCTTGAAAAAGGTGGTCACTACGCGCAACTGCACGCGTTGCAATTTGGTGAGACTAAGTGAGTCAATCACAAAGCAAAACCAAGCACGATAAATGGTATTTCGGCCATCCTTTAGTGTGGCTGCTCTCACCATTTGCGCTGCTGTTCTACTTTATTTCGGCAATTCGCCGGTTACTTTTTAAAATTGGACTCAAAAAGGCCTTTAAGGCTAACGCTCCCGTGATTGTCGTTGGCAACATATCAGTGGGCGGCAACGGAAAAACGCCAGTCGTATTAGCTTTAGCCGATTATTACCAGAAGCAGGGCATAAAGGTCGGTATTTTAAGTCGTGGTTATGGCGCTAAATCATCAGAATACCCGCGATTAGTGAAAGGCGAAGATGATGCGTCTGAAGTGGGTGACGAACCTCGTTTACTGGCCATTAGAAGCCAGTGCGACGTTGTTATCGATCCAGTCCGCGCGCGCGGAGCCGCGTACTTAAGTGACGAATTACACTGCGATTTAATTATTTGTGATGACGGCCTTCAACATTACGCACTTCATCGCGACGTTGAAATTGTGGTGATGGACGATAGAAAAGTAGGCAGTGGTTATTTGCTGCCAATGGGGCCCCTTCGCGAAGGACAATGGCGCCTTGGTACCGTTGATGCGCTAGTACATAATAGCCGTTCAATGCCGACATTTAGCCATGCTGTAGCGCCTCAATATCTAATGACCTTAGTACCAGGGGACTTCACCTCTGTTTCAAACAGAGTTAGAACCAGTCCCCTTGAAGAGATACAAAAAGTGCCGTGCAGCGCAATTGCTGGAATAGGTTCACCTCAGCGATTTTTCTCTCAGCTTAAAGAAATGGGTATCCAGCTTTCTTCGGCTACACCGCTGGCGGATCACCACGCAATCACACGGTCAGACATACCGAATGGCAGAGTGTTAATGACAGAAAAAGACGCCGTTAAAGCTGCACCTTTTGCTCATAACGACTGCTGGTTTTTACCTGTTACCGCGCATTTAGCGCCAGACTTTTTTAATTTAGTAAATGTGAAACTTGCCAAGGCAGGTTTGAAGATCAACCAAGACGGACAGGAATAATAACAATGGCCTTTGATAAAAAGCTTTTAGAAGTTTTGGCTTGCCCAGTGTGTAAGGGAAAATTAGTTCTGAGTGATGATAGCACCCAGTTAGTGTGTCGATTTGATAGATTGGCTTTCGATATTAAAGATGGCATCCCTGTACTTATCGAAAGTAAAGCAACAGCATTGTCGTTAGACGATGTAGACGCAACACGGTAATAAAACGTTAAACTAAGTGGTAAATAAGGGCGAAATAAAGTTATGTCATTTACAGTTGTGATCCCTGCTCGATACGGCTCAAGTCGGTTTCCTGGCAAACCCTTAGCGCTTATTGACGGAAAGCCGATGATTCAACATGTGGTTGAACGTGCTAAAGAAGCTGGAGCAGATAACGTCATTGTTGCCACGGACGATGAACGTATTCAAAACGTCGTGCTTGGTTTTGCTCAAGTATGCATGACGTCTGTCAACCACCAATCTGGAACAGAGCGCATTGCCGAAGTTATCGAAAAAGAAGGCATTGCGAGTTCTACTATTGTGGTTAACGTACAGGGGGATGAGCCATTTATTCCCGCCGAAAACATCAGGCAGGTTGCAGATAATCTTGCCAATGCGCCTCAGTGCCAGATGGCTACGTTATCTACGCCTATTGAACGTGTTGAGGATGTGTTTAACCCCAATATCGTTAAGGTGTTGGTAAATGAAAAGGGTGAGTCTATCTATTTTTCACGTTCTCCTATTCCTTTTGAACGCGATCACATGATGGCAAACCCGCAATCTGCAAATACGTCGCTGTACAAACGCCATATAGGTATTTATGCGTATCGTGCTGAATACGTTAAGCAATATGTTGCCTATGCGCCTAGCTCTCTGGAGCAAATTGAATCCTTAGAACAGCTTCGAGCCATATGGTATGGCGATAAGATTCACTGTGAGGTGGCGATAGCGCCACCGCCAGTTGGAATTGATACCCCGGAAGATCTAGAACGTCTTTTAAAGACTATAAGTTAATAAGAAATGAGTGCTGAAATAGGGCTGACGCTTTGTAGTAAATTAGCAACAAGCCTTATCTAAACAGCCAGTTCTTATAAAAGGTGAGTGAAACCTTTTAAACGCATACACATAGTAACAAGGGAACCGTTATGAACGTAGTTATTACCGGTGGCAACAGAGGCATAGGCCTTGCGCTTACTAAGCAATATAAAGCACGTGGTGCGAAAGTTTATGCTACCTGTCGAAACAGTTGCGACGAGCTAAACAGTGCAGGTGTGACAATCATCAAAGGTGTGGACGTATCCCAACCAGAAATGTTGGCTGAAAAGCTTGCACCTTTAATGGACGTTAACATCGATTTGCTCATTAATAATGCCGGAGTGCTCGGACGCGAGAGTATTGACGATTGGGATCCAAATACCATCGATTATCAATTTAGGGTTAATGCATTAGGTCCATTGTTAGTTACTCAAACACTATTACCCGCAATGGCAAAAGACGGTAAAATTGCCATGATTACCAGTCGCATGGGTTCAATGACAGACAATGGTTCAGGCGGCTACTATGGCTACCGAATGTCCAAAGCCGCACTAAACGCGGCGGGAGTTTCCATGGCGAATGATTTGAAACCCAAGGGGATTGCAGTAGGTATTTTCCATCCTGGATTCGTTCAAACAGAAATGGTGAATGGAGCGGGAGATATTGATGCTGATACCTGTGCTGAGCGTTTGTCACAACGCATAGATGAGCTAAATGTATCTAACGCAGGTCGCTTCATCCATTCAAATGGTGACGATTTGCCTTGGTAGGGAACTTCAAACTCTTGCCGCTTTAAAGCAATAAAAAACCTATCAGCGACGAGCCTATAGGTTTTTTATTTCTTCACGTAAATAAGTGGCGTGTTAAGATTGATTTTTAAGCTGCCTTGTCAGGCCTACTATTAGTTTGCTGAATCAGCGCCTTCGTCTTCTTCGTCTTGGTCTTCAGACAATACTGCCCATACGTCGTGTTCGTTAGCGTGAATAACTTCAGCCCATACACGATCGCCAGGTTTTACGTCATAAACGCCGTTTAAATGAACCAGACCATCAACTTCCGGTGCGTCTGCATAGGTACGGCCGACGGCACCTTCCGCATCAACGCTGTCGATAACAACTTGATATTCGTTACCGATTCTCGCTTGAAGTCGCGCTGCGCTTATTTCGCCCTGTACTTCCATAAACCGTGCAAGGCGAGCTTGTTTCACTTCTTCTGGCACTGGGTCGGGGAGGTCATTTGCTCTTGCACCTTCAACAGGGGAATAGGCGAATGCACCAACACGATCAAGCTGCGCTTCGCGAAGGAAGTCCAATAACTCTTCAAACTCTTCTTCCGTTTCGCCCGGAAAGCCGACGATGAATGTCGAAC
Source organism: Alteromonas sp. MmMcT2-2 (assembly GCF_022348305.1). Lineage (NCBI taxonomy): Bacteria > Pseudomonadati > Pseudomonadota > Gammaproteobacteria > Alteromonadales > Alteromonadaceae > Alteromonas > Alteromonas sp. MmMcT2-2. The sequence goes on from NZ_JAKRFA010000025.1 coordinate 44,332, forward strand.
GAATGACTAATGATGGGCACTGTTCGCGCCACTTTTTAACGCGCTCTAGCACGCGCTCAGCACTACCTGGGCGTTTCATTAACTTAAGAATACGTTTGTTGGCGTGTTGAAACGGAATATCCAAGTAAGGAAGGATTTTACCTTCGTTCATTAGTGGAATTAGGTCATCCACATGCGGGTAAGGGTACACGTAATGTAATCGGACCCAAATGCCCATTTCGCCCAGCTTTTCACACAACTGTTGCATGTGTGCTTTAACCGGCATGCCGTTCCAAAAGCCCGTTCTATGCTTAACATCAACACCATAGGCGCTAGTGTCTTGTGAAATAACCAATAGCTCTTTAACACCAGCATCTTTCAAACGCTTAGCTTCATCGAGTACGTTACCCACTGGGCGGCTGACAAGGTCGCCACGCATAGAAGGAATGATACAGAACGTGCAACGGTGGTTACAGCCTTCTGAAATCTTCAAGTAAGCATAATGACGAGGCGTTAATTTTACACCATGGTCAGGGATCAGATCTTCAAACGGATTGTGCTGGGGTTTTGGAAGATGATCGTGTACTTGCTCAACTACCGTTTCGTAGGCATGAGGCCCCGTGATAGCCAGTACATTTGGATGAAGCTCTCTAATTTCGTCTTCTTTAACACCTAAACACCCGGTAACGATAACTTTGCCGTTTTCTTTAAGTGCTTCGCCTATAGTGTCTAATGACTCTTCTACCGCCGCGTCAATGAATCCACAGGTGTTAACGATAACCAAGTCGGCATCGTTGTAGGTAGGGACTACGTCATAACCTTCGGTGCGAAGTTGAGTAAGAATACGCTCTGAATCAACTAAGTTCTTAGGGCAACCTAAGCTAACAAAACCAATTCTGCTGCCATTGCTTTGTTGCGAAGGTTTGTTGTCACTTAATACCTTCACTGGCGTTTCTAGCGTGGTGGTTTTATTTACTACTTTGTTTGGATTAAACGTTTCTACTGTCATCTAAAATATCACCTGGAAAATGACTGAGCTTAAAATGGCCGCGGATTATACAGGAAAACACGCTTGTACGCAGTATATATAATTAGCGACCAAGATATAAATTATTGACGCATTCTCACAGTACAGCCGTAATTTAGGCACTAAACGTGAAAACAAGTGTAAACGGCCACGGGTTTCATTGTAAAAGCGGCACGAACAAGGTTTAAAAACACCTTACTCACCCCCACATTTATCACTTCTTGAAAGTAAACATATCAGAGTTGAATGCGCTTTAGGGTTCAAATTAATAAAATAGAAGTGAATGCATGCTTAAATTACCGCTAACTTTTTATGATGAGTCAGGGCGAATTCTTCCTCCCCGTTGGCTTTACAGCGTGTTTATACTTCTATGCATTGACTGGCTCGCGTTCGTCTTTTCTCTGGCTTCCCGCACTCAAACTAGTGAGCTACTTACGTTCTTTTACCCACAAAAGGAAACGTTAGGGTTGGGGTTAGCGGCAAGTTTACCTGTGTTAATTGCGTTATCTTTGGTTAGTCAACGAGATCGCTTGTGGAAAAAAGGCTTTTTAGCATGGCGCCGATGGGTTATTCCGCTGGCTCAATTGGGAGTGTTGGCATTGTTGAGTGTTCAGCTTTACTACGCTATGCATCATCACTGGGGGTTTGAAACTATTACGGGTGTAAAAATCGTTTTTTACAGTATAGCCTTGTACGCAATTTCAAAAAGTCGTCATTTAAAGTGGATGGTAGAGGATTGGGAAACACCTAACCCCTGAACCTCATTCTCCAAAAACATCTTTATTGGAAATATATTTAATGCACTCAATTGAACAGACGTTAAACTGAGTGCAAAATCTGTGAGAACGTTAGTGGCTGCGTAAGTGGTTCCCCAACGCCTGTTCATAGTAGGCAAATACGCTGATTTGACTGTCGTTAACCAGACGTTCATAGCAAATACCCGCTAAGGCATAGGTATTTTCACCAACCTGAAGAAAAACGGCAGGTGCTTTAGGATTTGACTGATCGTAAATCCATTCACCATCTAGCTGCGCTTTTAAAATTTCTCCAACGTAAGCGCCAAAGATATTACAGATGGTGAACACTGCTTCATCTTCTAACGCTAAATCGTGATATTTATCTACGAAACTAAGTAAAATGTCGTCCACCAGTGCTACGCTAGCGGGTGAGTGGTCGAGTACAATATCGAACTCATCAGCTGCTGTTACCACAGCGTCCTTCGCGCAATCTGCCATTAATTTATTGAGTTCATCAGGTGACATGTTGTTCTCCTTCTCACCGATACTTTTGGTATAACAAGCTAACGCTTAAAAAGTCGTTAAGACAAGGTGTTATAAGTTTTTGACTATTGTGCGCAAGTTATCGGCCAAAGTCTATTTTTGTCCAGTTAATCTATTTATTACACTTGCAGCGGCAAACATACCAAAGGTGGCGGTTACCGTGACCACAGCACCAAAGCCGCCTGCACAGTCTAGTCGAGTACCACCTTCCATTGCAGATTTGTTGTAACAAACCGAGCCGTCAGGTTGTGGGTAGCGCAATTGCTCTGTTGAATAGATACACTCAACGCCAAAGCGGCGTTTTGGGTTTTTACTAAAATTATAGTTACGTCTAAGCTCACTGCGTAGCTTAGCTGCTAGGGGGTCTTGTGTTGTTTTAGCTAAATCGCCTTTAGTGACTTGAGTTGGGTCTATTTGACCGCCCGCACCGCCAACCGTAACAATAGGAATTTTGTTGCGTTTACAGTGAGCTATCATCGCCGCTTTAGCGCGAATACTGTCAGTGGCATCGACTACAGCGTGCATTTCTTTGGTTAAAAGCGTAGCCGTATTGTCTGGAGTGACAAAATCCTCAATACAATTCACTTTGCAAGCAGGATTTATCAAGTGAATTCTCGATGCAATGGCGTCGACCTTTGCTTCTCCTATGGTATTGGAAAGCGCGTGAATTTGGCGATTTGTATTAGTTACGCAAACATCGTCTAAATCAATAAGGGTTATAGAACCTATGCCCGAACGAGCTAGTGCTTCTGCAGTCCAACTTCCCACACCGCCAATACCGACTACAGCCACATGACTGTTGGCTAAATTATTAGTTTGCTGTGCGCCATATAAACGCACAATACCGCCTAAACGTGGATCATCAGACATGTTTCACTTCACTTAAAAATAAACTAACTCAAAGGCGTGTGTTCACACAAAAACGTGCAAGTACGCTAGCAGGGCGCGCATCATCTCAAAAGTGGACACTAAAGATCAATACACTCCAGTTTTTTCGAATAATAAATCCGATTTTAAGCGACATACGTTCTACCCAATACATGTTTAAATGAATTCATTGTTTAATGAAGTAATAAAAAGGGGCAGGCATATGGGCTTACTCGTTGATGGAAAATGGCAAGACAAGTGGTACGACACCAGCAAAAATGGTGGGAAATTTGAGCGCCAAGCATCTAAATTTCGTGACAAAGTCAGTAACGAAGATGGTTCCACGTTTCCCGCTGAATCTGGTCGCTATCATCTTTATGTCTCGTTAGCTTGTCCTTGGGCCCACAGAGCGCTCATATTTAGAAAGTTAAAGGGATTGGAAGCGCATATTGATGTTTCGGTGGTACACCCTGAGATGCTTGATCAAGGCTGGGAGTTTAAAGGTTACCCAGGATCAACGGGGGATAAGCTTTATAACTTTGATTATGCGCATCAAATTTATACTAAGGCAAAACCTGAGATAACCACCCGTGTCACTGTTCCAATCCTTTGGGATAAACGAACAGAAACTATCGTTAATAATGAATCAGCTGAAATTATCCGTATTTTTAACAGTGGGTTTAATTCACTGACTAATAATGAAGACGATTATTATCCTAACGCCCAACGTGAAGAAATTGATGCCATCAACAATATGGTGTATCACGACATAAATAATGGCGTGTATAAAGCTGGATTTGCTACAACGCAAGAGGCCTATGAAGAGGCAGTAACTGCATTGTTCTGCGCGCTAGATAGGGTTGAAGAAAGGTTGAGTAAACAACGTTATTTGGTTGGCAGCAAAATAACAGAAGCTGACTGGCGCTTATTTACCACGCTGATACGCTTCGACGCTGTGTATCACGGGCACTTTAAATGCAATAAAAAACAAATTGCAGACTATCCAAATATTTACGGCTATATGAAAGAACTTTATCAAGTTCCGGGTGTTGCTGAAACGGTAAACTTCGACCATATCAAAAGGCACTATTACTACAGCCATACTATGATAAATCCAACCCAGGTAATCCCCGTTGGGCCAGAGCAAGATCTTATGTCGCCTCACGGTCGCGATAAAATGGGACGTTGAAGCACCCAAGGTCGGTAATACAAAAAGCTAAACGTGAAGCTCGTAAAAGATAGTGAAGGTTAAGATTTAAGGTAGATACACATTATGTCAGTGGAAGTGAGTGAACAAAAATCGATAGAGAAAGTGGTTACAGGTATGCCAACAAGTGATGGCGCGGGGGTGTCCCTTACACGTATTATCGGACAACCTGATCTACCTCGCCTCGATCCCTTTTTAATGTTGGATTTTTTTGGTTCAGATAATCCAGGTGAATACATTGCTGGTTTTCCACCACATCCTCACCGTGGTTTTCAGACAGTTACTTATATGCTTGCAGGAAAAATGCGCCATAAAGACTCTGTAGGCAATGAGGGGGTTATTGATGCTGGTGGCATTCAATGGATGAATGCGGGTCGAGGCATAATACATGAAGAAATGCCAGAGCAGGAGGAGGGCTTGTTACAAGGCTTTCAGCTGTGGGTGAATCTTCCGGCCGTAGAGAAAATGTCAGCGCCTAACTATCAAGACATACAGCCAGATAGTGTGCCTACAGTACACATTCAAGATGCAGTAATCAAAGTGTTAGCAGGTGAAATTGACGGTGTGAAAGGGCCTGTGAAGACAACGGCGGTTGCTCCTACTTTTTTAGACGTTGCACTACGAAGCGGGAGTTCGGAAATTGCACTGGGTTCGGATGAAGCTGCCTTTATTTATGTGTACGAGGGAAGCGTGGTCATTAATAGCGGCGAACTTAGCAAAGAAACAATTGTGTCGCAGGGAGAGCTGGGTGTTTTGTCACAAAGTGGCAAGCAGCTATCTGTATCCGCTGATACAGGTTGTAAGTTTATAGTGGTCTCAGGTAAACCTATTAAAGAGCCTGTTGTCCAATATGGGCCTTTTGTAATGAACACTCAGCAGGAAATTGTTCAGGCATTTAACGATTACCAAAGCGGTTCATTAGCAAAGTAGATACAAGGGTTGCCTGATTTGATTCGACGATGGGTAATTATCTGTGCGGACTGGTAGTAGACTGGGCTTTTAGTCAATACCTTTTCATTAGGCTCAGCAAGGAGCTGCACTGCCAATGCATTTTGAAAGCGTCGCCGAAAAACATGTGCTATCACTTTTAGAATTTGAGCGTAGTAACAAAGCCTATTTTGAATTGTCTATAGCACCAAGAGAGGCAGCGTTTTATTCATTGGATGGCGTTGGCTACCACATTAGCGAATTGCTTTACTTACAACAGCAGAAAAGAGCTTGGGGTTTTGTGCTTGTTGATGAGCAACGAAATAACCAGATTGTAGCGCGTGCTAACATCAAAAATAGAGCAGGCGACAAGGCGGAAATCGGCTATCGAGTTGCAGAGAAGGATTGTGGAAAAGGCATTGCTTCTCGCTGCGTCTCATTTCTAATTGAGGAAGCCAAAAGCATGGGCATAAAATTGCTCACTGCTGAAGTCATGGATAATAACGCCGCTTCTGAAAAAGTTCTTATCAAGAATGGTTTTAGTCCAAAGCTGTGCTTTCGCCGAAAGTATCGTCATCAAGGCGCTTTCCATAACAGTATCTACTTCGAACTCGCGCTTTAAACTCATCGGTTGAAAACAGCGTTAGCAAAACGTTGTGCTGTTCAAATTGAATTAGTAATTCACTCCCTCTAGTGATTTAATATCAGTATGTCTAATCTCTTTTACGACGATAACAAAGGGGCGTATGCGCTTTTTTGTTGTAAAAAGCGATAATGTAATCATAAATAGTTAAAACACAGGGAATTTCGATCCAAATGGCAACCCCAATTACCTGCTTTAAAGCGTACGATATTCGTGGCGAATTGAACTCACAACTGACTGAAGATGTAGCGTATCGAATTGGCTATGCTTTTGCGCAAGAATTAATTGCGAAAACTGTTGTTGTTGGTAGTGATGTGCGTCTTACGTCAACACCATTAAAATTAGCGTTAAGCGCGGGTCTAATCGATGCTGGTGCAACAGTGACCGATATTGGCATGGCAGGAACAGAAGAAATTTACTTCGCTACCAAACACCTTGGCGTTGATGGTGGTATTGAAGTAACGGCAAGTCATAACCCCATTAATTACAACGGTATGAAACTAGTGAAGTCAGGCTCTGTTCCAATTAGTGGCGACACAGGCCTAAACGCGATAAAAGAGAAAGCGGAAGCACTAGAAGATAGCTTCGTGTCAGAGCGATTAGCACACTACACTGAGGGTGCGTTGATTGATGCTGATGCGTTTTTTAACGGTACGGCCCATGTAAAAGAAGACAAGCTTTCTGAGACCGATAAATATGCGGTTAAATCGTGTATGTCTGACTATGTTTCTCACATGCTTTCTTACGTTAATTTGAGCAATTTTACGCCGTTAAAAGTGGTGGTTAATGCAGGTAATGGTGCCGCAGGCCCCGCGCTAGACGCTATTGAAAAAGAAATGAAAGTGCAGGGTGTTCCGATAGAGTTTGTTAAAGTACATCACAATGCTGATGGTACATTTCCAAACGGCATCCCCAATCCATTGTTACCTGAAAACCGTGCTGACACGGCTGACGCTGTTAAAGCGTCGGGAGCTGATTTTGGCATTGCATGGGATGGTGATTTCGACCGTTGCTTCTTGTTTGACGCTGATGGTGAATTTATTGAAGGATATTATATCGTTGGCTTGCTTGCTGAAGCCTTTATCGAGAAAAACACCGACAGTAAAATCATTTATGACCCTCGCGTATACTGGAATACAGAAGATATCGTAGCGAATGCAGGTGGTACACCCATTAAGTCGAAAACCGGCCATGCGTTCATTAAGGAGCGTATGCGCAAAGAAGATGCGGTCTATGGCGGTGAAATGAGTGCGCACCATTACTTTAGAGATTTTGCCTACTGTGATTCAGGCATGATCCCTTGGTTGTTAATTGCCGAATTGGTGTGTGTGAAAAAGCAAACACTAGCGAGTATGGTAAAAGCGCGAATTGAAGCGTTTCCATCTTCTGGTGAAATTAACAGTAAACTAAAAGATGCTGACGCAGCGCTGGAACGCGTTACAAATAAATACCAGCCACTAGCCAGCGTAATCGATACTACCGATGGTTTGGGCCTGGAGTTTGGCACATGGCGCTTTAATTTACGTAAATCGAATACTGAACCAGTTATTCGTTTAAATGTTGAAAGTAAAGGCGACATAGCGTTGATGGAACAAAAAACCGAAGAGCTACTTTCGCTCATTCGCGCTGAATAACCACGGTACTTTTCGTTAATAACGCTAGGTCAACAGGCCCTAGATAAGTAAAAAACGAAGGCGATAATATAGTGATATTATCGCCTTTTTTGTTTTCGATATTTGAACTTGTTAAAGCTCTATTTATCAATCGCTTAAGCTGGTTATGCGTAACCTTTTTGATTGAGTTAGACACTCGCTTAATCACTGCAGGCTTTAGCCTCTATTACTTTTATTGCAATTAACTAATGTCATGCCTTTAACGCTAAGCTGTAGTAGTAACGTTATACGAGCAAGTAAATCATCCAGGCGTGACAGATAACAACGACACTTGTTAATCCCATCCGCAAGCTTATGTAACTTACAATCTGCTCTTTAGGAAGACTAAGGATAAACTTGTCGTAAATAAGTACGGCGACGTAGCTTAGCGATAACACGCCAAACACCTTCACGTCGTGAGAGAACACTAAACACAACCACCCAATTATGGTCGGCAACATAGCGACTAGCATTTGCTTGTCGTAACGTTGATTACTTATTGCGTCCCACCAATGGATACCACCAAAGAAAGACAATAGCACGGCTGAGTATTGGACAAAGTAAACGGCGCTTTGCGTAAGCGATAACAGGTTAAGCTGATAAGCCAGTGGCATAGCCACAAAAGGAATGAGACCGGCAATACCTAGAAAAACCGCTGAATAGGGCATTGTTGTTCCTTGAAGTAATCTTGTATAAACAAAAATAGCGCCTTAAAGGCGCTATTTTTACTATTAAGCGTAATACTTAGTTCAGTATTTACTAATTTACTACTTAATTGGCGTGTACTTACGCTGGTTATGACCAGTGTAAAGCTGACGAGGACGACCAATTTTTTGTTTAGGGTCGCTCATCATTTCATGCCAGTGTGAAATCCAACCTACTGTACGAGACAGGGCAAAAATACACGTAAACATGTTAGTTGGAATACCAATCGCTTTAAGTACGATACCAGAATAGAAGTCTACGTTCGGGAACAGTTTCTTCTCTGCGAAGTACGGGTCACTCAACGCAATCTTTTCTAGCTCCATCGCTACTTCTAGTAGTGGATCTTTTACGTTAAGCTCGCTTAATACTTCGTGACAGCTTTCACGCATTACTGTTGCACGTGGATCGTGGTTCTTATAAACACGGTGACCGAAGCCCATAAGACGGAATGGGTCATTCTTGTCTTTAGCGCGTGCAATAAACTCAGGAATACGATCAACAGTGCCAATTTCTTCTAGCATGTTCAGACATGCTTCGTTTGCACCACCATGAGCAGGACCCCAAAGTGAAGCAACACCAGCAGAAATACATGCATATGGGTTCGCACCAGAAGAACCGGCAAGACGAACGGTAGACGTTGAAGCATTCTGTTCGTGGTCTGCGTGAAGCGTAAAGATACGGTCCATCGCACGCTCAACAGCTGGGCTGATTTGATATTCTTCTGCTGGTACAGAGAACATCATGTTCAGGAAGTTAGCTGCATAGCTTAAGTCGTTTCGTGGATAAACAAACGGCTGACCTACATTGTACTTGTAGCACATAGCAACAAGAGTAGGCATTTTAGCAATTAGACGGTGTGCGCTGCGAATGCGCTGTTCTTCATTAGAAACGTCTAAATCGCTGTGGTAGAACGAAGACATCGCGCCAACGGTACCACATAGCATTGCCATAGGGTGGGCGTCGTTGCGGAAACCGTGGAAGAACATGTTAATTTGTTCATGTACCATGGTGTGACGAGTAATTGTCTCTTTAAATTCTTCGTACTGTTCTTTTGTTGGTGCATCACCGTGAAGAAGCATGTGACAAACTTCTAAGTAGTCTGCGTCACGCGCTAGTTCTTCGATAGGGAAACCGCGGTGTAATAATACACCTTGAGCGCCATCAATGTAGGTAATTGAAGACTCGCAAGATCCTGTCGCCATAAAACCTGGGTCGTACGTGAAATAACCGTGCTGGCCTAACGTACGGACATCGATTACATCTTGTCCTTCGGTGCCAGACAAGATAGGAAGCTCGATTTCCTTACCGCCGGCTTTAAGAATGGCTTTCTGATCTGCCATAAAATGCTCTCCTCAGAATGGTTCTGTTTGCAGCGAAAACGGACGAAAATATCCGCTTCGTTGGGAAAAGTGGGCGTATTTGTACTTTATTATGCACCAACAAGTCAATTTAATTGCATATTTGCACAATAAATATTCCGAATTGCTTAAAAAAATACTAGCAATCGGATAACGATTAATTAACTCGTTGGGATTTCACTTTGCCCGATACGGTGCAATTATCAATGGCTTTTCGATAAAGGTAAACCACCGAACGATAAATATATTAACAGGTTAGTTTAAAAAGTAACCTTTTGATGAGGAATAAATACGCATACAGATTAAAAGTGCTTAATTTCTCGTTGTTATGCATAGTTATTCCATTTAGCTGCTGGTAAACTTCTTAACGCTGTAATTGCGCTCGTTTAAACGTGTTGCGCTCAATTTTGATCTCTTTTTATTCAAAATAATTATCATAAAAGTGTATATAGCGACTAAAGTCTTACTACGGCACAAAAAATTGTAATTATATACTACGCTGGATATACTCAGCGGTGCTTTGGAAATGGAATAATTATTCTGTTACAGGCATTAAAGAATAATTCACAAATTGTTAACAACTCAATGGATGAGGCAATTAACAGGTTAAAAATCGAATTCACTTACTCAGGACATAATAAAGGTAAGAAATTCATTATCCCCTACGGATTAAACAGGCATACATTGTGAAAAAGCAAAGACCAGTAAATTTAGAACTCAATACTATTAAATTTCCGCCCTCTGCTATTTCGTCAATTCTCCACCGTGTAACCGGTGTTGCAATGTTCTTCGCGCTACTTTTTGTTATCTGGGCATGGGCAGTTTCTGTTCATTCGCCTGAAGGTTTCGCGGACGTACAAGCAATCATGGACGGTTTCTTTGGAAAATTTGTCGCAATTGGCACAGCTTCAGCGCTGACATATCACATTCTAGGCGGCCTAAGACACGTTGTTATGGATTTAGGTCACTGGGAAGAATTAGAGTCGGGTAACACAAGTGCAAAAGCTGTAATCGCACTTTGGGTTGTACTGACCGTAGTATTGGGAGTTGCATTATGGTAACCAACCAAGCAAGCATTAAGCGTGACGGCGTACAAGACTACGTTTCACTTCGCGCTACAGCAGCAATTATTTTCGCGTACTCGGTTTTCATGGCGTGGTTCTTTATTACCACCGATAACCTAACGTTTATCGAATGGCGAGGGTTGTTCTCTGGCCTGGCTATGAAAGTTTTCACATTGGCAGCACTAGTAGCAGTGATGATCCACGTGCGCATCGGCCTTTGGCAGGTGCTTACAGACTATGTTAAATCAGCAGGTCTGCGCGCAGGACTACAATATATCTTAAATATCATCGCATTCGGCTATGTAGCTGTTGGCCTATTCGTATTGTGGGGAGTGTAAAATGAGTTTACCCGTTCACGAGTTTGATGCAGTAGTAATTGGTGCTGGCGGTGCAGGTATGCGCGCAGCACTACAGATTTCGCAGTCTGGTAAATCATGTGCACTGTTATCAAAAGTATTTCCAACCCGTTCTCATACTGTGTCTGCTCAAGGTGGTATTACTGTAGCACTTGGTAATTCACACGAAGACAATTGGGAATGGCACATGTATGACACCGTTAAGGGCTCTGATTATATCGGTGACCAAGACGCTATCGAATACATGTGTAAAACTGGTCCAGAAGCCATTATCGAAATGGAAAATATGGGTCTACCATTTTCTCGTTTCGAAAACGGTAAAATCTACCAGCGTCCTTTTGGCGGTCAGTCTAAGAACTTTGGTGGCGAGCAGGGCGCTCGTACAGCAGCTGCAGCTGACCGTACTGGTCACGCGCTTCTACACCTTCTTTACCAGCAAAACGTAAAGAACAAAACAAAAGTTTTCTCTGAGTGGTATGCACTTGACCTAGTTAAGAACCAAGACGGAGACGTTGTTGGTTGTACCGCGATTGATATCGAATCTGGTGAAGTAGTTTACTTCAAGTCTCGCGCAGTTGTACTTGCAACAGGTGGTGCGGGTCGTATCTACGCATCTACTACAAATGCACACATCAATACCGGTGACGGTGTTGGTATGGCACTTCGTGCAGGCGTTGCAGTTCAAGATATGGAAATGTGGCAGTTCCACCCAACGGGTATCGCTGGCGCAGGAACATTGGTAACAGAAGGTTGTCGTGGTGAAGGTGGTTACCTTCTAAACAAAGACGGCGAACGTTTCATGGAACGTTATGCGCCTAACGCGAAAGACCTTGCTGGTCGTGACGTTGTTGCGCGTTCAATGATGACTGAAATTCGTGAAGGTCGTGGTTGTGAAGGCCCATGGGGTACTCACATTAAGCTTAAGCTTGACCACCTTGGTAAAGACGTTCTTGAGTCTCGTCTACCTGGTATCCTTGAACTTTCACGTACGTTTGCACACGTTGACCCAGTGAAAGAGCCAATTCCAGTAATTCCTACTTGTCACTATATGATGGGTGGTATTCCTACCAACGTTGATGGCCAATGTCTAACGGTTGATGAAAACGGTAACGACAAGGTTGTTAACGGTCTATTTGCTTGTGGTGAGATAGCCTGTGTATCTGTACACGGTGCGAACCGTCTTGGCGGTAACTCACTTCTTGACCTTGTTGTATTCGGTCGCGCGACCGGTTTACACCTTGGTAAGACATTGTCTGAAATGGCACCAACACGCGACGCATCAGAATCTGATCTCGAAGCCTCTATGACGCGTTTCAACCGTTGGGAAAAGTCAGAGAAAGGTAAGGGCGAAGACCCAGTACAAATTAAGAAAGACTTGCAGAAATGCATGCAGCTTAACTTCTCAGTATTCCGTGAAGGTGAAGCAATGGCGGAAGGTCTTAAAGAGCTTAGCGAAATTCGCGAGCGTCTTAAGCATGCACGCCTTGACGACAAGAGCGCAGACTTCAATACCCAACGTATTGAATGTTTAGAGCTTGATAACCTAATGGAAACCGCGTACAGCACAGCAGTAGCAGCGAACTTCAGAACGGAAAGCCGTGGTGCTCACAGCCGCTTCGACTTCCCGGACCGTGATGACGATAACTGGTTATGCCACAGCATCTACGATCCGAACACTGATAAAATGCTCAAACGTGAAGTGAATATGGCGCCTAAGCTTAGGGAAGCATTCCCGCCTAAAGTGCGTTCATATTAAGAGAGGCAACGATCATGCAATTAACTTTTTCGATTTATCGTTACAACCCAGAAGTAGATGCGAAGCCTCGCATGCAAGACTACACTCTAGAAGTAGAGGAAGGTCAGGACATGATGGTGCTAGACGCGCTACTTGCACTTAAAGAGCAAGATCCGACGCTTTCTTTCCGTCGCTCTTGCCGTGAAGGTGTGTGTGGTTCAGACGGTGTGAACATGAACGGCAAAAATGGCCTTGCGTGTATCACTCCTTTATCTGCACTGGGCAAAGGTAAAATAGTAGTTCGTCCACTTCCAGGTCTACCTGTTGTACGTGACCTTGTTGTTGATATGACGCAGTTCTACACACAGTACGAAAAGATTAAGCCGTTCTTAATCAACGACAGTAAGCAGCCGCCAGCGCGCGAACACTTACAGTCACCTGAAGAGCGTGCGAAACTTGACGGTCTTTACGAGTGTATTCTATGTGCATGTTGTTCAACGTCATGCCCATCTTTCTGGTGGAACCCTGATAAGTTCATCGGTCCTGCTGGTCTACTTCACGCGTATCGTTTCCTTATCGATAGCCGTGATACGGCAACTGAAGAGCGTCTTAACGACCTTGATGATGCGTTCAGCGTATTCCGCTGTCACGGTATCATGAACTGTGTAAGTGTATGTCCTAAGGGCTTAAACCCTACAAAAGCGATAGGCCAAATTAAGTCTATGCTTTTACAACGGGCTGTTTAGTACTATATTCTGATAACTTCCTAAAGTTACAGATAGTGATGCTCTAAATAGCCATCCCAAAAGGATGGCTATTTTTTTATATATTCGCTGTTATAACACTTGGTTATGCTGAGAATAACCTTATAATACATCTTGATTGTTAACTAGATTTTATAAAACGTAGCAAGGCAAATTAAATGCAAGAAAGCGTGATGAAAGCGTGGTGGGATTCCTCGCACATGGCAGGTGCCAACGCTGCCTATGTTGAAGAGTTGTATGAAACTTATTTAGAAGACCCGCAAAGTGTCTCTGAAAATTGGCGACAAATCTTCGATAACCTCCCCAAAGTCGATGGCGTAGAGTTAGAAACCAATCATACAACAATTAAAAATCAATTTAGGCAACTTGCTGCGTTAGGGCCAACCGCCCGCATGTCTAGTCCGTCTGTGCCTTCTGCAAATGTTTCAGACGACAGGCAAGTTAAAGTTCTTCAGTTAATCAATGCGTTCCGCTTCCGCGGTCATCAGCACGCAAACCTTGATCCGCTAGGTCTATGGAAACAAGAGCGTGTACGCGATTTAGAACTTTCTCACCACAGCCTTTCTGAGCAAGATTTCGATTCAGTATTCAATGTAGGTTCGTATGCCATTGGCAAAGATTCAATGCCATTGGGTGAACTGTTTAAATCGTTAAACCGCACATACTGTGGCTCTATCGGTGCAGAGTACATGCATATTACCGATACTGAACAGAAACGCTGGTTGCAACAAAAAATTGAATCTGTTCAAGCAAAACCTGAAATTTCTCGCGACGAAAAGCTAGGAATTCTTAAAGGTCTTACTGCGGCTGACGGAATGGAAAAGTACTTGGGTTCTAAATTCCCAGGGGCAAAGCGTTTCTCTCTAGAAGGCGGCGATGCACTTATTCCTATGCTGAAAGGTTTAATCACCAAGGCTGGCACTGCAGGTACCAAAGAAGTGGTTATCGGCATGGCTCACCGTGGTCGTTTGAACGTGCTAGTTAACGTATTGGGTAAAAACCCATCGGTGCTGTTTGATGAATTTTCAGGTAAGCACGACGACTCACTAGGCGCAGGTGACGTGAAATACCACGCAGGTTTCTCGTCTGACTTCGCGACTCCAGGCGGCAATGTTCACTTAGCACTAGCGTTTAACCCGTCTCACCTTGAGATTGTAAACCCTGTAGTTATGGGGTCTGTACGTGCACGTCTTGCGCGTCGCAATGATGACACGAATACAGTACTGCCTATCACTATTCACGGTGACTCGGCAATTGCTGGTCAGGGTGTAGTACAAGAAACCTTCAACATGTCGCAAACTCGCGGCTTTGCTGTAGGTGGTACGGTTCGTATTGTGGTAAATAACCAAGTTGGTTTCACCACATCGAAGACTGAAGATACCCGTTCAACGCAATATTGTACTGACATCGCGAAGATGGTACAGGCACCGATTTTCCATGTGAACTCAGACGATCCAGAAGCGGTTGCCTTTGTTACGCAGCTTGCGCTTGAATACCGCAATAAGTTTAAGAAAGACGTTGTAATTGATTTAGTTTGTTACCGTCGTCATGGTCACAACGAAGCGGATGAGCCAAACGCCACGCAGCCGTTGATGTACCAAAAAATTAAGAAGCACCCGGTTCCACGTGTTCTTTATGCTGACCAGTTAATAGCTGAAGGTGTGATTGAACAACGTGACGCAGACCGCTATCTTGAAGAATATCGTGAAGCGCTCGACCACGGCGCGTGCGTTGTTGAAGAGTGGCGTCCAATGACAGAGCACAGCGTTGACTGGTCTCCATATCTTGGTCACGACTGGGATACGCCTTACGATGGTTCGCTTTCAGTTGAGAAGCTCAAAGAGCTAGGTGAGTCAATCACTACTATTCCTGAAGAGCACAAGCTTCAGTCTCGCGTAAACAAGCTTTACCAAGACCGTAAAGCGATGGTTGCTGGCGAGAAAATGCTTGATTGGGGCATGGCTGAAAACTTGGCCTATGCAACTATCGTTGATGCCGGCGAAGATATTCGTATTACCGGTCAGGATTCAGGCCGTGGTACTTTCTTCCACCGTCACGCGGTATTGCACAATCAAAAAGATGCGTCGACATATATGCCACTACAGCATATTCGTGAAGGACAGGGCGAGATCGAAATTTACGACTCTGTGCTTTCAGAAGAAGCGGTTATGGCATTTGAGTATGGTTATGCGACAGCGGAGCCTACGTGTCTGACTATTTGGGAAGCCCAGTTTGGTGACTTCGCTAACGGCGCTCAGGTTGTATTTGATCAGTTCTTGAGCTCAGGTGAAGCGAAGTGGGGTCGTTTGTGTGGCCTAACCGTTTTACTTCCACATGGTTATGAAGGCCAAGGCCCAGAGCATAGTTCTGCGCGTCTTGAACGATTCTTGCAAATGTGTGCTGACCACAACTGGCAAGTGTGTGTACCTTCAACACCCGCTCAGGTTTACAACATGCTTAGACGCCAAGTGGTTCGTCCAATGCGTAAACCACTTATCGTGATGTCACCTAAGTCACTATTACGTCATCCAATGGCTGTATCTTCGTTAGAGGAACTTGCAGAAGGCAAATTCCATAACGTAATTGGCGAAATTGATGATATCGATCCGAAGAATGTGAAGCGTGTTGTTATGTGTTCAGGCAAGGTTTACTACGATTTGTTAGACCAGCGCCGTAAAAATGAGCAAACAGACGTCGCAATCATCCGTTTAGAGCAACTTTATCCATTCCCACAAGAAGAATGCGCTAAAGTTGTGGCACAATACAGCCACGTAAAAGATTGGGTTTGGTGTCAAGAAGAGCCTCAAAACCAAGGCGCTTGGTACTGTAGCCAACACCATTTCTGGCAAGCAATTCCAGATGGTGCAAAATTAACATATGCAGGCCGTGATGCATCCTCGTCACCTGCAGTAGGTTATGTATCCGTTCACAACCAGCAACAGAAAGCCCTGGTTGAAAACGCACTCACAATTAAATAAGGAACAGTAATGACAATTGAGATAAAAGTTCCGGTTCTACCTGAGTCAGTTGCCGATGCCACCATTGCAACCTGGCACGTAAAGGCCGGTGACGCAGTTAAACGAGACCAGAACCTGGTTGATATTGAAACTGATAAAGTGGTTTTAGAAGTTGTGGCGCCAGCGGACGGTACAATTGGTGAGATCCTAAACGAAGAGGGTGCAACTGTTTTAGGCGAGCAAGTTATTGCTAAACTAGAAAAGGGTGGTGCTGCTGCACCAGCTGAAGCTAAAACAGAAAGCAAAGCGAAAGACGATTCTAAATCAGATGCGGCTCCAGCGGCTTCTGGAAAAACATCTGATGTTAAAGTACCAGTACTTCCTGAATCTGTAGCTGACGCGACAATCGCAACGTGGCACGTAGCTGTAGGTGAAGCAGTTTCTCGCGACCAAAACTTGGTTGATATCGAAACTGATAAAGTAGTACTAGAAGTTGTTGCTCCTGCAGACGGTTCTCTTGCTGAAATTATCGCAGAAGAGGGCGCCACCGTAACAGCTGAAGAAGTGATTGCTAAATTTGTAGAAGGTGCAGCAAGCGGCGCTTCTGCTCCAGCAGCGTCAAGCGAAAGCGATGACAGTGACGAGAGCAGTGATGTGCTTAGTCCTTCTGTTCGTCGTTTACTTGCAGAAAAAGGTGTTGACGCAGCTAAAGTGAAAGGCACTGGCAAAAATGGCCGTATCACTAAAGAAGACGTAGAGAAATACCTTAAAGGCGGCGACAGCTCAGCGAAGGCAGCGCCTGCTGCGTCTGAATCTGTTTCAGCTGACCTACCAACGGGTAATCGTACCGAGAAACGTGTTCCAATGACGCGTCTTCGCAAGACAATTGCTAACCGTCTTCTTGAAGCGAAGAACTCTACGGCAATGCTAACAACGTTTAACGAAGTAAACATGAAGCCAATCATGGACCTTCGTAAGCAGTATCAAGACAGCTTCGAGAAGCGTCACGGTATTCGCCTTGGTTTCATGTCTTTCTACGTGAAAGCGGTAACCGAAGCCCTTAAGCGTTTCCCTGAAGTTAACGCGTCTATCGACGGTGATGACATTGTTTATCACAACTACTTCGATGTATCGATTGCTGTTTCTACACCACGTGGCCTTGTAACACCAGTACTTAAAGATACTGACACACTAGGCATGGCAGGCGTTGAAAAAGGAATTAAGGAACTAGCACTTAAAGGCCGTGACGGTAAGCTGTCATTGGCTGAACTACAAGGTGGTAATTTCACAATCACCAACGGTGGTGTGTTTGGTTCACTAATGTCTACACCAATCATTAACCCGCCACAGAGCGCTATTTTGGGTATGCATAAAATCCAAGATCGTCCAATGGCTGTTAATGGCAAAGTAGAAATTCTACCAATGATGTACCTAGCGCTTTCTTATGACCACCGTATTATCGATGGTAAAGAATCAGTAGGTTTCTTGGTAACCGTTAAAGAGATGCTAGAAGATCCAACACGTCTACTTCTAGACGTATAAGACTTTCGTCTCACGGAATTGTGGTTAGGCGTTTAGCTTGTGTATGCTTGCTTTGCGCCTAACGCAACGCTGATATTTGCCCTATAATATCAGTCAAACTAATCAAGTCGCATTTGCGGCTTTTGTCTTACTAAAAATCGGATAGAAACACCATGAATTTGCATGAATACCAAGGTAAGCAGCTATTCAAAGAATACGGTTTGCCTGTTTCTGAAGGATACGCAGCAGACACTGCTCAAGGTGCTGTAGAAGCCGCTGACCGAATTGGCGGAAACGAGTGGGTAGTTAAGTGTCAGGTACACGCGGGCGGTCGCGGTAAAGCTGGCGGTGTAAAGCTAGTTAAAAACAAAGACGACATTCGCGCTTTCGCTGAAAACTGGCTTGGCAAAAATTTGGTGACTTTCCAGACTGACGAAAACGGTCAGCCTGTGAGCAAAATCCTAGTTGAATCTTGCACAGATATCGCTAACGAGCTTTACCTTGGTGCAGTAGTTGACCGTACAACCCGTCGCGTTGTATTCATGGCATCTACTGAAGGTGGCGTTGAGATTGAAACTGTTGCAGAAGAGACTCCAGAGAAAATCCTTAAAGCTGAAATCGACCCAATTGTAGGTCCTCAGCCTTACCAAGCGCGCGAAATGGCGTTTGCTCTAGGTCTTTCTGGCGTACAAATCAAGCAATTCACTCAAATCTTCCTTGGCCTAGCTAAGATGTTTGAAGAGCTTGACGTTGCGCTTATCGAAATCAACCCGCTAGTTATCAAAACTGACGGTAACCTACACTGCCTAGACGCGAAAGTAGGTATCGATGGTAACGCGCTATATCGTCAGCCTAAGTTGAAAGATATGCAAGATCCTTCACAAGAAGATGCGCGTGAAGCTCATGCTGCTCAGTGGGAACTAAACTATGTTGCGCTAGACGGTAATGTAGGTTGTATGGTTAACGGTGCAGGCCTAGCAATGGGTACTATGGACATCGTAAACCTACACGGTGGCAAGCCAGCTAACTTCCTAGACGTTGGTGGCGGCGCAACTAAAGAGCGTGTAGCTGAAGCATTCAAAATCATCCTTTCTGATGACAATGTTAAAGCGGTATTGGTTAACATCTTCGGTGGTATCGTTCGCTGTGACATGATTGCAGAAGGTATCATTGGTGCGGTTAAAGAAGTTGGCGTAGAAGTACCTGTAGTTGTACGTCTTGAAGGTACCAATGCAGAGCTTGGCCGTGAAGTTCTAGCGAACTCTGGTCTAGATATCATTGCTGCTGAATCGCTAACTGATGCAGCGCAGAAAGTTGTTGCTGCAGCGGAGGGCAAATAATGTCTGTATTAATTAATAAAGATACTAAAGTAATTTGTCAGGGTTTCACTGGCGGTCAGGGTACTTTCCACTCTGAGCAAGCAATTGCTTACGGTACGCAAATGGTTGGTGGTGTAACACCAGGTAAAGGCGGTACTGAGCACCTAGGTCTTCCAGTATTCAATACTGTACGTGAAGCGGTAGAAGCAACTGGCGCAACTGCAACAGTTATCTATGTACCAGCACCTTTCTGTAAAGATTCAATTGTTGAAGCTGCAGATGCGGGTATCGAGCTAATCGTATGTATCACTGAAGGTATCCCAACGCTAGATATGCTTTACGTTAAAGAATACGTAGAAGCGAAAGGCGTTCGCATGATCGGTCCAAACTGCCCAGGTGTAATCACTCCTGGAGAGTGTAAAATTGGTATCATGCCTGGTCACATCCACAAGCCTGGTAAAGTAGGTATTGTTTCTCGCTCTGGT
The DNA here is from genome assembly GCF_022348305.1 of Alteromonas sp. MmMcT2-2. Taxonomy (NCBI): domain Bacteria; kingdom Pseudomonadati; phylum Pseudomonadota; class Gammaproteobacteria; order Alteromonadales; family Alteromonadaceae; genus Alteromonas; species Alteromonas sp. MmMcT2-2. The sequence continues at coordinate 64,178 of NZ_JAKRFA010000025.1, forward strand.
ACACTTACGTACGAAGCGGTTAAGCAAACCACTGACGAAGGTTTTGGCCAGTCTACTTGTGTTGGTATCGGTGGCGACCCAATTCCTGGTTCAAACTTCATCGACATCCTTCAGATGTTCCAAGACGATCCACAAACTGAAGCTATCGTAATGATCGGTGAGATCGGTGGTACAGCTGAAGAAGAAGCAGCAGCGTTCATTAAAGCTAATGTAACCAAGCCTGTTGTTTCTTACATTGCTGGTGTTACTGCTCCTCCAGGTAAGCGTATGGGTCACGCTGGTGCAATCATCGCAGGCGGTAAAGGTACTGCTGATGAGAAATTCAAAGCACTAGAAGACGCTGGCGTTAAAACTGTACGTTCACTTGCTGAAATCGGCAAGGCGCTTCGCGAGACTACAGGTTGGTAAGCTAACGCTTAACAATTTTGTGATAAAAGCCCGCTTTAAGCGTAATGCCGATCAGTTAAGAAAATTTTCATGATCGGTTGACCGATCTTTTTAAGGCTTCAAAATCCGATATCAGTCTCTGGTATCGGATTTTTTAATGT
>NZ_JAKRFA010000026.1:0-56323 GCF_022348305.1 Alteromonas sp. MmMcT2-2
GTGAGCTTGTGCCTGTTTATAAGTGAATTCGCCTTTTTCTACACGCTCAACCACACCCAATTTAAAAGCTAAGGTGTAATCACGCTGTGTGCGCTTAGGTCTTTGATTACTTGAAGTTGTCATAAAGAAGTCCTCTTTATGTCAACGTATTTTAGGACGGGACAAAGAAATACTAAAAAGGCCCTTTGAAAAAAGGGCCTTTTCGCTGGTTATACTTTGTGTTCTACAGCGGCATCTGATTGATGAAAACGTCTTTAAAGAATTTTGGTAAGTTCAAACTAAACTCTTCGGGGCGAACTCCTGACACAATCTCATCGTCGTACTGACTTAAATCAACGCGTTTCACTTCATTGAAATGCTGCGACGTCACGCTGTAAAAGGTCATAACGTGAGGGCTTACGGGGTCTTTTGGGTTGATTTTGCTAACAATACCTAATTTACCGCTCTTTAACCTCACCAAGGAGCCAACAGGGTGCACGCCAATACACTGGATAAATTGTTTTACCAATTCTTGGTCTAAGTTCTCTGTCGCAGTTAGTCGCTTTAGCGCTTGAGTAGGCGTGATACTGTTTTTGTGAGTACGGTTAGATGTCAAGGCATCGTAAGCATCCACAATGGCAGCAATACGCGCGAACTCTGAGATTTCGTCACCAACCAATCCTCTCGGGTAGCCGCTTCCATCAACGCGCTCGTGGTGCTCTTCAATGATGCGTAGCGATAGGTCAGAAATATCGCCACACTGTTCAACTAGGTTTGCACCAATTTCAACGTGGGTTTTCATCACTTCCCAATCATCACTGGAAAATTCCCCTGTGTTATTGCGAATTTCATCTGGCAGCAAAGACATGCCGATATCCATTAATAGGGCACCTAAACTCACTTGCTCTGTGGTATCTCTGTCATAGCCAAGAAACTCACAGAAAATGCCGCTTAGTACACTGCAATTAATACTGTGCTCAAGAAGGTACTGGTCGGTATCCTTGATCATAGTCAGGCAGCTCAGCGCATCTTTATTATCAAATATACTTTCGATCAGGCTTTGCGACAGCGACTCCAAGGGAGACAAATCTTTTACCGTCCCATTTTTAAGTGACTTTAAAAAGCCGCTTTGAATGGCAATTGCGCTGCTGTAAAGCTCGTTGGCTTCGTTAATTGAATCACGACCCACTGACCTAACAACCGGTTTAGTCACTACAGGCTCTTTTTCTTTAGCTGGCTCGGGTGGCACAGCTGGCTCGGGCAGCTTAGATTTCGCAAGATCTACTTCGACGCTTAAAATACCTTTCGATTTTAGACTATCAATAATGGCTTGGGTTTTCACAATGCCTTTAGAGCGCATTTTAAGTGAACCTGTTTGTTCAAGTACTTGATTGACGTACATTCCTGGCTGCAAATCATCAATGGGTACCTGTTCTAGCATTATCTCTCCTGTGAGGCACAACGTTGCCATAGCCTTCAATTACAATAGAAACGAATAGTACGATATTTCAGTGAAAAAAGTGAGGAGTTTACTAGTCTTTATTATAGCTAGAGTCGGCGAATGTAGGATTAACGAATTCGTGAGAAAACCTGTGACGTGTAAATGTGCCGAGAAGTTGCTTATAGTTCAAATCAGGTGAACTGATATTCTCCATGCGGTTTGGTACTAGGCGTCTTGATACGAAGTTAAGGTGAAGGCATAGATGAGAGAAATGAACAGGGTGCCATCTCGCGACAGCACCCATGTGTCATGCTAGGGCGTTGTTAAGCGCTAAAGCCCCACGCTTTCACAACCACGCGGGCTGTTTATCTTCGAAGGCTTCTATAGCACTAGTGAGTTCAAGCGTTTGACCGATAGCATCTAAGCCTTTAATAAGGTTGTTTTTGTGATGCTCAGCAATATCGAAGCTGAAGCTTGTATCGTTAAAACTTACTGTTTGCGCTGGAAGATCAACGGTGATCTTAGTTGCTGGGTCTGCCTTCACTGCAGCAAACAAAGCGTCCATTTGCTCGCTTGATAATGCCACAGGCACTAGCTGATTATTAATGCAGTTGCCGTAAAAAATATCAGCAAAGCTGGTGGCAATAACCGTTTTAAATCCAAAGTCGGCAAGTGCCCACGGCGCGTGTTCTCGGCTTGATCCACAACCAAAGTTTTCGCGAGCTAGCAACAAACTCGCACCTTTGTGCTCAGGCTTATTCAGCGCGAACGCTGGGTTTGGCTCTTTCTCTTCTAAATCCAAATAACGCCAGTCGTGAAACAAATGTTTGCCGTAGCCAGCACGCGTTACGCCAGTTAGAAACTGCTTTGGAATAATTTGGTCGGTATCGACATTGGCCTGATCAAGCGGCGCAGCAATGCCTGTGTGTTGTGTAAAACCTTGTTCAGACATAACTTACTCCTGATAATCTCTAACGTCAGCAAAGCGACCGGTAATTGCAGCAGCGGCAGCCATTGCTGGGCTTACTAAGTGAGTGCGCGCACCACGGCCTTGACGGCCTTCAAAGTTACGGTTACTGGTAGAGGCACATCTATCGCCTGCCACTAGCTTGTCGTCATTCATACCAAGGCACATAGAGCAACCTGGCAACCGCCACTCAAAGCCAGCATCGATAAAGATTTTATCTAAGCCTTCTGCTTCAGCTTGGCGTTTAACGTTACCTGACCCTGGAACGACAATCGCAGTCACTGAATCGGCGACTTTACCGCGCTTGGCGATTTGTGCCGCTGCGCGCATATCTTCAATACGACCGTTGGTACATGAGCCGATAAATACGTGGTTTACTGCAACGTCAGCAAGCTTTTCACCGGGTTTTAATCCCATATACTCTAGTGCTTTTACCGCGCTTTCTTTTTCAATCGGGTCGCTGAAATCTTCAGGAGCAGGTACCGGTGTGTTTACGCCAATAACCTGGCCTGGGTTGGTGCCCCACGTAACCTGAGGAGCGATATCTGCCGCTTCAAGTTCAACCACAGTGTCAAAGGTTGCGCCCTCTTCGGTATAAAGGGTTTTCCAATAAGAGACAGCGTCTTCCCAGTCCTGGCCTTTGGGTGCGTATTCACGGCCTTCAAGGTAGGCGAAGGTTTTCTCGTCTGGTGCAACAAGGCCAGCTTTCGCGCCAGCTTCAATACTCATGTTACACACCGTCATGCGCTCTTCCATGCTCAAACCGCGGATAGCTTCACCTGCGTATTCGATAACATGGCCAGTAGCGCCAGCGTGGCCAATTTTGCCGATGATGGCAAGAATAATGTCTTTTGCGGTAATACCGACAGGAAGCTTGCCATTTACGTTGATAAGCATGCTTTTCGCTCGGCTTTGTTTTAACGTTTGTGTGGCCAATACATGCTCTACCTGAGAGGTACCAATACCAAACGCTAGCGCACCAAATGCACCGTGGGTTGCAGTGTGTGAGTCACCACACACCACCGTCATACCAGGCTGAATTAGACCTAATTCAGGGCCCATAACGTGCACAATACCTTGCTTTTGGTGACCCACTGGAAATAGCTGAATGCCGTGTTCTTCACAGTTTTTTGCCAAGGTTTGTAGCTGAAGCGCATTCGCCGGACCACAGGCATCAATTGCCAGTGAACGGGTTGAAATGCTGTGATCCATAGTACCAACCGTGCGATCAGGGCGTCGTACTTTACGGCCTTTTTCATTAAGGCCAGCGAATGCCTGAGGTGACGTTACTTCATGAATTAAGTGACGGTCGATATAAATTAAGCTGTCTTCACCGATTTGGTCAATAATGTGGGCTTGCCACACTTTGTCATATAAGGTCTTGGCCATGAGGTTGTTTTACTCCTGCGCCATTAATTGTTTAACGATTTCATCGCCTACTTGCGACGTGCTTGCCGCTTGGCTGCGTTTGTCAGAAGGAAGTAACTCGCCTGTAAGTACACCTGCTTCTAGCGTTGCCACTACGGCCTTTTCAATTGCGTCGGCAGCATCATTCAAGTTCATGCTGAAACGCAGCATCATGGCGGCCGATAAAATTTGTGCGATAGGGTTAGCAATGCCTTGGCCTGCAATATCTGGAGCCGAACCGCCTGCTGGCTCATAAAGGCCGAAGCCTTCCTCGTTCATGCTTGCCGATGGCAACAAGCCCATAGAGCCCGTCATCATAGCGCATTCATCAGAAACGATATCGCCAAAAAGGTTTGAACACAGCATTACATCGAACTGCGCTGGGTTCTTCATTATTTGCATAGTGGCGTTGTCGATGTAGATATGGTCTAGCTCTACATCTGGATAGTCTTTTGCGACTTCTTCAGCAATTTCACGCCATAAGCGGCTGGTTACTAGTACGTTGGCTTTGTCCACCGACGTCACTTTGCCGCGACGCTTCTGTGCTGCTTCAAACGCTGCAATAGCAATACGGCGAATTTCACGTTTGCTATAGCGCATGGTGTCATACGCGAACTCTTCTTCGCCTTCACCTTCTCGGCCCTTAGGCTGACCAAAGTAAATACCGCTGGTTAGCTCACGCACAACTAAAACGTCTACGCCTGATTTAGCAATGTCTTCACGAAGGGGAGACAGACTTTCAAGGCCCGGATAAATGCGAGCTGGGCGCAAGTTGCTGAACAGGTCAAAATGACTGCGAAGGGTAAGTAGTGCGGCACGCTCAGGACGTTGCTCTAACGGCAAGGTGTCCCATTTAGGGCCGCCAATACTGCCAAACAAGATCGCATCGGCTTGCTCACAGCCCAAAAGCGTTTTTGAGGGTAGCGCCTCGCCTTCAGTATCAATGGCGTAGCCACCTACAGGATATGCAGTACGGTTGAGGGTGACGTTAAACTTCTTTTCAACAGCATCTAAAACCTTATTGGCTTCCTGCATAACTTCTGGGCCGATACCGTCTCCGGCTAATACGGCAATTGAATACTGGCTCATTTATACTCCTGCAACGCGTTCTTGTTGATTTTTTTGCTGATCAATTTGATCGGCTAAATATGTGTTGTTTAACACAAAGATAAGGGCTTTAACGCCGGCTTCCACAATATCTGTAGCCAAGCCGATTCCATGGAAACGACGGCCTTTATATGTAGCGATAACGCTCACTTGCGCCAAAGCGTCGGCACCTTCACCTTTTGAATCTAGTTTAAAGTCGACAACTTCTAGATCTTCGTGACCTAGTATAGACATGATGGCCTTATAAGCCGCATCTACCGGGCCGTTTCCAATGCTAGACTGGGTAATTTCTTCAGTGCCCACTTTCATTTTAACGGTGGCGCTTGGAATAATTTCACGCCCTGAATTCGCTTGAAGATAAAGCAACTGGAAGTGTGCTTGGTCGTGCTTTTGCTTATCGAAGAACAACAAGGCTTCAAGGTCGTAATCGTATACTTGGCCTTTTTTATCCGCTAACTTTAAGAATGCGTCATACACCGCTTCTAAGTCATAGTCTTCGGTTTTATAGCCAAGTTCGGTTAAGCGATGCTTAATCACATGACGGCCAGAACGTGACGTTAAGTTTAGGTTGTTCTTATTAATACCCACACTTTCTGGAGTCATAATTTCATAGGTATTTTGCGCTTTTAAGACACCGTCTTGGTGAATACCAGATGAATGGCTAAACGCATTCGCGCCAACTATGGCCTTGTTTGATTGAACTGGCATGTTACAAAGCTGGCTGACTAGCTTAGATGTGCGCGATATTTCGGTAGAATTAATGTTAGTTTCAAAGCCCAACATGTTCTTACGGGTTTGCAAGATCATAGCAATTTCTTCAAGTGAAGCATTACCAGCACGCTCGCCAATACCGTTTATCGTACATTCAACCTGTCTGGCACCTTGCTCAACAGCTGCTAATGAATTTGCTACCGCTAAGCCCAAGTCGTTGTGACAATGTACAGAAATGGTTGCTTTATCGATATTTGGAACGCGATTAAACAATTGCTGAATAATACCGCCAAACTCTGTAGGTGTTGTGTAGCCTACGGTGTCCGGAATATTTACCGTGGTCGCGCCAGCGCTAATCGCTGATTCAACCATTCGGCATAGGTAATCAATATGGGTACGCCCCGCATCTTCACAGGAAAACTCTACATCGTCAGTATACTTACGTGCATGTTTCACCGCGGCTACGGCCATATCTACAATTTCATCTTGTGATTTGCGAAGCTTCGCACCTACGTGAATCTCTGACGTTGCGATGAAGGTGTGAATTCTGAATTGCTCAGCAACGCTTAATGCTTGTCCGCATGCATCAATATCACCCGGCAATGCGCGAGATAGGCCACAAACGATAGAGTTCTTAACTTCTTTGGCAATCATTTGTACAGAGCGAAAATCACCGGGTGAAGAGACAGGAAAGCCTGCCTCAATGATGTCAACGCCTAACCGTTCGAGCGCCAGGGCGATCTGCAGTTTCTCTTTGGCACTTAGACTTGCAGGTAAGGCCTGCTCGCCGTCTCGCAATGTGGTATCAAAGATCTTCACTTGATTTGTCATGACGCTCTCTCAGTTGAATAGTTAAAAAAAAACCCGTGCTTGGCACGGGTTTTTGTGAAATTAAATCGCTGGTCGCAATCTACCCGTGCAGTCTGGCTGCCATAAGGAGTAGAGATAGAAGAAGGAAACGAATACGCATTTGTTGTTGTTTCTTTGCTGACCAAGTTGATAGCGACAATGTACCCATGTGGCATGAAGAGGTCAACCATTGTTTACAATAATGAGTATATTTTTCGTGTATAAATACTTCCTTTTAATTATTTAGGATATGTGTCCTAACGATCTCGGTCTGAGAGCAACGAAACCAGTAGCTACAACCATTTATGAGGGGGGGAATTTACTATAGATGATGTAGGTTAGGATGTTTGTACTAAATTTGGCTGTAGAGATGCAAAAGATATTGTGGTTTTTTATGCGGGCATACTGGGTTTTTATTCTTTCCGAGGCTTTGTTACCTATTAAGCAGCGTAAAGTTCTTCCAGTTGATTTGAGTAGATAAGCGCATTTCGCGAAGGGATAAGGCACGTGGTGAACGCTTGGATTTAAAGCTCCATGCGTGGCCACAGCATGCAGCGGTCATTATCGCCTTTGAAGGCCGCAGCAGTATTTTGTTTTGAACTGAAAGTGCCGTGGCCGCTTCCATTTCATCGCGTAGTGGGGTTGAAGAAATGCACTCCCCTGTATTAGCAAACCATCCATTTTTGTTCAGATGGAGCTGGGTATTGTCTTGGTTTACCATGTCAATGGAATCAAGCTCAATGTGAGAGCCTTCCATATTTAAAATTAAAACAGGTACAACAAGACCATACCTAGCGTTTTTTCTATACCACGCTTCTCGCTTTTCTACATCGTCTAAATGATTAATGCCGGGGCACTTTGCAGATTGCTTGGCATACCAACTTCCATTATGGGTATCTGTTTTTAGCGGGGATGGATTGTTTGCGATGCCATTACTAATCATATATCGAGCAATAGCTTTCACGTGATAAGGAAGCCCGCCCATTCGACGCTTAATCAGCGATAGGTTTTTTATCTCGCTATGAGCTAGAGAGACGATTTCTCTTTCATACAGAGCGGTACATATTTCATTGAATTGAGGGTGGCTTCCGCCGAGTTCACCAGCTTCACTGAAAAAGCCAACTTGGGAGTTGGGTATAGAGTGGGAAAGTTTGTCGCTTGAAGCCATCGGGATTATCAAATACCTGTCTAAAGTCTTTTAACCCTAGCAAGATTAGGCGCTTGTTGCTACATGGTTTCATTAAACAAGGCGAAAAATAGACATAAAAAAGCCGCTATGTAAAGCGGCTTTTCATCATTGTCTCAAGCTTAAATTATTGACCTTTAATTTCGCTGCGGCCTTTGTAAGTTGCAGCGTCACCTAGTGCTTCTTCGATACGAAGTAATTGGTTGTACTTAGCAACGCGGTCAGAACGGCATAGTGAACCCGTCTTGATTTGGCCCGCCGCTGTACCTACTGCTAGGTCGGCAATAGTGGCGTCTTCAGTTTCACCAGAACGGTGAGAGATAACTGCTGTAAAGCCCGCATCTTTTGCCATTTTAATAGCGTTAAGGGTTTCAGTTAGTGAACCGATTTGGTTGAACTTGATAAGGATTGAGTTACCAATACCGTTATCAATACCGCGCTTAAGAATTTTAGTGTTAGTTACAAACAAGTCGTCACCAACTAGCTGTACTTTGTCGCCAATCTTCTTAGTTAGGCTTGCCCAGCCGTCCCAGTCGCTTTCGTCCAGGCCGTCTTCAATAGATACAATTGGGTATTGTGAAGAAAGGTCAGCAAGGTAATCGCCAAACGCTTCTGAATCGAAGCTCTTGTCTTCACCAGATAGTACGTATTTGCCTTCTTTATAGAATTCAGACGCCGCGCAGTCTAGTGCAAGGGTGATGTCTTCATCCATTTTATAGCCAGCGTTTTCAACGGCTTCTACGATTACTGCAAGCGCTTCAGCGTTTGAGCTAAGGTTAGGTGCAAAACCACCTTCGTCGCCAACTGCCGTGTTAAGGCCTTTAGCAGAAAGTACTTTCTTAAGTGCGTGGAAGATTTCAGCACCCATACGTAGTGCTTCTTTAAAGCTCTTCGCGCCAACAGGCTGTACCATGAACTCTTGAATGTCTACGTTGTTGTCAGCGTGCTCACCACCGTTGATGATGTTCATCATAGGTACTGGCATAGAGTATTGGCCAGATGTACCGTTTAGGTCTGCAATGTGCTCGTAAAGCGCTACGCCTTTTTCCGCTGCAGCCGCTTTAGCTACAGCAAGAGAAACTGCAAGAATTGCGTTCGCACCAAGGGTTTCTTTGTTTTCTGTGCCATCAAGGTCAATCATGATGCAGTCGATATCAGCTTGCGCTAGTGCGTCTTTGCCGATAAGCGCTGGCGCGATGGTATCGTTAACTGCTGCAACTGCCTTTGTTACACCTTTACCTAGGTAACGAGACTTGTCGCCGTCGCGTAGCTCTAGTGCTTCGCGGCTACCAGTAGAGGCACCAGACGGTGCTGCAGCACGGCCCATTACGCCTGATTCTAAGTATACATCTGCTTCTACGGTAGGGTTTCCGCGTGAATCTAAGATTTCGCGTCCAATAATGCGACTAATTTTCGCCATGTTTTTTCCTCAACAATTGAATGGGGTGCAACGGGAGAGAGCACCCCTTTTATTAGAAATTAGTGATTTTCTTTCTGGTATTTTCCTGCCGCAGCAACGAAACCAGTGAATAATGGGTGTCCATCCCGAGGAGTTGATGTGAACTCAGGGTGGAATTGGCCCGCAATGAACCAAGGATGATCAGGGATTTCCACCACTTCTACAAGTCGCTTGTCAGTGGACAAACCACTTACTTTCAATCCCGCAGCTTCAATTTGGTCGCGCAGGTTATTGTTCACTTCATATCGGTGACGGTGACGCTCATAAATTTCGGCATTACCATACATCTCATGAACTTTTGTACCTTCAATAAGGTGACATAGCTGACTACCTAAGCGCATAGTACCACCAAGATCTGAGTTTTCAGTGCGAGTTTCAGTTGTACCAGCTGCGTCTAACCACTCAGTGATTAGGCCCACAACAGGATAAGGCGTTTCAGGGTCGAACTCTGTGCTGTTCGCATTTTCCATACCTGCAACATTGCGCGCGTACTCGATAAGTGCTACCTGCATACCTAAGCAAATGCCAAGGTAAGGGACTTTGTTTTCACGAGCATAACGCGCAGCAGCAATTTTGCCTTCTATACCGCGCTCACCAAAGCCACCAGGTACTAAGATAGCATCAAGTTGTTCTAGAATTTGGGTACCTTTGCTTTCCACGTCTTGTGAGTCAATGTGGTGGATGTTCACAGTTAGACGGTTTTTAAGGCCAGCATGCTTAAGCGCTTCGTTAACAGACTTATAAGCGTCAGGTAATTCAACATACTTGCCTACCATGCCAATGTTAACTTCTGCAGTAGGGTTTGACTCTGCGTAAAGTACTTGTTCCCACTCAGATAAGTCGGCTTCTTCACACTCAAGACCGAAGCGGTCTACAACTAGCTGATCCATGCCTTGTGCTTTAAGTGCAGCAGGGATGCGGTAAATGCTGTCTACGTCTTTCAAAGAAATAACGGCTTTGTCAGCAACGTTTGTGAATAGGGCGATTTTCGAGCGCTCACTGGCCGGCAATGCACCTACTGAACGACAAACGAGAATATCTGGCTGAATACCAATAGAGCGAAGCTCTTTTACCGAGTGCTGCGTAGGCTTAGTTTTTACTTCACCTGATGCTGGCATATAAGGTACTAGCGTTAAGTGCATGAACATAGCGCGTTCACGACCTACTTCGGTACCTAGCTGACGAATTGCTTCCAAGAAAGGTTGTGACTCGATGTCACCTACGGTTCCGCCCACTTCAACAATAGCTACATCATGACCTTCAGCACCTTCAATTACGCGGCGCTTAATTTCATTGGTGATATGAGGGATAACCTGAATTGTTGCACCAAGGTAATCACCGCGACGCTCGCGCTTTAATACTTCTTCATATACACGGCCGGTAGTGAAGTTGTTGCGCTTGGTCATGCGGGTGCGAATAAAACGCTCATAGTGACCAAGATCAAGGTCGGTCTCAGCGCCGTCATCGGTAACAAATACTTCACCATGCTGGATAGGGCTCATAGTGCCTGGGTCGACATTGATGTAAGGGTCGAGTTTTAACATGGTTACGGTGAGACCGCGAGCTTCCAGAATTGCGGCCAACGATGCTGCAGCAATACCTTTACCTAGCGATGAAACTACACCACCGGTGACGAAAATATAATTTGTCATGCGAAACCTAGAACGTTTGGGTTGTATGGTAAATATAGGCTGAGTTTAGAACAAAACCAGCTACACTTTGGACGGGGCGATAGTATACGCAAATTCATGTGGGCAGACAATCAATTTGCCCACATGATGCGCAATTTATACGCGCTTAAGCTTGCTTTAAGACTGGCTCAGGCGCTTAAGTGTGTAGATAAGGTCTAGCGCTTGGCGCGGTGATAGCTCATCGGGTGACAAGTTTTCAAGGGCTTCTACTACCGGGTGCGGCTTATCAGGGAACAGCATTTCAGCTTGGCCTTTGGTATTTGATGTAGCTTTACCTGATGCGCTTGTTTTATTTGCACCTTTTACCGAGCTCTTCGCTACAAAAGCCTCGTCGTTGGCGTTCTCTGGTTCATCTTCCGTGCTGGTCATAAGGTGTGATGATTCCAACACCGCAAGCTTCTGTTGCGCCGCTTTTATTACCGCCTTAGGTACGCCTGCAAGTTGGGCAACTTGTAAACCAAAGCTTTTGCTCGCCGCGCCTTCTGATACGGTATGCATGAAGCGTATGGTATCTTCAAACTCCATCGCGTCTAAGTGCACATTCACTACGCCACTTTGGGTTTCTGGAAGTTCAGTTAGTTCAAAGTAATGCGTGGCAAAAAGCGTATAAGCATTCAGCTGCTTTGCTAAATAACTTGCGCATGCCCACGCCAGTGACAATCCGTCATAGGTACTGGTACCACGACCAATTTCATCCATTAATACCAGTGAGTTTTCTGTGGCATTGTTGAGAATGTTCGCCGTTTCTGTCATCTCAACCATAAAGGTAGAGCGACCTGAGGCTAAGTCATCTGATGCACCAATACGGGTAAATATACGGTCAAGTTTTCCTATGTGGGCGTTTTCAGCAGGTACAAAGCTACCAATACAGGCTAGTAACGCAATCAGCGCTGTTTGGCGCATGTAAGTTGATTTACCGCCCATGTTCGGGCCAGTAATAATCAGCATGCGGCGCTCGGTATCTAGCTGAAGCGGGTTGGCAATGAAGGGGTCTTTCATCACGTTCTCAACCACAGGGTGGCGACCGGCATCATAAGTAAGCGCACATTCTTGACTCAAATGAGGTCGATACCAATCAAGGGAGACTGCGCGTTCGGCAAGACAGCACAGCACGTCTAATTTGGCTAGCGCCGCGGCGGTTTCAATTAAGTTGTTTAAGTGCGGCGCAAAGTTGTCAAACAAGGCTTCATAAAGCTGCTTTTCAAGAGCAAGCGCAGCGCCCTGACTGCTTAGCACTTTATCTTCGTGCTCTTTAAGTTCTGGCGTTATATAACGTTCAGTGTTTTTAAGGGTTTGTCTTCGAATATATTCAGCGGGCGCCAATGCACTGTTCGCCCGGCTAATTTCAATAAAGAACCCGTGAACTTTGTTATAGCCCACTTTTAGCGTAGAAATGCCGGTGCGCTCGCGTTCACGCTGTTCCATAGCGTCTAAGTAGTCGGTAGCTCCTTGTGATAGCTTGCGCAATTCATCAAGTTCGGCGTTGTAGCCCTCGGCAATCACGCCGCCATCCCGTATTACCACTGGCGGGTTATCGATAATGGCATCATTTAACAGAGCTTGAAGCTCAGGGTAAGTGCCAATGGTTTCGCTGATACTTCTGATTTGGCCTGTGTCGAATCGCGCTAGGGCATCTTGTAAATCAGGCAGCGCATTAAACGCATTTTTTAGGCGAGCAAAGTCCCGTGGCCTGGCTGAACGAAGGGCTAAGCGCGCCATAATACGTTCTATATCACCAATGTGCTTTAACGCGGTGCGAATATCTTCAGGGTCATCATTAATAAACGTTTCAACAGCATCTAAACGGCTGTGCAGCTCATGCTGGTCGGTTAAAGGCGAGTGAATAACCCGCTGTAGCATACGACTACCCATGGCCGTAGTGGTGGTATCCATCACGCTAAACAGCGTATTTTCCTGTCCGCCCGACAAATTATGGGTAAGTTCTAGGTTTCTGCGGGTGGCAGCATCAAGCTGAACGCGGCTGTCTTGCTGTTCGGTCTGAATGCGGCGAATGTGAGGCAGAGCAGTGCGCTGGGTATCTTTTACATATTGTAAAACGCAGCCCGCTGCGCCTAAGCCTTTTGTGACGCCTTTTATTCCAAAGCCATCTAATGTTTTGGTTTCAAACTGTGCGTTTAATTGCTCTGTGGCGGTATCAATGTCGAATTCCCATTCAGGACGGCGTCTAAGTCCTTTGCGGTTTTCAACCAATGCTAAGCTTTCAAATCCTTCAGGATAGAGCAGTTCAGCTGGGTTAATGCGCTGAATTTCAGCAAGTAGGCTTTCATCGCTGTCACATTCAAACACAACAAAACGACCACTTGTAACATCTAGGGTTGCCAGCCCATAGTGCATACTGTGACCACAAACGGCGGCCAGAATATTGTCGCGACGTTCTTCTAACAGCGCTTCGTCGGTGACTGTACCGGGCGTAACAATGCGTTGTACTGCGCGTTCAACAGGGCCTTTACTGGTGGCTGGGTCGCCTACCTGTTCACAAATGGCTACTGACTCGCCCATTTTCACTAAGCGTGACAGATAGCTTTCTACCACATGATAAGGCACACCAGCCATAGGAATAGGTTCACCACCAGATTTTCCTCTGGCTGTTAATGAGATATCCAGTAATTCAGCAGCTTTTTTGGCATCGTCGTAAAACAACTCATAAAAGTCGCCCATGCGATAAAACAGTAAAATATTCGGATGCTGCGCCTTAATAGTCAGGTATTGGCGCATCATAGGAGTATGTGATTCCAAAAAATGCCTCTGCGAATTTGTTGCTGGGTTTAATGCCTGTTGAGGGGAATAAATGATAAACTCACGCCCACTAAGATCAAGCGAAGATCTGATAAAGCACAACAGGTGTAATTAGGTATATCCAAATGAGCACAACATTTTCAACTGATTCGACAGCAAACGCCACCCCTTTAACGCTTGATAGCGCATTATCTGCGCAAGTTCAGGTGTTAGGCGACGCACTAAGGGAAAAAGGTTGGACTGTATCAAGCGCTGAGTCGTGTACAGGCGGAGGAGTCGCTTTTGCTTTTACCAGTGTGGCTGGCAGTTCTGATTGGTTTAACCAATCCTGGGTGACGTACTCAAACGACGCAAAGCAAAGCATACTGGGCGTAACAGAGCAGACGCTAAAAGAGTACGGCGCGGTGTCGAAGCAAACGGTAATTGAAATGGCAGACGGCGTGCGCCGTAATAGCGGAGCGCAACTTGTTGTAACGGTTAGTGGCATTGCCGGTCCTGGCGGTGGTAGCAAAGAAAAACCAGTGGGCACGGTATGGTTCGGCTTTTTATGTGGAGAACACGAAGCGCAAGTTAAACAGGTGTTTAGCGGCAATCGCGACGAAGTACGTCAACACGCTATTAGCTTTGCGATTACTCACTTAGTTAAAATGTTGAGTGAAAATTAAAAACACTGGTTGAAACTGTATGCTTGTACAGTATAGAATGTGATCATTATTTGGTAATTTCATACAAGATATGGAAAACACCAATACAGAATTTAACCGCAAATCCTAGAGGATACATACGTGGACGATAACAAATCAAAAGCTTTAACCGCCGCAGTTGGCCAAATTGAAAAGCAATTTGGTAAAGGCGCAATCATGCGCTTAGGCGATAACCAAGCCATGGATATTGAAGCGATTTCTACTGGCTCTCTTACCATTGATATCGCTCTAGGTATAGGCGGTTTGCCATGTGGACGTGTTGTTGAAATCTACGGGCCAGAATCATCAGGTAAAACCACGCTAACACTTCAAGTTATTGCTGAAGCGCAGCGCAAGGGTAAAACCTGTGCTTTCGTTGATGCTGAACACGCACTAGACCCGGTATATGCTGAAAAACTAGGCGTAAACATCGACGAACTATTGGTATCTCAGCCTGATACTGGTGAGCAAGCGCTAGAAATTTGCGACATGCTTGTACGTTCAGGTGCGGTAGATGTTGTTATTGTTGACTCGGTAGCGGCGCTTACACCTAAAGCTGAAATAGAAGGTGACATGGGTGATTCTCACGTTGGTCTGCAGGCGCGTCTAATGTCGCAAGCGTTGCGTAAGCTTACTGCAAACATCAAGCGTTCAAATACACTGTGTATCTTCATTAACCAAATTCGTATGAAGATTGGTGTAATGTTTGGTAACCCAGAAACTACAACCGGTGGTAACGCGCTTAAGTTCTACTCTTCTGTTCGTCTAGACATTCGCCGTATTGGTGCAGTGAAAGAAGGCGACGAGGTAGTTGGTAACGAAACACGCGTTAAGGTAGTGAAGAACAAAGTTGCACCTCCGTTTAAGCAAGCTGAATTTATGATCCGCTACGGCGAAGGTATCAGCAAAGAAGCTGAGCTTATCGACCTTGGTGTTAAGCAAAAGCTAGTTGATAAAGCGGGTGCTTGGTATAGCTACAAAGGCGACCGCATTGGTCAAGGTAAAGCGAACGTAATGAAGTTCTTGAAAGAGAACCCTGAGATCGCAAACGAGATTGAAACCAAGATCCGCCAAGAGCTACTGCTTTCTAAAACAATGAAAGCGGAGGAAGCGATACCTCAGCAAGAAGACGATGTGCTTCCTGAGTAAAATTAGCGCTTAACCGCATAGTAAGAACCCACCGCTTGGTGGGTTTTTTTATGGCTTCATCAAAGGGTATATTAAGAAATATTTACTAACACTTAATGCAAGGCTGAAACTTGTACAACAAATAAAAACAAGGAATGCTGTAATAAATATTTGTAAGTACAGACTACTAGGATGCAATAGCCATTACTGCCAAAGCTGGTTAGTACGCTAAAACAATTTTAAACAAATAGAACGGCATAATTTGCGGCTACAGCAAAGCAAGCCTACAACAATAATGAACGGTGCTACTGTTCACACGTGAGAAGAGGGAAGGGAAATGATTGAAATATCAGGCCTTGCTAAGCGTTTTGAGGTGGAGAACCCAAAAAAGCTTAGCGAACAGGAAAAAAAGGACCCGCGATTAAAAGGGCGCTATTTCCAGTCGGTAAGGGATGTGTCGTTTACTTGCGAAAAAGGACAGGTACTTGGGCTGTTAGGGCCAAATGGAGCTGGCAAAACAACCACACTTCGCATGCTTTCAACAGCACTAAAGCCTGATAGCGGAAAAGTTATCATTGGTGGTGAGGATGTGCTTTCTAACCCTAATATTGCCCGTAAAAAAATTGGCTTTTTATCTAGCTCAACGGGCCTTTATGGTCGTTTGAGTGGCCGAGAGAATATTAGCTACTTCGGTGCGTTGCACGGTATTCCAAAAAATGTGATTAACGCGCGTATTGAAGAGTTAGCTGATTTACTCGATATGCAAACCTTCCTTGATAGACGTGCCGAGAATTTCTCATCAGGGATGAAACAAAAAGTCTCTATTGCCCGTGCTGTTATACACGAGCCTGAACTAGTGGTACTGGATGAACCTACTACCGGCCTTGATATTATGGCAACGAGTACCGTGATGGAATTTATTCAGCGCCTTAAAGATAAAGGTACCCCGGTTATTTTCTCTACTCACCACCTTGATGAGGTGCAAACCCTTTGCGACAAGGTGACCGTGATTAACCAAGGTGAAACGGTATTTAACGATTCGCTAGCCGCCTTTAGCGCTTTGTCTGGTAATGATGGGGCTGGCGGGCAAATGCATAAGAGCTTCCTAAAAACACTATCAATGGATTCTGAGGAGATGGGTAATGTGGTTAATCTTTAAAAAGGAATTCAAAGAACTATTACGGGATAAGAAAACCATCATATTCATGATTGGTCTACCGCTTTTATTATTCCCAGCTATTTTCGGTGTCGCGTTCTTTTTCATGAGTTCAGCGGCGGATAAAGCGGAAAATAAAGTACTGAAATACGCGATAGTGGGTGAAGCTTACGCGCCAGCAATTGTTCAGTCTTTTAACGACGCATCAGATAAATTCGAATCGGTTGCGATTGGCGATGAGACTGACTACGCTAAACTCATTAAAAACGAAACATTAGATTTTGTTTTGGTTATTCCTGAAACCTTTGATAGCGATGTTTTGCGTTCAGGTCAGCATAAAATTGAGCTTTATCTCAACGATGCTGGTCTAAATAAGGTGATGGGGCGCGTATCCGACATCATTGATGAATATACCGATGCATTCCAACAAACCGCTTTTGCGCAGCTTAATCTAGATGAAACTCAGCAAGAGGCCTTGCTAAAGCCAATCAAGATAGAAAAGCAAAATGTCGCCGACGATCGCGAAGTGTGGGGTGAACGCTTAGGCGGTATGCTGCCATATTTCATCTTCATCTTGTGCCTTCAAGGCGCTATGGCCCCAGCGGCTGACTTAGGTGCCGGTGAGAAAGAGCGGGGTACATTAGAAACACTACTTATATCGCCCATGGACCGTCATAAGCTGGTACTGGGTAAATTCTTTACTATTGCTACTGCGGGGATAATTACTGCGCTTATTACCGTTTCTTCCATGGCTATATGGGGACTGGTGTTATCGCAAGGCATGGCCGTTGAGTTTGTGGTTAAGATCATGTCGATGATTGGTCTTGTGGACTTCCTGCTGATCTTTCTAATGTTGGTGCCAGTGGTGGCAGTTTTCGCCGCTATTCTACTATCACTTTCAATTTATGCTCGCTCGTTTAAAGAGGCGCAAAGCTACATGGGGTCGTTAATTATGGTGGTTATTTTCCCTGTAATTATCGCCATGATGCCTGGTGTAGAGCTTAAAGGCGGCTGGGTTTGGGTACCGCTGACTAACGTTGCCCTAGCGATGAAAGAGCTGTTCAAAGGTACCATGGACTACTTTGCACTCTTTGGCATATTTACGTCTACTGCAGTGATTGCAACCGGACTGATTTTCTTCTGTATCCATTGGTTTAATAAAGAAAAGGTTCTGTTTAGATAACAAAACAGCTTACCTGGCACCATGTGGATGTTTAGCATCTTTGTAATAAGCCTGCTAAAAGCGGGCTTATTCTTTATGGCAGCAAGGTTTTTATTAGGTGGACAATTTAACACTCGAAGTGCAGGTTCAATACGCTTTAGTTTTGTGTTTACTACACTTCAAAGTCGATACGCTTGATAATTCCCTCCCAACCAGGAGGGATTTTTCCTTGAAGGACATAAGAATAGGCCAGCAACTCGGCAATTACATAATACAGCGATTCAGGGATATCTTGCCCCACATCAAGGGTAGCAAGGACTTCGCTTAAGTATGGGTCTTCGTGAATTAATATCCCGGTTTCTTCAGCCATGGCTATGATGGCTTCCGCCAAATCTCCATAGCCTTTGACAACCACTTTCGGCGCGTTTTTCTTATCGCCGCCGTCATATTTTAGGCCGATGGCGCGTTTTGTCTTTTGCGAATCAGTCATAAACGCTTTACCTAAACCCTAGTTTCAAAGATTTGATGAGGACGCGAATTTAATGTGTCCGGAATGTGGCCTCGCTGGTAGCTGGTGTTTTCAACAACCAGGCCGAGCGAAGTAAGACGTTTATGTAAATAGGGTAGGGTGTCTCCGATACGTTTAAGTACCTCATCGCTTGAAGCGTACAAATCTAAAGTAATAGTGCTTTTATCAATTTTAGATTTTGCCAACACTTGTCCGCTGTCACCAATGTCCAGCTTCATCGTGATATTCCAAAGAGAACGTTGGCCTGCTTGTGCGTGCTTATTGTCTTGGCCACCCAGCTCTCGTTTTATCAAGAGTTCTGGTGGACTTTGATGTTGTGAAAGTGATGGCAATATATAATAGAAACTATCTTGCCCTTGAATACGGCTATCTACATTAGCAATTTTGTTTTGCTGGTGGCTACTTAGCAGTGTTTTAAGTTGAGAAAGCAGCTGTTGTCTGCCGTCTAACTGGTTCATGTCTTGGCTAACGCGACTTGGTTGAGTCGTTACCCCCATATTCGCTAACGTTTTTGAAACGATAGAGTCAGGCGCATCTATTTGCGTTTTTAAGCCAGGCTGACGCTGCATGGCACGCCCCGCTAGTGCTAATTGAACCAAAGCAACCAATCCTTGAACAAAGCTGGAAGTGTTTACGGGCGAGGTTAAGTTTATTGGTGTGGTAACCAGCACCTGTGAGGATATAAGCTGCTGCAAGCGTTGCGAAAATCCTTGCTCGTGCATATCGAGCGCTAGTTTTTTCGCGCCGTTTTTTACATCGCCGACAGCGCCTACGTTCTCGCCAGCTACGCTCTCGTTTGATTTTGAACCCGCTATAGTGACGTGACTATCTGAAACCACTGGTGGTATCTCTGCGCCTTTACCTTGTGTAGCCGCAAGTTGAGCAGCGATGTTGCTCAGTAAGCTATTTGATAAGCCTTTTGCCTGTGAGCTTAACGCTTGTG
Source organism: Alteromonas sp. MmMcT2-2 (assembly GCF_022348305.1). Lineage (NCBI taxonomy): Bacteria > Pseudomonadati > Pseudomonadota > Gammaproteobacteria > Alteromonadales > Alteromonadaceae > Alteromonas > Alteromonas sp. MmMcT2-2. The sequence goes on from NZ_JAKRFA010000026.1 coordinate 19,156, forward strand.
CGATAGAGGCAAGTGATACAAGAGAAGATTTACTCCCACCGTCTTTTCCTTGCATGCCATTATTCTCTGCTGAAGCGGTTTCTTTCCCTTCCGTCAATATAGCTTTTGCTGTTGCTAGCAGTTGTTCGCTGGAAGGCTTAGGCGGTCCGATAAACTCTCCATTAGATATTTTGACTTGCGAAGGCTTCGCGTTGAGTGCATCAAGGCCTTTTAGGTGCTGCAAAATTTTATCGAAATGCTGGGCTCCATGTGCTTGAGGAGCGCCGCTGCCTGGCGGTGACTTTCCATTCTCAACAATAGCAACGAGTTGGCTTAATGCTTGGCTCGTACTGCCTGTTTGGCTCAATAATACCCGAGAAAGTGTACTAATTGCGTTGTGTACATCCGTTCCTTTAAGCGATGTGGGAGCCGCTGCTTTTAGGTTTGTAATGGATGAAGAGGCTTCGAGCGAGCTATTTCCCGTGACGGCATCGAGCCCTTTCGCCGTCACTTTTGGTAATTGTGTAAGGTCAAGTTTATTTACCTGCTCCAGATTCAAAGTTGGAGCCGAAAGGGAAGGGGCCTTGCTCTGCGGTAAACTTATTTGTAATAACGCGCTTTGTTGCGTAGTGCGAATTGAGAGTTTGCTACCCGTTAAGGTTAACGCAGAAAGCACTTTTAACGCGCTGGTGTCTGCACCTGAACTTTGTAACAGCGCGTTAAGTTGTGGCGGGTTACTCAAGTTATGCTCAACAGCAACGCCGCCTTGCTTAAGAGCGCTGGAAATTAGCTGTTGCTGTAAGTTGGTACTTACATCTTTATGGGTGATAGTGGCGAAATTGTTGTGGTTGGCTCTTGGGGCAGCGCTTCCATTGGAAAAACCTTGAGAGATTTGCAGCGCGATTCCACCGTTGCTAGCTCGGCTTAGCCCTATTACGACCTGCTGGCCGACCAGCTTTTGAAGCGCTGCTTTCGCCGTGCTATCCAGCTTTTCAGTGTTTATGTCTGTAAGGGGAACACCCTCGTTTTTAGCCGTGGTGAGAATGAGTTGCCCAAAGTTTTCGCTCTTTGTAGAAATAGAAAGCTGACCCTTAAGCGTAACGGCGGCGTTATTTGCAGCAAGCGCTTGTGCCACGGCTTTCAGTAATTCAGCTTTATCAGGCGCAGACAATGACGCGCCTTGTTGAGACAAACTTGTAGAAAGGAGTATTGCAGACTGAGCGCTTAACTGACTCTGCGGAGCATTTTGAACACTTTTCGTTTCTGGGTTTGAGACCTGGTCTGAAGTTCGGGGCAGAAGAGCAATTTGCGCATTATGAATAGCGTGTTTGGAGAATTTAGCGCTAACTTCTGCGGGTAAGACAACGTGCAATACTTGGGCGACCGACGGCGCTAAATTTGACGATGCATTACTCGATGTCATCGTTATCGATAGCACTCGTTCAGGCAAGCGTTCAACTATCACTTTCGCCGCATTGTCTAAAACGGTAGCCTGCGAAAGCGCAGCGTTGGCAATCACAGGCGTTGCTCCTCGACTCGAGCCTTGAGTAGCGGCATCTGTAGACGATAAAGCGGCCGAGACAGGCGACGTCAGGCCAGTTGTTTGATTTAGAGCGGCTGCCAATAGAGATGATAGTGGTGTTGTCATAATTGAGATATCGGCAATGTCGCGCTTTTCCTTACTTATTTGAGTATAGCAAAGCTCTGTTTGGCAGTTTCGTTATTGACCAGTTGATAAGATGAAGCAAAAGAATTCATCCTTTAGGCGGAGGGATAACACTTACTCACGACGGATGGCTCTCAGGAAAAATACCTTTGTCATTGAAGTAAATCATATTTAATTGGAATTCGCGACTGCGAAAAAGCGTTCATGTGGTAGACTAGCGCCATTTTTTAGAACCTCTTTTTAAGGTTGGAGTAGCCAGGTAGTGTTAGAGGCGCGCGAATTAACCTGCAGCAAACGAGACAGAACCCTTTTTGAAGGGCTTTCACTGGTTGTCGAACCCGGTGAGTTGCTGTATTTACGCGGTCCTAACGGTGCAGGGAAAACCAGCTTGCTGCGCATATTAACAGGACTGAGTTCACCTGATTCAGGTGCAGTATTGTACAACGGCATGGACATTTCAGAGGACAAGACAGGTTACTACCGAGACCTTTTTTATCTTGGCCATAAAAGCGGAACTAACGGCAGCCTCTCTGCCCTAGACAATCTATCGTTCTGGCTAGCTCAGCATAATGTATCGGTGCCTGTTAACACGCTTTTTGATGTATTAGAGAAAGTGGGATTAGTTGGACTTGAAGATGTGCCCGTAAGGTATTTATCGGCCGGTCAACAACGTCGCGTCGCGCTATCGAGACTGTGGCTAAAGCCAGCAAAGGTGTGGATACTGGACGAACCGTTTACAGCGCTTGATGTAAAAGGGGTTCACATGCTTGAAAAAAGTATGAAAGAGCACGTTGGTCGCGGCGGTCTCATCATTACTACTTCGCATCAACACCTATCAGAAACTGCAGGGGAACACCGTGTATTCGATTTGGAGTACCGTTTTTAATGTCACTTTACCAAGGAATTTTTAAGCGCGACATGCAGGTTGCATTCAAGCAAAAAGCAGAATTAGTGCAACCTCTGATGTTTTTGCTTATGGTGGTGACCTTATTTCCCTTAGGCGTTAGTCCGTCTCCCGACACCCTTCAACGCATTGGACCAGGGGTAATATGGATTGCGGCAATTTTGTCATCGCTCTTGGCGATGGAAAGGCTGTTTCGCGATGATTTTCAAGACGGGTCGCTAGAGCAGTACATGTTATCTGGTATGCCATTACCAGCGGTGAGTGCGGTAAAAGTGGCTGCCCATTGGCTGGTTAGCTTCGTGCCTTTATTATTGCTATCTCCACTGCTAGCGATGTTTTTAAATTTAACGGTCGATATGTATATCGCGCTCGTTTTAACATTGTTGCTGGGAACGCCATTACTTTCTTTAATTGGTGCCATTGCAGTAGGGCTTACCGTTGGATTGCAAAAAGGTGGGGTGTTGTTGGCATTGCTACTTATCCCTGTCTTTATTCCGTTACTGATATTTGCCACGTCGGCTGTGGATTCTGCCGCACTGCAATTACCTTATTATGCGCAACTTGCTATTATTGCCGCCATGCTTTTATTGGCTGCGGCATTGGCACCGTTTGCCATCGCATATTCTTTAAAAGTGAGTCAAAACTAATGTGGAAGTGGTTACATCCCTACGCAAAAACAGAGCGAGCCTATCAGCTTTGTTTAACTTTACAGCCTTGGTTTTGGGCTGGCGCTCTAGCGTGTTTAAGCGTAGGCACCGTGTGGGGGCTGGCCTTTGCGCCTCAAGATTATCAGCAGGGCGATTCATTTAGAATCATCTATATCCACGTACCTAGCGCCATTTTGTCTATGGGCACCTATGTGGCCATGGCGATTGCGGCCTTGGTGGGTATGGTTTGGCAGTGGCGCACCGCTTATATGAGCATGATTGCTATGGCGCCTATCGGCGCAGTAATGACGTTTATTGCTCTGTTCACCGGCGCCGCTTGGGGTAAACCAATGTGGGGCGCTTGGTGGGTATGGGACGCACGCCTAACATCAGAACTTATTCTGCTTTTCTTGTACATGGGCGTGATTGCGCTCTACGGTGCTTTTGAAGATAAGCAACAGGCGGGTAAAGCCGCAGGCGTGATGGCGCTGGTGGGCGTAGTAAATATTCCTATTATTCACTACTCCGTAGAATGGTGGAACACGTTACATCAAGGCGCGACCATTAGTAAATTCGACAACCCTTCAATTGCCCCTGAAATGCTGTGGCCGTTGTTAATTAACCTGCTGGGCTTCGCTTTTTTTATTGGGGCTGTGACCACGGTACGATTACGTAATGAGATTGTGCTTAGAGAAATGCACCGACCTTGGGTACAAGCGCTAGCAATGAATAAAGCATTAAATCAACAACCTGGTGATGCGGCTACTGCTAGTTTAAAAGAGGGCAGTTAAGATGCAGTTTGAATCCTTTGCCGATTTTTTAAATATGGGAGGCTATGCATTTTATGTATGGCTTTCGTTTGGCGTTACGTTCTTAGCAATGGGCATTATCGCTATTCAGAGTTTTAGTAAACATCGCGACCTGTTAAAGCAGGTAGTGGTGGAAAAAGAACGCAAAGCACGTATTAAAAAAGCGCGACAGCAACAGCAAGACAACACCTAAGTGTTAATGTGAAAAGTGAACTTAGCATTCATTTGCGTTTTTATCGTTTATTAGTTTTTTCGAAGTGAGAGTTGCATGAACCCGAGACGAAAGCAGCGACTAGCCGTAGTGGGAATTATCGGTTTTTTAATAGTAAGTGCAATTGGATTGATGCTTTACGCCCTAAACGACAGTATTGACCTTTTCTATACGCCAAGCGAAATCATTGAAGGTAAAAACGGCCAGAAACCGCAGGTTGGCCAGCGTCTTCGTATAGGCGGTATGGTGGTACCTGGCAGTGTGAAAAGGGATCAAGAAAGCTTAGCGGTGAGCTTTGACCTTATCGATACTGGCCCAACGGTTACCGTGACTTATACCGGTATCCTGCCTGATTTGTTCCGCGAAGGTCAGGGCATTGTGGCAACAGGAGTACTCACTGGTGCAAGCAGCATTAAAGCGCAGGAAGTGCTGGCTAAGCACGATGAAGAATACATGCCGCCTGAGCTAGCTGAAAAAATGAAGGGCATTAAGCACGTTAAACCTGAAAACATGCCATCCTACGAGTCGACTACCGGCAGCGGAGGCAATTAAATAATGGTACCAGAGATTGGAAATATTGCGCTCACTCTTGCGCTAGTGCTCTCTATATTATTGGCCGTTTATCCGCTTTGGGGGGCTCACCGTCAGCACGAAGCGTTAATGGCAACGGCCAAACCACTGGCAATTGGCTTATTTACCTTCACGCTTATTGCCTATGTATGCTTAACCTACGCCTTTGTGACTGACGATTTCAGTGTGGCCTATGTTGCCCAGCACTCAAATAGTCGACTTCCCATTTATTATAAAATTACCGCTGTGTGGGGCGGCCACGAAGGCTCATTTCTGCTGTGGGTGTTGATGCTTTCCATATGGACAGTAGCAGTGGCGATATTCAGCAAGGGTATTCCTCTTGCTATGGTCGCACGGGTGCTGTCGGTATTGGGAATGGTGGGCATCGGTTTTTACTTATTCATGCTGCTTACCTCAAACCCGTTTAACAGCATGCTGCCATTTTTCCCGGTCGATGGGCGAGATCTTAATCCGCTGCTGCAAGATTTTGGCATGATCATTCACCCGCCTATGCTTTACATGGGTTATGTTGGCTTTTCTGTCGCGTTTGCTTTTGCAATTTCAGCACTAATTTCAGGGCAGCTAGACTCAACCTGGGCACGCTGGTCAAGGCCTTGGGTCATTTCTGCCTGGGCTTTTCTTACCGTGGGTATTGCGCTAGGTAGCTGGTGGGCGTATTACGAACTTGGCTGGGGTGGCTGGTGGTTCTGGGATCCAGTCGAGAACGCCTCGTTTATGCCTTGGCTGGTTGGTACTGCGCTAATGCACTCGTTAGCCGTTACCGAAAAGCGTAAGGCGTTTAAGTCGTGGACCGTACTGCTTGCTATTGCCGCATTTAGTTTGAGTTTACTTGGCACCTTCTTAGTACGTTCAGGGGTAATTGTTTCGGTGCACTCGTTTGCAAGCGATCCTACCCGAGGCTTATTTATACTAGGAATATTGATTGTACTTAGTGGCTTTGGTTTACTGCTCTATGCTATGCGTGCTGCTTCACTTAAAAGCCCAGGCCGCTATCAAGCGTTTTCCCGTGAAGTGTTGTTAATGGGTAACAATGTATTTTTGTGCGCAGCAACACTGGTTGTATTGTTGGGTACACTACTGCCTCTTGTACATAAAGAGTTAGGTCTAGGCAGTATTTCGGTAGGCGCTCCGTTCTTCAATCAAATGTTCACGTTATTGATTGTGCCATTCGTACTAATGCTCGGTCTTGGCCCGCTTACGCGCTGGAAACAGCAAAAAGCCAGTGAATTACAAAAACAGCTATTAATCGCTGGCGGTATTGCGCTATGTGCCGGTGTACTAGTTAACTTTGCCTATGATGAACCAACCTATATGGGCGTTTTAGGCATGATATTAGTGTTTTGGATCCTCGTTACTACGGTGCAAGAGGTGATGCAGCGCTTATCGGCTATGCCATCAGGTAACAGTGATAATGCATCGGTGCTAGTTAAACTTCGCAAGCTTACGCCAAGTCACTGGGGAATGGTGCTGGGCCATGTGGGTTTTGCTATCTGCATTATCGGTATTACCCTTGTTTCAAACTACGAAATGGAGCGGGATGTTCGCATGGACATCGGCGATACCGTTTCTCTTGGCGATTATGACTTTAGCTTTAGAGATGTCGTCAAAGTTCAAGGTCCGAACTTTGAGGCGGACAAAGGCGTATTCGATGTTTATCAAGACGGTGAATTGATCGCGCATCTAGAGCCAGAAAAGCGTTTGTATATCGTACAGCGTATGCCGATGACTGAAGCCGCTATTCACTCAAATCCTATAAGAGATTTATTTATCGCTATGGGCGAGCCTTTAGACAATGGCGCATGGGCCATCCGTATTTATATTAAGCCATTTGTGATCTGGCTATGGGCGGGCGCAGTGGTTATGGCTATAGGCGGTATCTTCTCTATTAGCGACAAACGTTACCGTATGGCTAAAGTAAAAAAGATAAAACGTGTATTTGGTGGGAAAGGTGAAAGCGACGCTGAGCAATCTCATGGTCAAGTATCCACTCCATCAAATGCGTCAGTGAAAGGAGGCGCATAATGAAAAAAGCACCACTCGTTGCTATTCCGTTAGTGTTGTTTTCTTTGCTGGTCATTTTTCTGTTTAAAGGGCTTTTTTCTGACCCCAGAGAGTTAGATTCTCAGGTTCAGGATAAGACGTTACCTGCATTCTCTCTGCCAGACCTGATGAAGCCAGAGGTGACCTATACGCCTGAAGATTTAAAGGGCAAGGTAACCATATTAAATGTATGGGGTGTATGGTGCGTGACCTGCGCTGTTGAGATGCCGTACCTAACTCAGCTAAAGAACGAACAAAACGTTCACATTGTGGGTTTGTATTTTGATCAGGACTTAGACCCAGACTTTGGCACAAAAACACTGAGCCGTGTTCAGCAAGAAGTTACCGACATGCTCAGCCGTTACGGTAACCCTTACGCGTATAATATTTTTGATGTCTATCGCGATACGTCGCTCGACCTTGGAGTCACAGGAGCGCCAGAACACTTTGTTATCGACGCTGAAGGCGTTATTCGTATGCACCACATAGGCGATATTAACGAGCGGGTGTGGAACTCCAAAGTTGGCCCGTTATATACCAAGCTGGTGGCAGAAGCGTCTGGCAAAACAGGTAATGACAAAAAGGTAGATGTAGATGCAGTGATGGCCTCAGAGCCTACATTGTCGAACACGCTTAATGAAAAGAATAATCAGAGCTCCGCAACTGCACAGGGAGGGGAATGATTATGTTGTTGACGACCTCTATCCACAGATTCGCAAACGCTAGAGCCATTGCGCTTAACGTTTTCGCACTGATGTTTGTGTTTAGCGCTTTTTCAGTAAGTGCGGCTGAAGATAAGTTTTCTTTCGACACGCCAGCTCAGCGCGAAAGCTTTTTAAAGCTTACCGCAGAATTACGATGTCCTATGTGTCAAAACCAGAATATTGCTGATAGCGACGCCATGATTGCCCATGACATGCGCCGAAAAGTTTACGCGTTGTTAAAACAAGGCAAAACAGAGCAGGAGGTGATTGATTTTATGAAGTCGCGCTATGGCGATTTTGTGCATTATCAACCGCCAGTTACAGCTGCGACCTTGTGGCTTTGGGCTGGCCCTGTTTTGTTTATTTTTATTGCCCTAATTGTGGTGATTCGCCGCAAATCGGTAACACCACCAGAAGATATGGCCGCTAAGTTAGCTAAAGCAGATGAAATGTTGGAGCGAGAGAAAGAATGAGTTGGTCTGAGTTTTATATTATTGTTTCAGGCTTAATTACGCTTGTTCTACTAATTGTCGCTTTCCCATGGCTGCGTAACAAAAATCACGCAAAGCAAGACAGTTTAAGCAATACGCAAATTGTTAAGCAGCGCCTTGCAGAGCTCGACCGTGAAGTGCAAGAAGGGCTCATTAGCGAGCACGATAAGCGCCAAGCCGTTGACGAACTAAAACTAGCGCTGGTAGATGAAAGCGCATTTCAATCTCATAAAACGGGTAATGCAAAACTTCCGCTCGCGATTGGCGCCGTGCTTGCGATAGCCTGCGGAGTAATTGTATATGCGCAGGTAAACCAAATGGGTCGTGTTGCCCAGGCAGCCCAAGCTATTGAAGCGCTGCCCGAGTTGAGTAAACAGCTTGCTAGCGGTAATGCGAATAACCTGACTCAACAAGGCATTGCTAGCCTTGCTCTTGCTATACGCCAGCGTTTGAGAGAAGAGCCCGAAGACGACACAGGATGGATGTATTTTGGCAGATTGATGCTGAGTATTGGCCAAGAAGTACAGGCCATTGAAGCTATTGATAAAGCGGTGAGTTTGGCGCCATCTAACTCTGCTAATCGCATTACGCTTGCTCAAGCCTTAATGACCACAGGGGATGTAAACAACTTAGAACGTGCACAATCTATCTTATTAGGCTTGCTAAACGACAATCCAGCGAATGATAATCTTGCGCTGATGATGGCGGTGGTCTCTGCTCAGCTTGGCGATCTTGAAAATACTCAGCGTTTTTATAAGCAAGTTGAAGGTAAGTTACCAGCAGATAGCGACATGGCGCAGCGTTTAGTTGCGCGTATAAAAGAGCTACAAGGGAATACCAGTGAAATGGCAGCGCTACAAAATACAGCTGCTGAAATTACTGATACACCAACAGCGCAAAATGCCAGTAGCGAAGCGAAAAATACTAGTAGCGAAGCTCAAAGTGATAGCAGCGAAGCACAAACCGGCTTTAATATTACGGTGAATTTATCTGACGACGCTTACATGAAAGCGCCTAAAGATGGTTTCTTGATAGTGTTCGCTCAAGATGCGAACTCTGACAACAAAATGCCTGCTGCTGTGGTTAAACTGCCGATAGATGACTTCCCCGTATCCGTTACTCTAACCACAGAGAACGCAATGATGCCACAATTCACGCTGGCCACACTTTCTGATGTGATGGTTACCGCAAGACTATCCAAAGATGGTAATGTGGCAGTTTCAAAAGGCGAATGGCAAGGCAGTGTGAGTGCAAGCGTTACTGCCAACGAAATATCTTCACTAAGCGTTATTATTGATAAGGAATTATAAGTATGGAACTGTCTAAATCACTCGCAACCGGGTTGATTATTGCCGCAAGTCTTTTAGGTGGCTGTGCAAGTAACCATACGCAAGATCAAGCTAAAGCGTATTCTCAAGACACTGGGTCGAACGCACCAGTAGTGGATACTTCAGACCCCCGTGACCCGTTCGAGCCGGTTAACCGTGAAATCTGGGACTTTAACTGGGATGTGTTGGATGCCTACATCTTACGCCCAATAACCGTTACCTACGTGACTGTGATGCCTCAGCCTGCGCGAACTGGTTTGGTGAACATCACGGACAACCTACAAGAGCCTGCGAACTTTTTGAATAATATGTTTCAAGGCAAGGTTGATGATGGATTAGATAGCTTGGCTCGTTTTTTAATTAACACCACGGTAGGGTTAGTTGGCACTTTTGACGTTGCGTCAAAAATTGGCATTGAGCGTAAACGCGAGCAGTTTGGTGAAACTCTGGCTGTGTGGGGATTAGATACTGGGCCTTTCTTAATGCTGCCCTTTTTAGGCCCAAGCGATCCGCGAAGCTTCACCGGTGATTATGTTGACGGTTTTGCGTTTCCAATGTCGTTACTCGAAGGGTCTGTAAACTTAGCGCGTATTGGCATTTCGGTACTTGAAACACGAGCTCAATTACTTGATCAAGAAGCGCAGCTTGAGCAGTCTGTTGATGACTATGCTTTTGTGAAAAATGCTTACTTTGAAAACTTGGAGTTTCGCGTTACCGACGGTAAAAGCGGCGATAAAGCCATTGATGATGAGCAGCTAGATGACTTTGCTGATTTTGAAGCAATGTTGGAAGGCAATGACTTTGATAGCTATGAAGAAACGTCGGAAGAAGGTGTTGATGAGTCGACAGATTCAGAAGATACATCAGTTGATGACAGTGAGAAAGCTAAGCTAAAAGAAAAAGACGCCAAGTCGAAAGACGGCAAATAGAGAAAGAGTAATACTTAAAACGATGTTGGATAAAGTTCGGGGGCAGGGTTTAGTTATTGTTATCTAACCTCAACTTCAACGTCACTCTAGCTATAAATGCCCGCACAAAAAAAGCCATGCTCAACAGCATGGCTTTTTAGTTCTAGGTATGTGAACAAGCCTATTGGCAGCGTTCAAACGAAAAGCTAATCCTTTGGATAGCCCATCGGGTTTTGTGACTGCCAGTTCCATGTGTCGGCACACATGTCTTCCAAGCCTTTTTCTGCATGCCAGTTAAGCTCTGTAGCAGCTTTTGTTGGGTCGGCATAACAGGCTGCCACATCGCCGCTTCTACGCGGTGCAATCTTATAGGATACGGTTCTACCCGAGCCTTTTTCGAAAGCTTTGATCATTTCGATGACTGAATAGCCCTGACCTGTACCCAGATTGTATTTGTCTAAGCCCATGTTAAGGTTTAAACGATCAAGTGCTTTCAAGTGACCATTGGCAAGGTCAACAACATGGATATAGTCGCGAACGCCGGTGCCATCAACGGTATCGTAGTCGTCACCGAACACGCTTAGCTGCTCTAGCTTACCGGTAGCAACCTGAGAGATATAGGGCATTAAGTTGTTCGGAATACCGTTCGGATCTTCACCGATCTGGCCAGATTCGTGTGCGCCAACGGGATTGAAGTAGCGAAGCAATACAATGTTCCACTCGTTGTCCGATACGTAAAGATCGCTAAGCATGTGCTCAACCATAAGCTTCGACATACCATAAGGGTTTGTCGGGTTGCCAGTGGCCATATCTTCACGTAGCGGTAGCGATGCTGGATCGCCGTAAACCGTTGCAGATGAGCTAAACACAATATTCTTTACATTGTGCTTCTGCATAGCTTTACATAGCGTTAGCGTGCCGTACACGTTGTTTTCATAGTATGAAAGTGGCTTTTGCACAGACTCGCCGACGGCTTTTAAACCGGCAAAGTGAATAACGGCATAAATGTTATGCTCGCTGAATATGTCATCTAACACGGCGGTATCGCGAATGTCACCTTGAACAAAAGTAACCGACTTGCCTGTTAACGCTTCTACGCGACGAAGTGATTCAGCACTTGCGTTTGCAAGGTTATCCAGCACTACAACACCGTAGTTTTGTTCAAGTAACTGTAAAACTGTGTGACTACCTATATAGCCTGCACCACCAGTGACTAAGATGGTCTTCATGCATTCTCCTTGCTAGACGGTTGCGCAATGTATTTAGCGCAGATGGAATATTGAATAGGTTTTACAACCAATGGATAAATTAAAAATACCACAAAAGCCCACAGTAACGAGGTCCAATTTGACGCGGTTTGAAGAATAAATGCGAATACGGGGACAATGACGAGTAACTTTAGCACATTCAGTAAAGTCTTCTCAGGGACAGATAGCCGCTTTGCGGCTTGATCAAGCAACTTAACGCGCTCTGTCAGTGGAAGACCTTTTAAGGCAGGAATGTCTCTGGTAGAAAAATAAAACTTCATAGGTTTATGTAAATGCCCTTAATAAAAAACCGCCGGAACGTTACGTTGCGGCGGTTATTGTAGGGTAATTGGTCAGCACTTAAAACATGCTAACAATAAATTACGCTTTTTGTTCAATACCTGCTCTTTCCCAGAAACGAGATTTAAAGCTCATTAAACCAATCACGATGGCAATGGCGATGCTAAATAGGGCAATTTGAAGGTACAGGTCTGGCATTTGCTCTACGTTTTCTGGGTCGAAGTTACCTGAAAGTAAGCCAGCAATAATGTTACCAATAGAGTAAGTCAGTACGAATACCCCCATCATTTGCCCTGCGAAACGCTTAGGTGATAGCTTACTTACTGCACTTAGTGCAACTGGGCTTAGGCACAGCTCACCAACAGTGTGTAAGAAGTAGGTAGTAACCAACCACATAGGCGCAACTTTAAGGCCTTGTGCAGCGTACTGCGACGCCATAAACATTACCAAGAAGCCCGACGCCATAATAACGATACCTACGGCACACTTAATCGTGTACGACGGGTCGATCATTCGTTTCGCAAGGTTAATCCAAAGGGCAGCGAAGAAAGGCGACAGGATGATTATAAATAGCGAGTTCGAAAGCTGGAACCATACTGTTGGGATAGCGTCCATCCCGAACCAAGAGGTAAGTAGCGAGCCGCTTTCAAGTACGCGGTCGGTATAGTTCTGAGCGAATAGGTTGAGCGAAGAGCCAGCCTGTTCGAAACCAGACCAGAAACACGCTGACGCAACACATACTAAGAACAGCGCCCACATACGCTTCTTTTCGTTGTCGCTTAGTTGGCCTTTAAAATAAATAAAGCCGAAATAAAGGAAGAAGATGACCGTAAAAGCAACGGCAACTTGCTGAGCAAGGGCAACTGGCTCAATAACTATAGTGCCCATGTGTGCAAGCACAATTACCACAACAGAAAGTGCAATCACTGCCCATACGCCCATCCATGCGCGCTGTTTGGCCGCACCTTTATAAGGGTTTGCAGGAGCAACAGAATCCGCCGATAACGAACGGTTGCTGAAGTAATATTGAATTAGGCCGATTGCCATACCGACGGCAGCTGCACCAAATGCATAGTGCCAGCCCCAATTTTCCTGTAAATAACCAGTCACTAGGTAGGCGATAAGAGAGCCAATGTTAATACCCATGTAATACAGCGCATAGCCACTGTCACGACGGCCATCATCCTCGCCATATTGTTGACCAACCATCGCAGAAATATTGGGTTTAAGTAAGCCTGTGCCCGAAGCAACAAGGATAAGGCCCACGAAGAAAAGGTTTTGCAAGTCTATGGCGAGTACCACGTGGCCTGCGAAGATGATAATACCGCCATACCATACGGCGTTTTTACCACCGATTAAGCGGTCCGCTAACCACCCGCCCGGTAAACCTAGGAAATATACCGCACCTGTGTATAGGCCGTAGATTGCGCCAGCGGTTGCAACAGTAAAGCCCAAGCCCTGCGTTTGTAAGCTCGCGGTCATGAAAAGAACAAGTAGCGCGCGCATACCGTAGTAACTCATGCGCTCCCACATTTCTGTAAAGAATAGCGTTCTTAGGCCCCCTGGATGGCCGAAAAAGCTAGTATCGTTAGATGGTTTCATAATTATATTTTAATTCCATATTGCTTATGGTTGTTATTGTAGAGCACTTATAGGATAGGCTCTTTGATAGTAGTCCGTAAGGCGGATAGCTTCTTATACTAGAGCTTGCTTAAAGACACAAGATTTGGACGATAAACTTCATTAAAGCGGTGTCAACCGACTAAGTCTTGAGCGACTTAGTCGATTAAACTGTTGGCTTGCTAAACAGATGGAGGCACTAAAGCTCGCGGATAGTAGCTACTACAATTCGTACTATTCCATAAATAAGCAGCAATGACACACCAAAAAGAACAAGGTTATAGATAACCGTGGGGTAAGCATTATCATCCGGAAGGGTAGGTGATTCTACGGTTACCAAGTGTTGCAGTTTTTGGTATGCCTCTACGCGCGCGTTTTCTAGTGTAATAAGCGATGAAGAGTACGCTTGAATAGCCAATTGAAGCTGCACCTGAAGGTTACTGTATTGCGCCATTAATTCACTGACTGACAGGGCTTCACTTTCTCCTTCAGCGGTACTGATACGCTCTTTTTGCTTTTCTACTTCTTTTTGTAGTGCAGCTATTTCACGCTTAATGTTAATCACTTCAGGTGCGACATTAGACATCATAGTAGACATCGTGCTTAGCTCAGCTTTTTTCTGGGCAAGGGTCGCTTCTAATGAAAAAGCGATCTGCTGAAACGCTGCACCTTCAGCAGTAGGGTCGAGCACGTTGTATTTAGATTGGAAGCCTAAAATTTCAGTTTTTGCTTGTTGCAGCTTTTGTTCAACAATCTCGTGTTCACCCTTGGCAAACGTAAGCTTGGATTTAGCCAAGTTGTTATTGATGTTATTAATAAACTCTTCCGCTTTATCAACAATAGCTTGGTTTATTATTTGGGCATATTCAGCGTCGAAAGCGCGGGTTCGCAAAGTGATGACAGAAGATGCCGAGTCCACGCTAACTTCAATATGGTTAAGATAAAACTGATAAAAGTCCTCTTGCTTGTGTGAAGATGACAGGCCGCTAAACAAATCGGCTTTGTCTGACATGTAATGATCTCGAAGGCCAATAGTTTCATCGAGATACTTAATCATATCTGCAGACTGAATATACGCTTCTACAAGCTGACTTTCCGTACCGCCGGATGCACCAGAAACACCAGCTGCCATCAAGAGAGATGAGGGGTCGAAGCTGCTGCCGCCGTCACTTGATTTAATAATAAGTTGGCTTTTACTTTCATATTGTGGTGCAGCCCATAAAACAAGGTATAGGGCGTAAAGCACCCATGGAAGTACAAGCAACAGCATTTTGTGTTTGCTGAGAAGGGCATTGAGCTGTGTAAGAGATTTTTCCACTGTGATTTGAACCTATTTAAGTGATTTCTTATTGTTTGCATCCTGCGTATAAACGTCGATGCCTTCTTCGAGATCGTGATAATAAGTAAGTTTGCCTTCATCTATGATAACGGCAGACGTACAGAACTCGCGGATTTGGTCTAGTTCATGGCTAACCATGATAACGCCCGCTTGTTCACTTTTTTCTTTTAGCGATAAACGCGCTTTTTTTCTAAAAAGCGGATCGCCTACAGATGTCGCTTCATCGATAAGGTAAATATCAAAATTAATATTCATGCAGCACGCAAATACGAGTTTGGCGCGCATACCTGAGGAGTATGTGCGCACGGGAAGGTCGAAGCGTTTACCTAACTCTGCAAACTCTTGCACTCGCTCTTCGTATTCTGGAAGCGATTTGACGTTGTTAATTCGGCCCACAAAACGCGTATTTTCACGCCCTGTCATTTGCGGGTGTACACCTGTTTGAAGGGCAACCGGCCACGACATGGATTTATTCGTTAAAACTCGGCCTTTGTCTGGGTATTCGCTTTTGGCTAGCATCCGGAAAAGAGTCGACTTACCGGCGCCATTTTTACCTAAAATTGCGACGTTATTTTCCGTAGGAAAATCAAAATTCAAATTTTTGAAAATATATTGAGGGCCCATTTTACTGGGGTAACTCTTTGTTAAATTCTCAATTCTTATCATCGAGACAACACCTTCTTCCATGTGATGTGATACATCGAAAGGCTTAGGAAGAGAAAAATAATGGTAATCTCAATTAGAAAGCCAAGGGATACGCCCTTTGTTCCATAGGATTCGAAACAAGCGTAACGGGCGAGTTCATTGAAATGAACAAGAGGATTCCACGTTAAGTAAGGCCAATACTCTTCAGGCAGATCTTGAAGACTGAAAAAAACGCATGAAATAAACATTAATGGGCGGGTAAGCATTGATTTTATCTTATCCACTTCCGGCACGAATGCGGCAGCGATAGCAAAAATCATCCCTATGGATATTGAAAATACCCACAAAAGAAGAAACAGAGATATCAGCAGCAACGGGTCATTTACCGTAAAGGTCTCGCCCATCAGGTAAAGCGCAAGACATAGTAATGCGACAACCACTACCTTTACTGAAAACTCGAGGAAGCCCGCTGTGAGTATCGCTGAAATAGGTTGAACCTGTCTGAACGCATAGAGCGGCTTATTTCTGCGCACAGAAGTTGATACTGACTGGAGGCATGTAGTCAAAGACTGCAGCCCGACCATACCGATCATCATAAACAGAAAAAGAGGAATAGAGTGGATATCATCGCCGCTGATCAGTCCACGAAGGTATGACAGCGCGAAGATAAAGGCAAAAGGCTCTAAAAATGCCCAGCCTAAGCCAAATTTATCGTTAAATTTACTTTGAAGCTCGCGCAGGAAAAGCGCGAATATCACGCCTCTCCATGCGTAGAGCTGGTCTTTAAACGTTACCATGTTTAGTTAGTAGCTACGTTGGCTGCAATAGCAATCTGATAAACAATCTGAGTAATGTCTTTAACCGCTTGCAATAGCTTGGTATCGATAGCAGGCAAGACGATGATCTGATCACCTGGTTCTAACTTACTATCGTTGCTAGCTAGGAATGAGCTGTTGATGCTAGTAAAGGTAACATTACCATTTTTACGAACAATAAGGATTCGTTCGTCTTCAGCACGTTCAGTGAATCCGCCGGCCCAAGCAACATAATCTTCAGTCGTGGCTTCTGGGTTAAAGACTACTGACTGAGGAAGTAACACTTCACCACCTACGTGCACTAAGTCAGTTACCTCTGGGATGACAATAGTGTCATTCGGTTCTAGCAGAATATTTGCGATATCACCATTTTCAGAAACTACGACTCTGCCTTGAGGCTCAATCTGGCGAGCACGTGCGATAAAGTCAGCGACAAGCTGAGCTTCTTGGGCACGGATGGCTCCTTCACCCGTCGAGCTAATGGGAGCGGTATACATGCTCCGCTCAAGACGCTGAAGACCTTCTTCGATGATTTCTTTTTGCTTTACAGCAACGCTTTCTCTTAACAGATAAATATTCTGGGTATCAGAAAGGGCTGTATCTGCTTCGATGTGATCTAGTACATCGATAAGGCGTGTGCCTTTATCAACCATAATCTGAGATGCGCCAGCAAATGCGCCAGCCACATTAATGCGATAGATTTGGGGCTCGTGGTCAGCAAGGTATTCAACCGTGTCACCTGCACTTAGTTCAAGTGAAGCAAATTCATCCAAACTCAAGTAGCGAGCAAACTGTTTGTTATTTCGAATACCAGATACCGAAGCATGGGAGGAAAACTCACCTGGTCGCGCAAAGTAATTCACCACGCCGCCGTTCAATTCTTCGTTAAGAAACTCAAAGGTGAAGCTATTTCGAGCGCCTGTTTCAACGACAATAGTGTTGCCAATTGGGTGCACTAATATGGTATCGCCATCTTTAAACGACATCTGAGGCAACTTACCATTTCTGAAAAATGCATATAAATCGGCAGTAGCGACTACTTTACCATTGCGCACTACGTCTATCTGCCTAAAACTTCCGCGCTGAAAATCAATACCACCAGCGCGTTTTAGGTAATACAGCACGCTATCTGAGGCGAGGCCTGCATATTGACCAGGTCTTAGCACCGGGCCAGAAACGAAAATTGACACGGGCGTTGATGTAAGAAGGTTAACGTAAACATTTACATCGTTTGTATAAACCTGTCTGATTTTTGCAGTAACGGTTTGATTTACACTGCCAGCAGGTGTATTTGCAACACGGATAGGACCAATGTTAGGAATAAAAATATTGCCTTGATTATCAACGGTTACTACGTCAGAAAAGTTAACCGCCCCCCACAGCCATATTGAAATTTTATCGCCCGGTGCAACGAGATAGTTATCATTAAGACCTGTGCTGCGTTCTGACTCAAATCCACCAATAAATAAGTTGGCTGCAAAAGGTGGGTTTTCCATAGGCGCTTGCGCAGGAAAAACAGTATCAATAGTTGGCTCGCCAGGTAAGTTTACGCCATTACGAGGCTGGGTTGAAAACTGTCCCATGGTATTCGCAGAACTGCTAGCGCCTGGAAGCGTTCGCTGGGTTGAAATACTCAATGGCGATACGGACTGATTAGCAATGCCGCTACTCTGGCTCTGCTGAGCTCTTTCTCTTAACTGCTGCAATTGTTCCACGCTTTGCGCGCTTGCAGTGCCCACATAAGCGAAAAGAAGTGACGTTGCACAAGCCGCTAGCGTCAGGCGCTTTAAAGTTTTTTTGATGCTGGTTGACTGCATTTATCTATTCACCTTGCACTGTTGCCGAAGCTACTAAGGGAGTAATAACTCGCCATTGACCGTTTCGCTGACATGTCGTCATTTTACGCTGAATATCAGAAGACGCTGTTTCACCGTCTTGTAAAGAAAATCGGATACATTTATTGCCTGTGGCGGATATATAGTGCTTCAAGGACTCGTATTGATGGCCATTGAAGCGTATTGAAAATGATTCCTGCGTATCATGATAAATGTTGGCTTTTGGAATATTTATTGCAAGCTCTTTGTCCGGTGCAAGGGAATAAGCAAGAGAAGAATGCACCAAAGGAATGTCAGCCTTAGTGGCGGTAGGAGTGTTAGAACACCCAGCTACGCCTACCGTAACTACGATAGGTAAAATTAGACGAGATAATTGTTTGAACATTAGCTTTCATATCCATATAGCAATTTCGCGCTAGGATAACATAAGTTTTAAAAAAAGCATGTTCGCTATCGCAGTTGCTGAATTGTCTGAGTCTTCACCAAGACCGCAATATAGAAGACAAGTTCATATCAATAGTGTAACTCGATATGTTTTTGGCATTGCAAAGACTGGAAATAGACGAGTAAGTTAACAGGTTAAAGGAATAAAGAAGTTATTCAATCGTTACAACAGAAGCTGAGATAGTTCGAGAGAGGCGGCGAGAAGACGCACAACAGGTTCTCTTTTTAGCGGTGATTAAGGTAATTCTCGCAACAAATGAGTTTTTGACACGTTTTGATACGTTATTTATGCATGAAGGGTGGTTACTTAGACAAATGTTTTATATTATATCGAAGTTTTCTATCCGCATACTCATAACAAGATGCCCTCATCGCGCTGGAAGAAATGGAAGTTGTAAATAAATGGAAGCAACATTTAGTTTTTTATCAAAATTTGCATGTGTATTGACAGAAACTACTACAAATAGCTGTGTTTTTGTCGGTAACGCGAGGTTGTGTGTTTTATGCTAGCTTATTTGCAGTTTGTCCCGCTTTTTACTGCATTTTTCGTCGCCCTTATCCTTTTGGTGGTCATGACGCCTTTAGCGCATCAATTTGGCTTAGTTGACCAACCATCAGCGCGAAAACGTCACGCCGGAATTGTACCTCTAACAGGTGGTGTGGCTATTTTTATGGCCGTCCTTGTTGCCAGCGTCGCGACAGATGTGTGGATGAAAAACAATCCTCTGTTTTTCACCGCATCAGCATTTGTTGTCTTGCTTGGTATGTTGGATGACCGTTTTGACCTGAGTGCCAAAGGCCGCCTTATGTGCCAATTTGGTGTTGCAGCGATCATGGCATGGAGCGCGCAAAACTATATTACATCTTTGGGTAATATCTTCGGAACAGGTGAGGTATTTCTCGACCTAGGTGGGTATTTCTTTACGATCATTTGTGTGGTCGGTGTCATCAATGCGTTTAACATGATAGACGGTATTGATGGATTAGCCGGCGGTATGAGCCTTGTTATTCTATTAACAGTTGCGGGCTTTTTGATCTTTACTGGTAACGGAGCCTCCATCATGGAGCCGCTTATCATCGTTGCAGCTATTGTTCCGTTTCTTGCTTTTAATTTGAGTTGGAAAGGGTTTAAAGGCAATAAGATATTTATGGGTGATGCGGGCAGTATGTTCGTTGGGCTCACTATCGTATGGTTGCTTGTTGATCACACTCAAGGTGAAGCTGCCGCATTTAGGCCCATTACTGCGGTGTGGTTAGTCGGCCTTCCATTAATGGACATGGCCGCGATCATGTATCGCCGTGCGCGGAAGGGGCAATCAATGCTCAAACCTGACCGTCAGCACCTTCACAATATCTTTATGCGTGCAGGGCTTAGCAGTAGAAAGTCACTTGTTGCTATCCTTTTGCTCGGAGCATGTTATTGCTTAATCGGTATATTAGGAGAAGTCTATCAGGTAGCTGAAGCCGTCATGTTCTGGGGCTTTATTGGGCTACTCGTTGTGTACAGTCTTGTTATCCAACATATTTGGAGTGTACTGCGCTTTGTGAAGCGATTAACCGCATAGTTTGAGTAAAATCGTGGCAGGCTTAGTAAAATCTCTGTAACATGCCAACAAATAAAAGCGCACAGTTAAGGCGCTTTTATTTTCTCTGTTACTTTTTTACGTTGGTAAAATTTCTTGATAAATCAATTCTCTATTCTTCAAAATAACAATAAAAAACAGCATGTCGAATCGATAATTGCTATGGCGGTTTACCAAGCTGACAATGCGAAGTGGCTTCGCGAAGCCATTGAAAGCATGACTGAGCAGTCTTACACAGATTTTCTTTTCGTTATTGTCGCCGACGGACCTGTACCTCAAAAAATAACTCGCGTACTAGAGGATGTAGCAAGTAAAGACGACAGGGTAATAATAGCGTCGAATAGTCACAATGTGGGGCTAGCAAGTAGCATGAACTCAGTTGCTGACTTCGGTATGCAGTTTAACCCATCGTTTTTCATAAGAATGGATGCGGATGATATTTCTGAAGAAAACCGCCTTTTACGTCAAATCACCTACCTTAAAAAGCACAGCAATATTTCTGTATTAGGATCAGCGCTAACAGAAGTTAACGAAAGTGGTGTTAAAGTTGGCGCGCGAGTAATGCCCGCTTCGCACAGGCAGATCGTTCGTATCTTGCCGAGACGATGCTCGCTAAACCATCCAACAGTAGTTATTCGTTACAATGTATTTAATGATGGGCATCGTTACGACAGTGACTTGTTAAACACACAAGACTATTTTTTCTGGATAACCTTAGCGTCTAAGGGGTATATCTTTAGGAACTTAAAAGATCGACTTTTGAAGTTCAGACGAGTTAATAACTTTTATAAACGTCGAGGCTTAAGTAAGTCGCTCAACGAGTTCAGAGCACGTTTATATGCCATAGGTAAATTAAAGCAACTTTCACCCTATAACTTTTTTTACGCTTGTGGTGTTTTAGCATTGAGGTTAATGCCTGGAAAAGTGGTTAAACTTGCCTATAAACTTGATAGACATTTACTGGAAAGGTTTAGTAAACATTGAGCGTCGGCGTTGTTGTTATACTATTTAATCCTGATGTTGAGCACGTGCGTAGTCTCATCGATGCGTTTTGTGCCCCTGACTGGAACGTCATCTTAGTTGATAATTCTCCAAGTCCTCAGCAGGCTCTTTTAACAACTGATGTTACTTATCTTCATTACCCCTCAAATATTGGTATCGCCCACGCTCAGAATGTCGGCTTGAAAGTGCTCTTTAATGAGGGAAGCGACTACGCCTTTTTGCTTGATCAAGATAGCTTGTTCTCTCCCGATATTGCCGTTGAGTTAGTCAGGCAATTCCAAGACCTTGAGCAACGTTCCCCAATTGCAGCCATAGGCCCTTCGATCTATTGCCAATTTTCAGAGTGTGTCGATCAGGGTGTTCTGCAAAAAGGGAAGCAGGTTTCCGAAAAGTTAAAAACAGTAAAGCAAATCATTGCCTCAGGCATGTTAATTTCCAAACGTACTTTTGAACGCGTGGGTGAAAAAGAAAATGAGCTCTTTATCGATGGCGTTGATCACGAATGGTGCTGGCGTGCTCGAGCCAAGGGCATGGTTATCTATCAGTCGCTCAGTGCATGTATGCCTCATCGACAAGGCGATGATAGAGTGAAAGTTTGCGGTGTGACATTCAAGCAGGGCGCACCGATAAGGCTCTACTATCAGTTTCGTAACGTACTCATTTTAGCGCGCCGCCATTACGTACCTCTTTATTGGAAACTTCGTCATGTTTGTGCAATACCTCTGAGGTATCTTGTAAACAGATATTGCTTTGAGCAAGGCAAAATGCGAGGCGCTTTCATGTGGGCAGGACTCAAAGATGGATTAAAACGCAAAACCGGCCCCATAGAGCATGCACTAATTCCAAAAAGTAGTGTGAAAAAAAGCGACACTTGATGTGTAGGAAAGGAAGGACAAATCATAAACGCTTTCACTATTATGGTGCATTAGATATTATTTATCCCTAATTTTGTGCTTTTATCGGTGGTTTTGAGCTGTTTTGCCCTTTTTCAATACACAGACGCTCTAAAAAGGTAATTGGAACATCGATTGCATTAGTCTTGCGAACAACAGTGAATATATCTCAGCTTAAGGAATAACAAACGGCTGAAAGTCGACTTAGGCGTGTATTTAGGATTTTAAAAAAGGATATTAACTATGAGTCAGGTTAAAAAAGCGGTAATCCCTGTAGCGGGCCTTGGGACGAGAATGCTCCCAGCAACGAAAGCTATTCCAAAAGAGATGTTGCCAGTGGTTGATAAGCCATTGATCCAATACGTGGTAAGCGAATGTGTTGCTGCAGGACTAAAAGAAATTATCCTAGTAACGCACGCGAGTAAAAACAGCATTGAAAACCACTTTGATACCTCTTTTGAGCTAGAAGCCACGCTAGAAAAGCGTGTAAAACGCCAACTGTTAGAAGAAGTTCAGTCAATCTGTCCAAAAGATGTAACTATCATGCATATTCGCCAAGGCGTTGCTAATGGACTTGGTCACGCAGTACTTTGTGCTCGACCTCTGATTGGCGATGCGCCGTTTGCGGTAGTACTACCTGACGTCATTATTGATGATGCAGCAAGTAATCCTAAGAAGGATAACCTTGCAGACATGGTTGCCAAATTTAACACCAGTCGAGTAAGTCAGGTCATGGTTGAGCAGGTACCAGACGAAGATATCTCTAAATTTGGTATCGCAGACCTAGACGGCGCGGCAATTGCGCCAGGTGAGTCAGCGAAGATTCACAAAATGGTTGAGAAGCCGCCTCGCGACGAAGCACCTTCTGACCTTGCCGTTGTAGGCCGATACGTTCTGTCAGAAAAAATCTGGGATCTGTTAGAGTTCACGCCTCCAGGCGCAGGTGGTGAAGTTCAGCTTACTGATGCTATTGATGCATTGATGAAACTTGAACAAGTTGATGCTTACTACATGAAAGGTAAGAGTCACGATTGCGGTAGTAAGTTGGGTTACATGAAAGCTAACGTTGAATATGCGTTACGTCACCCATCGTTAGGCGACGAATTTAAAGAATACTTAGCTTCTGTTGTTAAATAGTCTTACTAGGGCTTGTTGATCTTTAGTGTAGATGAAAGAACAGCAGGCCTAAGGCAATTAAATAGCTTTAAACGATTAAAAATGCGCCCTTGCGGCGCATTTTTTGTGTGTGGAGCCAGCGTACCGCCTTTTCGCTTTAGTCCTTCTATCTTACCTGTACATAGCCTTCAATTTTATTAAGCATCTTTTCACCGATACCTTTCACTTGAGTTAATTGTGCGACCTCAAGAAACGGGCCTACTTCTTCACGATATTTAATAATAGCTTTCGCTTTAGATTGTCCAACGCCGGGTAGGGTAATTAATTGCTCTACGGTCGCCGAGTTTAAATCGATACGTTGTTGTTGGCTTGTACCTTCATTAGCTTGCGAATTTTCGCTATCCGCTGGTTGAGCGTGAACCGCTGGCGTTTGAATGGCTAGTGCAGATAGTACGAGTAAACCTGAGATTAATTTTTTCATCATCTTTCCTTGTATGTTGCTAAGCGCGCCATAAAGCGTTATCGGCGCAATATTTAAGTAAATGGGTTTAAGTCATGTACCAAAGCGCGCTGACTTTTGTAACCTAGATGCAAGCGGAGCAGGCCTCTTCAAAAATTTCCTGTCTTCTGTTGTGACCAAGTTACAAAGCTCAGCACACTTCAACGTGTACAAAGGAAATAATAAAGGTGAACGAGAAAAGCGGTAGTCCAGTTTTAGTACAGTTTAAAACAGGGGAGTGATTAATAGAGGCATAAAAAAAACGGGCTATTAAGCCCGTTTTGAAATAATTGAAAGGTGTAAGCTCAAACGCTTATAGGCGGTCAAGAAGCGCCTGAGTGAACTCGGTTGTACCTGCTTCACCACCAAGGTCACGTGTTGTGCGATCGCCAGACTCGATAACGTCTTTTAGTGCTGCGCGAATTTTCTCTGCTTTATCGCCCATGTTTAGGTACTCAAGCATTTGCGCTGCTGCCAAGATTACTGACGTCGGGTTAGCTAAGTTCTTACCAGCAATGTCTGGTGCAGAACCGTGAACGGCTTCGAAGATTGCACAATCTTCACCGATGTTTGCACCTGGTGCCATACCAAGACCACCAACAAGACCAGCACATAGGTCAGATAGAATGTCACCGAAAAGGTTAGTCGTAACGATAACGTCAAACTGATGCGGGTTCATCACAAGCTGCATACAGCAGTTATCAACGATCATTTCAGCTGACTCGATGTCAGGGTAACGCTCACCAACTTCACGGGCTACTTTAAGGAAAAGACCTGATGTTGACTTAAGGATGTTAGCTTTGTGAACAGCTGTTACTTTCTTACGACCTTCACGGCGCGCTAATTCATAAGCAAAAACAACGATTTTTTCAGCGCCGTCACGAGTGATCTTACTCATTGCTTCAGCTTCGTTACCGTCTTCTGATACAACTTGGCCAAGACCAGAGTACATACCTTGCGTGTTTTCACGAACGGTAATGATATCGATGTCTTCGTAACGTGCTTTTGTGCCTTTGAATGACATCACAGGACGAAGGTTTGCGTACAGTTTGAACTGCTTGCGAAGACTAACGTTGATTGAAGTAAAACCTTCACCAACGGGGGTCGTTAAAGGACCTTTAAGCGCAACTTTGTTTTTTGCGATTAGGTCTAAAGTTTCTTGAGGTAGAAGCTCGCCATGTTCTTCCAGTGCGACTAGGCCAGCATCGGCATAGTCATAGGCAAAGTCACAGCCAACCTTATCTAAAATTTTTGTGGTTGCATCGATAATGTCCGGGCCAATGCCGTCACCGCGAATGACTGTAATACGTTGCTGAGTCATGTGGAGGGATCCTCTGGTAATTCTGTTGTCAAAATCGTTAGGTTTATTCAATTTGTAGCTTGGCGTTTATGAGCCAATTTCTGCCTGCTTACTTATTATAATGGAAAATGTAGGGAAAAAGGGTTAAGCACTGCAAAAGTTGCCGTATTTTATACGATACCTGGCGCAAGTTATAGCCATTCGTAAAGATTAATTAAATAGCTGAGTACGATGTTTAGGAGTAAATGGCGTTACTGCGCAAGCGGACAGAACAAAAGCGACCCATTGGCGTTTAGTGCGTTTACCACATCATCTCGTCGAATACCTAGGATATTTAAAAGTGTTTTGATATTGATATCCTGAAGTAATGAATAAATATCCTGATTAAATAAGCACGCTTTGGCGAGAGCGAAGCTCAACACCAGAATTGCTTGTTCTTTTTGAAGTGATTTAGGAACGTCCGTGCTTACTTTACTGCATTGGTGTATAACAGCACGCCACGTTGAGCTTTGATGCCAACTTTCAGCAAGTTCAGAAGCGATTGCTAGCCAAGGCGTGTCAGATTTGACTTTGAACGCGCTATTAATGGACACAGCTTTGCTGAGGTCGACGGGTAATGCTCGTGACACTTTAAACCCTGGTAGCGTGAACAAGGGAGTACAAACAAAGGTCATAGTCAATGCGGCAGATTGCGGCGAAAACTTCGAATCGGCGAGTTGTGCGAAATAGCTTGCAAATGAACAAGCCAATAAAGTTAATTGCTTGCACATGCCCATCAGTGGAAATTGGTTTTGCGTTAGCCGTTCTAACAGAGCAAATTGAATAAGCATGTCACCCACACGTTCAATGCCGTAGGTCAAAACCGCCTGTTTAATGCTTTTAACCGGAAGCTGAAGACGGTTGTCCTGACTCGCAGTGTGCATCAAAAAGTGATTAAACGTGGGCACGCTTTCAATTTTTTCGCAAAGTTGTTCAATATCTACATCGCGCTTTTGCAGCTCATCGATAATAGTTATAAGAGCTTTAGGGGGATGCTGAATTGCGAATGTAGAAGGTAAAAATGGTGTGCCGCCATGATTTACTCTCGCAGTGGCGGTATCAGTGTAAAGAGCAACAAAGTGCTCAAACGGCATTGATAGTGAAATGGGAGAGCGTATTGACGATAGAGGCAGCCACTTTCCATCTTCATCGTCTTGACTAAGCATAAATACGTAGCCGTGATTTTGCTGAATGTCGACTAGCGCGCCCGGTACGCCGTTTGCGTAAACCTTTGCGCCAGGTAGCACACCATTAAATAGGTTGATAAGTGGTGCAATAAGGTGACGATGATGTGCTGGAAGGCGTAAAACGATCTGAGTGAAAACCTCACGATAATCTGCTTTTTTTGTTTTAGTAGCGAAAACATTTGCTAGGAGACAAAGCCTTTGAACCATATTAAGCCGAATGTCTGCAACGTAGTTAATGGGCTTGTCTGACCGAAATGCTTTTTGAAGTTTAATGATATCCAGCCAAATCGAGAGATTGTGTTTACGCAAAAAGCGAATGATATTGGCCGTTTGGTCGCTTGGTGTTCCTTTACTTGAAAGCCAGAGGGATGCGAGTAAAGACGCAAGCACATGTTGTAAATAGTGGTCGTTTAATCGGCAAAGCTTGCCAAACAGCGCCAATAATAAAAGATGTTGAGTATCTTTGGGAAGGTCATTATCGATGTGTAACGTTGCTGCAGCAAGCGCTGGATTGGCGTTTACTAAGGTCAGGATCCGTTTAGCGATTTTCAACCAATGGTTTATACGCTGCTCGACAGAAAGTTCAGTGTTACCTAACTGAACCAGGCGTTTAAGCGTGGAAATGATGTCGCTCACTCCCCATCCTTCTAACTTTTTTGGTAACTGGAGTAAGCCCCTTCACCCCATGCAATAAGTTTGTCGTTTTCAAAAAGTAACGGTGTACATTCATCTTGCGTGGTTAAGCCGTCAGCGCGCACATGTTGTGTCCTGAAAAACATAACCTGTATCGCCGTTGCTCCTTGTCGCTTAGCTTCTGTAATGTCAGGTGAGCCTAACAAAGCCAAAACCTCTTCTCTTGTACTGCCCAACTTCAACTTGGTAATTTGCACACGGTTATATTCTTCACGGTCTTTCCAATCCATATTTTCTGGCTTATCGGGATAGAACGCGATAACCATAAAAACAAACACCGCATAAAGGGCGATGCCAGCTAAAATTAGACGAATAACCTTGGTATTCATGACCGTTACTTCTCGTTTTTCTTTACTTTAATGTTAGTGTTAATCACGAGTGGGACGCATTTCCATCACGTTGAGAGAAAGCTTGATGCTTTAATGCGTAAAACAATACTCTTTAGTAGTGTAACGCAAAACGTCTGCCAAGCATAAGTAGTAAACGTAAGCAAATGCGTCTTATCACGGTTATCGGTTATTCATTACCTTATTTTTCATTCTTCACAACGTAACACGGTTCATATGCCGTCCCCGGGAGCTTCATTCGGTGCTGTTTTACAAAGGATTCTAGCAGCGTATCGACTTTTTCCATCAGTGCACTGTCACCAGTAAGTTCAAACGGACCATGTTTTTTAATTTGGGCAATACCCTCTGCTTTAACGTTTCCTGCGACAATACCCGAAAACGCTTTTCGCAAATTAGCGGCAAGGTCACTTTTGCTTTGATCCAAATGAAGCTGAAGTGCAGCCATGCTTTCATGAGTTGGAATGAAGGGTTGTTGAAAATCTTGCTCTATCTTTAACGACCAGTTGAAGCTAAAAGCGTCACCCATGGCACCTCTAAACTGCTTCACTTTTTCAAGCTGCTTCTTCATAGTGCGGGCAACTTCTTCCGGGTCGTTCACAATAATTTGATATTTTGATTGCGCTTGTGAACCAAGCGTTGCACCGACAAAGGCGTCAATAGCCTCGAAATACTCTTCGCTACCAGCAGGGCCAGTCAATATAAAAGGGAAGGGCTGCTGTGCATTTCGTTCATTCATCAAGATGCCAAGCAGGTAAAGCAGTTCTTCTGCTGTACCAACACCTCCTGGGAACACGACGATACCATGGCCCAATCTAACGAACGCTTCTAGGCGTTTTTCGATATCCGGCATGATAATGAGCTCGTTTACTATGGCATTCGGTGGCTCAGCAGCAATGATACTCGGCTCTGATATACCAATGTAACGCCCGGTTTTATGGCGCTGCTTAGCATGACCAATGGTAGCGCCTTTCATTGGGCCTTTCATTGCCCCAGGGCCGCATCCGGTACAAATATTCATATCACGTAAGCCAAGTTGATAGCCTACTTCTTTAGTGTATTTATACTCAACCTGATTTATAGAGTGGCCACCCCAGCAAACAATAGTGTTTACGCCGTCGTTACCCTCAAGTGCTTTGGCATGGCGTAGCATGTCAAAAACCATATCGGTAATGTCGTTACCTTCCGCTGGAGCGGTTTGGTGAAGAAATGCATACTTATTACCCATGTAAAGCAAGTCGCGCAGTACAGCGAAAAGATGTTCGTGTACACCACGTACGAGTTGCTCATCTACGAACGCTACCTCGGGCGGATTGACGAGCTCAATTTTTACGCCTCGTTCACGACGTATGAGCTTAATTTCAAAATTCTCATAGGGGGCGAATAGCGCTTCGAAATTGTCTTCATCAACGCCGCTGTTCAATACAGCAAGGCAGCAGTTTCTGAACATAGCGAAAAGCTCGCTATTAGTGGCATCTTGAAGGCGAGAAACTTCTACTTGCGACAGTTGGCTCATCCAGCCAACAGGGTTAAGCTGCACTTTCTTCATACTTTACTTCCTATAAGTCAGTGCTTAAATCAGTGACTACGAGATTGCGGCCGTTACGTTTCGCTTTATAAAGGTATTCATCGGCGCGCTCGAAAACCGTTTCTGTAGTATCATTTTCACCGAAACAGGTTGCGCCGAAAGAAGCGGTAATTTTTACTTTTTCTTGCTTAAATTTGAACGGCATAGCAGCGAGCTTTGTTCTAACTTCATTAAGCTTTTTATCAATATCTGCCATCTGCGTGTTAGGCAGCAGCATAACGAACTCTTCTCCCCCCCATCTGGCAACAAAATCATTTTCTGACAGGCTTTGTTTCAGAAACTTGCTCACCACTTGCAGAGTTTTGTCTCCTGCAGCGTGACCAAACCTATCGTTGATCGATTTAAAATGATCAATATCAACAACGGCAACTGCCAGAGTATCCCCACTAGATTTAAAGTGAGCATACGCTGCGTCTAATTTTTCGTTATATGCTTGTCTATTAGGAAGGCGTGTTAGCGGATCGGTTCGACTCTGCATTGCTTGCTCGGCGAGTTTCTTTTTATAAACGCTGGTTTGTTGCTGAAGCGTATCTATGCGCGACTGCATTGAAGACAGCAATGCCATTAGCGCTTCTTGGCCTTGCTGATCGTTGCTTTGCTGCTCGCTTAAGGTGCTTACAAGCTTTTCAACCCGAAACTGGGTCTGCTCTTTAAGGGCTTCTAAGGAGCTGCTTTCTGATACAGCTTCTTCTATGTGGCTAATCTCACGCTTAAGCTGTTCATTGCCCGCTTGGCGTTGCTCGAATTGGGCTTGACTCCCCTGAATGGTATTGTTTACATCGTTGCTTACTTCACCTAGCGAACGGTGTAGGCTCTGAATGACTTTCCCTGTCAGGCTAGCCTCTGACATGGCGTCTTGCACAATCATCCGCAAAATTACAACGCAGCTTTTCAGTAACTGGTCTTCATCCATGCCGTCATCGAGACGTTGCTTTATGTCATTGAGCTGAGGATCATTCGGTTTTTTCTGCGCGTATGAAGTAATCAAATGATTAAGTTCAACTAATATAGAGCGGTAGTGAGGATTGTCATCTTTAAGCGAGCGAGTGGTCGAATTTTCTTGCTTGTTCGATGGCGCCTCAACCGACCCGGTTGGTTCGAGGCCTACCATTTTCTTGTTAAGTGCAATGCGGTGAAGGGCAATGGCTTTTGCGTATAGTTTATAAATACTAAATATATCGCCCACAGGCTGATTCAATTTAATCAACTCTTGTGTTGTCAGCCCTTTCAACTCACTGTCTTGAAAAACAATTTTCTGCAGCTGTTTCATCGCATCTTCTAGCGAAGATACAGTATCAACGCTGTATTTTCTCAGAGTTATTTCTTGGTGCTGTAGAGATTTATTAAGCTTTTCAATACTGACCGCCGCTAGGCTGAAATTTGGTGTGCCAGATAGATGGCCACGCAATACCTTGAGTTCAGTATCTATTTTATCGGAGAAGCCCTCGTAAAATGCTGAGAGCTTCACAATAAACTGGCAAAGAAGCGCATTATTTTGTTTTAAAGTTTGTAGTTGTTTTGCTTCCATAATCTCGTCTTAGTTCTAATTCACTGTTACCGCCGCGGCTGTGTTAGCTTTAGGGGTGTACTTCACCGTAATATTACTGACGTGCTTGACGATGATTGGCATAAGGCGCTTCATAATTCGAACGGAAGGGGTTGATGTCTAAACCGCCTCTTCGTGTATAACGAGCGCACACCGTTAACTTATCTGGCTGACAATGTTGCATTATGTCGTTGTAGATGCGCTCAACACACTGCTCATGGAACTCATTGTGTTGCCTAAAGCTAATCAGATATTTCAAAAGCCCTTCATGTTCAATAGCTTTTCCTTCATACCTAATTTGAATACTAGCCCAATCTGGCTGACTTGTGATTAAACAATTAGATTTAAGTAAGTGGGAAATAAGCGTCTCTTTTACTTCTGCACCACTCTTAGCCAGAGCTAAAAACTGGGTGTTGGGGGAGTATTGTTCGATTTCTACATCAAGACTATCTAACAATGTCCCTTCAAATTCTTTAAATTGCAAAGAGGTAAACTGCTCGGGAAGAATTAGCTTTACCTCAACAGTCTCGCCTGCACATGCTGATAAATCAGCCTGTAGCACCTGTCGTACGTCCTCTGCCGAGGCAAACTTTGTCTGATTGAAGCTATTTAAATAGAGCTTAAATGATTTTGATTCAATTAAGTTTTCTGAGGTGATAGGGACATGGCATTCTAAAATAGCAACATTGGGCTTACCTTTTAAATTAAGCCAAGAAAGTTCGTATCCAGTCCAGGTATCTATACCGTCGAAAGGTAGACTAGAGTTAGCGAGATCCAATGTGTCGCGGCTTAAACTGCGCGGGACGCCTTGCAACAAGCCGGGGTTATATTCAAATTCGTAGTCAACCTGTTTACCCAAAGAGAGGTCATCAGGTGCAGTGATAGTAATTTTTTGAGGTGAATTGTCAGTCGACATGTGAACCTTTTATCCATCTACGTGGGGTTTGAATAAGAGAACCGCAGTGGCGAACTAATGTCGTGCAGTATAGTCGAAACAACCCCAGTATTGACTTAACTGTTTAGTTGTATAGTGTACCCCAAAAATACGCAGGTAACGTCATAATGGCTCTAACAATTTCCGCACAATTAGATAAATTTGTATCATCTTATGTCGAACACACCAAGGGAGAAGGGTTAAAGATCGTATATGATAGCGAGTGGCCCTCGCCGTGCTATGAAAAGACGGCGCAAGATGGGGAGTTTGTTAGATGGACACCAACACTGCAGTCGCCCCCGCAGTCTTTCAATAACGTTGAAGAGGCGCTATCGCTAAAGCTAAATCCAGAATACTGTGAATACTTCACTCGTTACTACAGCGATAATTTAAGGGCTGCCGCCCCTCAAGGTCGCTGCGAGCTTCTACAAGTTTTCAATAGCGAAGACTTTGAGCGACTACAACAGAACTTGATTGGCCATTTGCTAATGAAGCAGGGGCTGGGGCAAGCGCCAACGTTGTTCTTTGGGTTGACTGATGAAGAAGATTTTATCTTAACGGTTGTCAATGAAAGCGGTGAAGTTGCACTCGAGCAGGTAGGTAAAGAGCCTTCTCAAATTCTTGCTCCGTCTCTTGCGGCATTTTTGGAGCAACTTACGCCCACTATGTAAGCTGTTTATTTAATTACATTGTCTGGCAGGTATAAAGTAGCCTGCCGGCAAAAGTCATTACTACTTTGCGCTAATTACCTCATTTAGCACACGTTTTAGTTCTGCCACTTCTTTTTCTAACGTCTCTACTCGTGCTTGCAGACTACTAACTTGCCCCGCGCTATTAGTTGAATTTTGTTGCGAGTCTTCTTTTTCGCTTGGCACATCTAATTTAGGTTTATGCGCGTTAAATCGCTTAATTGCCTCAATGGCTTCGGTTACCGATACTTTAAAAGGAGCCCTAGCACGTAAAATCCCCACCGACGGTGTTTTACCTTCTTTATGCATTTGAAGGCATAAAATATGGAGCTGCTGTAAATTAGAATTACTCATAATTCGAAAATGATTCAATGTCGTCAAAGTTAGCAGTGTAGCTTGTGTGTATAGTCAATTTCACTAATAAGTTACTTATCTCACTACTTTTTTTTAAGAGTTCAATACTGGTGAAACTATAATTTATATAAATATCAGTATCTTATATTTTGGCCTTATTCTTGTTTATTCAGTCCTAAATTACGTTATCACTTGTGCATACAATGGTTACTTTTCTCGCGTATTTATGTCTATTCAGTGTCGGTTCACAAAGTAGACGTAGTATCAAATAAAAACAACACACATAATTTAAGGAATACACATGAAAACGGTTCTTCTTTCTTTAGCTTTAGCATCTTCAGTTTTACTTTCAGGCTGTGTGGTATCTGTAGGTGGAGGGTCAGATAGTCACTATGGTGCCGATTGGGAAGATAGAGAGTTTAATAATCGCAAACACATTGCGAATCTTGAGACAGGGACAAGCTACGAAACTGTGCTGAGAAAAATGGGTGTTGCTGACTTTAACGAATTGTTCGAAAAGCAAGACGGCACTTATCGCGTACTTTACTACCGTACTCAAAAAACAATGGGCGACGGTATAACTACAAAAGACGAGTGCACCCCATTAGTTTTCAGAAACGGCAATTTGGTAGGTTGGGGTGACAGCGCCTATAGCTTGATGCACTAAACACGCTTCAATTTTAGTGACTAAATATAAAAGCAGAATTTATCTTTACTTTTAAATGTTAATAAAAAGTTAACATGTGAGGGGTTTTCGAGTAGGCTAAAGTTTGAACAGCTTGTGAGGTGGTTGGCGCAATGTTAAATGCGGCCGCATTTTTATCCACCTTGCCCATCTTATTTGAATGGGCATTTGCAACTAACAACTTTGCGTACAAGGAGCCCCTGATGAATACCGATGCGATTAATAACGCAATAGCCCCCTTGCAAGATACGGTTAAAGCTATCTACTTATCTGTTGATGACCTGAAAGTTGCTGCCTCCATTCTTTACAATGCATACGTAGACGACCCCCTTTTCATCGACATTTTTCAAGCAGAGAAAGAAGGCTATGAAAGCCGCCTTCGTTCCGCGATTCGCGAAGAACTCAACGCATTCTGGGTTGCAGAACAACCCATGATAGGTCTGTTTGATGACGACAGGCTTATCGCTGTGGCGTGTTTAACCGCACCCGATGCGGCATTTGGTTCAGGACGTTACTGGCATTGGAGATTGCGAATGCTTTTGACGGCCGGATTATTTGGTACTAAGCAAATGTTAGAAAAAGAAGAAAAAGTACGCGCCTTAGTACCCGCCGACAATTTCCATATGTTGAGCTTTATCGCAGTACATCCTGATTATCAGCACCATGGTCTTGGACATATTTTATTAGGTGCAATTGACAGCGTTGTAGAAGAAGACGCCAAAAGCGAAGGCATCGCGGTTTTTGTCACCGTGCCTTCCCATCGTCACTTCTTTAACGACGACAATTATCAAATCGTTAGTCAACTTCATTTGTCACATATAGACGGCGATATAATGTTTAGGAAAAAACAAAACTAGTATATTGCCAGGACACCTATACTGAGGTTCTAAAATGGGTTCTAATTTAATGCGTTCAGAATTGAACGCATTAAACAAAACACTGTTTACCTTTCGGACAGTACGTAATCGCGGAACTCGTGACTTTTCGGAGTTACAATTCTCGCCGGTAAAGGGCCGGTATAACTCGATTTCATAAATCTTTGTATATTATCGATATCCGCTAACGAGCCGTTGATTCGATCGATAACTTTTTGAGTGACTAAAATGACACCTTCTCGGGTAACTGTGAAGCCTTGTTGTTTTGCTATAGCGGTATCAGCAATTACGAAGTTAGGCGGGATGTTTACCCCTTTATCAACAATTACATTAGCTAACCTGGCTTCACTGCCTACATTTACCTCGGGTAGCAACACGCTTTTATCTATTATTGACCCTGTGCCAATACTAACATTTGATGACAAAACTGACTGACTCACAGAGCAACTGTTTAACTTACAGCCTGAACCCACTAATACTTGTTTAAGTTCACAACAGGTCGAGTGGCTACCATTAGTAATTTCGGTGGGCGCCCGTGAAAAAGAGCTTCCCCAAATAGGCCACGTGGGATCGGATAGGTTTAATAAACTTGAGTTATTCAGCAAGTCCATATTAGCTTGCCAATAGCTGTCCAAGGTGCCCACATCTCGCCAATAGGGAATTTGCGCACCATTGGGGCTACGAAAGCGATGAGCGAAAACTCGATGCTGAGCAATAATTGAAGGGATGACGTCTTTGCCGAAATCATGCTCAGAGTTAAGCGAGCCAGCATCTTCGGTGAGTAATTTGAACAATACATCAGCGTTAACTACATAATTACCCATGGAAGCCAAACAATAGTCAGGAGCATCGACCAGTGCATGGGGAACGCGGGGCTTCTCATCAAATGCGGTAATTTGACTATTGCAATCAACCTTTAACACCCCCAACTGATTCGCGGCTAACTCAGTAGGCACTTCGATGCATGACACTGTCATTTCAGCATTACTCTTCACATGGGTAGTTAAGAGTTTACGGTAGTCCATGTTATAGACATGATCTCCTGAAAGAATCAAAACGTATTTCGGAGCCACCGACTTAATATAACCCATGTTCTGATAGCACGCGTCTGCCGTTCCCTGATACCAGCTTTCAGACCGTTGTTGTGATGCCGCTAAAATATCCAATCGACCGCCAAAGCTGTTGTTCAACGGGCTCCAATGCTGCATCAAATGGCGAATTAAACACTGTGACTTATACTGAGTCAGCACGGCAATTTGCTTTAGACCTGAATTAACACAGTTCGATAATGGAAAATCTATAATACGACAGTGGCTCCCAAACTCTAGTACAGGCTTAGCGCGCATTTTGGTTAATTCTTTCAACCTTGAGCCCTGGCCACCGGCCAAGACTAAAACTAAGGTATCTTTCATTATCTGGTAAATATCTGTTTCAGCATTCATATCAGGCTCCGAATTCAGCCGTCCCTGGCGCTATTTGTATCTAGTCTGTTATCTCAATCTTACGCTGTAATTCCTGTGCTTTAGCCGATTTAGGAAGAAGTATCTTGAGTACTCCTTTCTTAAAATTTGCGTTAATAGCATCTTGCTCTACGCTCACAGGTAACCTGAAACTACGCTGAAAACTGCCGTAACTACGTTCCATCACGTGTATGTTGTCTTCTTTATCTTCATCGCTTTCATACTTCTTCTCCCCGCTTATAGTGAGAATGTCGTCTGACAGCGATAGTTTTATGTCCTTACTCTCTAACCCCGGTAATTCCGCAGTCAATTCATAGCTTTTTTTACGCTCAACAATATCGACCTTGGGCGTAACGAAATCTAGTTTGGTGTCTATAAGACCGGAGAACTCTTTTGAAAAGGGAAAATGACTAGAAAAATCTTGAAAGAAGTTATCAAGGGCCTTTTGTCCAAAGAAGCTAGACAAGAAGCTGTTTGATTTACTGTCACTGGAACGATTAGTTATGGGTAAATTACTCATAATAAGTCTCCTATCGCAATAATAAGTAGATTATGGTGAGCCGAACTACCTAAGCTTTGACTTATCAGCTGCTAATAGTTAACAAGATTTAATCGCTAATGATATTGATCCCAGTCAATATAAGAATAGTTTATTTTTTAATCGATAGTGGAAAAGGTATTGCAAATTTTCACCGCGCTTTAGACAAGCGTAAACGGAGCACGATTAGATATTCGCTCTTATATGCTTATAACTAATATGTCGTCTGCATTGCTATGCCATTGAGGAAAAGTACCGTCCATTAAACTTGTAGTCACAAGCTTAGCTTTCAAAGTAACTCAAGATGTAGGTAAACTTTGTTAACGCTTTCTTGGTTGTCCTCTCGTTTCCTAGCATATTTACAAAAATGCATTTTTGCCTCATTCGCTTGTAAGACATTTCCTACAAACGCTGTGAGTGATCTTACCTAAATTCTGAAAGAAAAAATTATACTAAAGTATAAAGTCTTTGATTCTATTGCATATTTTTAAAAGTAGTCGAAAGTCGTACAAAAAACTTTCTTAAATCCCTGTAATTCAATATGGCGGTAATAATTGGAAGGGATACTATGAACATGTCACAAGGAAACACGACGAGTCACGGATTGAGTAAGGAATCATCAACGGAATAAGTTAGGACAACTTAAGGATGAGACTCTCACAAGGCAGTGAGTAAAGGGAAGGGAAAGCAGATAGGATGCTGCATTAAACGGACGTTGAAAACGGATTTGATAGGGAATAAAGGAATTCAAGGACGAGAAACGTGATAGGACATCACAAACAGGACGTTGCAGGGATAAAGGGACTAAAGCTAGCAAGGAGCTAGAGGCAAGGAGCCAACGGCAGGAGAGCCATCAAGGAATTTCTAGTTTGCATGGACGAGCAAACCAAGGATGAAAGAAGGACATGCTAAAGGATTAGCAAAGCTGTAGCAGGATGTGCAGCGAAAAATGGAACGAAGGAAGGGATCGTCAGCGGAGCCTGACAAGGACAGCCTCAGGATGAGGAACACTGCATGTAGGATGTGCAGTAATTTAGGAAAAAAGGAAAGGGACCTACGCATGGAAGTGTAGCTCGCACAGGAAGGCGCGAGAGTAGATGGAAAGGGGCGTATACGGATTTTAATCGGGAAGATTTTAGTCGCAAAGGATCGCGGAGAAGGATACTCAAAATTCCAGGAAAAAGGGGAGCCGCTAGGTTCCCCTTTTTTTTGCGTTGTTATTAGAGACTGTAACTAATTTTGTGTAACTGCCTATCTCAATTTACTCTATAGAGAGTTAAGGATAGGCAGATGAACATGAATAAGAAAGAGCTTGAAGCT
>NZ_JAKRFA010000027.1:0-56193 GCF_022348305.1 Alteromonas sp. MmMcT2-2
GCTGCACTCAAATGGTACAGCTCCATAGTTGACGCAGCCTGGGCCGGAGGCATATGAAATTAAATTCGTGGGGATCCCTCAGACTCTGACCCCATTATTTTTGTGTTGTCAGTATTTGTAGACATTCTTATTCGATAAAAGCCTTAATAGATCTGACTTACTTTTAGCAAAGTGAGCGTTTTTTGGTAAACTCTGTCGAGTATTTTTCTAGTCGAAGTAAATAGGACAAACTAATGGCCGTATTCGGTACAGTATTCATGCCACAAATGGCACTTGCTACCTTTGTCAACGATAAGTGGACTGACACCGAATTTGTCAGTGCAGATAGTATTCAGCTGCACCCTGGTGCACACGTGCTTCATTACTCAAGTACATGCTTTGAAGGCTTAAAAGCATTTAAGCACGAAGATGGCAGCATCAACATTTTCAGAATGGATAAGAATATCGAGCGCTTTGCTCAAAGTAGCCGTCTACTAAACTTGCCTGAAATAGACAAAGCGCAAGTCGAAAAGATGATCATCGATATTGTTGCAAAATACGCCTCCGAGGTTCCAGAGCCTCCAGGTTCTATGTATATCCGCCCTACGCATATCGGCACAGAAGCGTCTATCGGTAAAGCGGCAGCGCCATCAGCAAGTTCTATGCTATACGTTTTGTTATCGCCAGTTGGTGATTACTTTGCTGGCGGTTTGAAGCCACTTCGCTTGTTGCTAGACGAAACAGGCATGCGCTGTGCGCCGCACATGGGAATGGTAAAAAG
Organism: Alteromonas sp. MmMcT2-2; assembly: GCF_022348305.1. Lineage (NCBI taxonomy): Bacteria > Pseudomonadati > Pseudomonadota > Gammaproteobacteria > Alteromonadales > Alteromonadaceae > Alteromonas > Alteromonas sp. MmMcT2-2. The sequence goes on from NZ_JAKRFA010000027.1 coordinate 761, forward strand.
CGGTGGTAACTACGCCAGTGCGTTGCCTCCTATTCTTAAAGCGCGTGCAGAAGTTCAGGCTGATCAAATTCTGTTTTGCCCTAATGGCGATGTACAAGAAACCGGAGCTGCTAACTTCCTGCTTATCGATGGTGATGAAATCATTACTAAAGGGTTAGATTCTAGCTTCCTACACGGTGTGACCCGAGCAACGATTCTTCAAATTGCCAAAGACCACGGCATGAAAGTGAGCGAGCGTGATATTACTGTAGACGAACTACTAGAGCGTTCAGCCAAACCGAATACTGAAGCAGCACTGTCTGGTACAGCGGCTGTACTTACGCCGGTAGGTACTTTTATTCACAATGATAAAGAGTATCAGGTGGGTAACGGTGAAGCTGGCCCTGTAACGATGAAGCTAAGACAAGCGTTAAATGATATCCAATGGGGTAAGGCCGAAGACACTCACAATTGGTTGGTGAAAGTGCCAAACTAGTCTAATCAGACACCCATTAAAAAAGCCTGCGAACGCAGGCTTTTTCGTTTCTAAAAAGGCACTCGATTACTTCGCTTTGCCTTGCTTAGCGACTGCATCCATCATTGCTTTGATAGCGTCAGCATCGCCAAGATATTCTTTAGAGATTGGCTTAAGGTTTTCATCTAGTTCGTATACTAGCGGTACACCAGTAGGAATGTTTAGGCCCAACACTTCTTCGTCTGACATACCATCAAGGTACTTAACAAGAGCACGAAGACTGTTGCCGTGCGCAGCAATAATTACGCGCTTGCCTGCTTGGATGTCTGGACGAATAACGTCGTGCCAGTATGGTAGTACACGTTCGATAGTTAGTTTTAGACTTTCACCACGTGGCAGGATGTCAGCATCTACATTGTTGTAACGTGGATCGTGACCTGGGAAGTGCTCGCTGTCATCTTCAACTGCCGGAGGTGGGATGTCGAAGCTACGACGCCAGATTTTAACCTGTTCTTCACCATGCTTAGCGGCAGTCTCTGCTTTGTCTAAACCTGTTAACGCACCGTAGTGACGCTCGTTCAGACGCCAGTGACGCTCAACTGGAAGGTAGTGCTGACCCATCTCTTCAAGTGCAATATTAAGTGTTTTAATTGCGCGAAGAAGTACAGACGTATAAGCCTGATCAAATGTAAATCCAGCATCTTTAAGAAGCTGACCTGCGGTCTTTGCTTGTGCTACACCAGTGTCGGTCAAGTCAACGTCGTGCCAGCCTGTGAAACGGTTTTCCAAGTTCCACTGACTTTCTCCATGACGAATAAGTACCAATTTATACATAGTTGGGTTACCTGCGGCGTTAGAGTGAAATAGTCTGAGATAATTCCAGAAATTGGACGTTCAGACGTATATTTAAAAATCTGCTGTTATCATCCTTGATTGGCGCTTAAAAATCCAGTTTATGCTGGTACAAAATCGCAGGTAAGACGTGTGTTTATCACTATAACTTGGGAATTATTATATAAAACGGGTAAGGTCTGGATGAGCAACTTTTATCCACTCTTGCATCGATGGCTCTTCAATAAAGCTAAAGTCTTCGAAGTCGAAGCCAGGTGCTACTGTACAACCAACAAGTGAGTAATCACCCATCGTTGCGGCTGCCTGAAAATTCCCTGCTTTAACAACTTCTACATAGTCAGTGCTTTGCCCACCAATGCGACGTTCCCACAACTGTTGTTTTTCAAGTTGAAACAGTTGTAGTGGAGCCCCTTCGTAGTGATTCCACACTTCATCATGTAACACGCGATGAAAACGACTAACTTGTCCCTTTAATAGAAGAAAATAAATATGAGTAAGCGCGGGTCGACTAGCATTGTGCACAAACGATTTAGTTTCGTTTTCAGAACGGAAAACTTGACGATAGAAACCTCCCTCGGGGTGAGGTGCAAGGTTGTACTTCTTAACTAGCGGGTGTGTCATGATAACTTCGTTATTATTTTTATTGCTTACTACTAATGCTTGTATATCTCAAAGCTTTCCTAAGCATGTATTAAGACATTTAATGTTTAACCTTCTTTTAAGCATACCGTTTGGTGCGTTATAAGAAAACAGAAATGTTGCATATTTGTAAACCATCTTAATCAGCAAGTACTCTGTGCATATGCGAAGCTTTCTTATCAATAAGCGCTATCTGCCCTAGTCAGCTTTTTCCAGCTGTTACAGCGCTTCTCCATAATCCATCTGTTTAAACCAATAATGAGAAATAGCTAAAAAAGCGATGCCATTACTAATAGTAGGTGAACTTTTTTTCATGTTTAGGCCGTACAAATTGGAAAATAAGGCGACTAAAAACACGTTGCTCGTTTCTTGCGTTGGCAAAATTGAAACGTACACAATATTCACGAACAGGCAAAGAAGGATGGTGAGCGTATGACATATAAGTCTTTTTCGCAGCTTGAAGTAAACGGCAAAAACTTCAAGGCGGTAAATTTTGACGGTATAGGCAGTAAATATGCGCTCGACAGGCTTCCGTTTTGTATCAAAATTCTTTTGGAAAACCTGATTCGTCATGAAGACCAAGAGTTTGTTAACAGCAACGATATTGAGCAAGTAGCAAAGTGGGACACAGATAATCACGTTGATTACGAAGTGTCTTTTGTTCCCGCACGCGTCATCCTCCAAGATTTTACGGGTGTGCCTGCTATTGTTGATTTAGCAGCCATGCGCGATGCGGTTAATCGTTTAGGTGGCGACGCTCAGGCGATTAATCCCCTCAATCCAGTAGAGCTGGTTATTGACCACTCAGTAATGGTAGATCATTTTGCTGAAGACGATGCGCTTGAAAAGAATACCGACATTGAAATTCAGCGAAATAGAGAGCGTTATCAATTTCTAAAATGGGGTCAGTCTAGCTTTGACAATTTCAAAGTGGTTCCCCCTGGTCGCGGTATCGTGCATCAGGTTAACCTAGAGTATCTTGCTCGTTGCGCGTTTACTAAGGAACAGGATGGGGAAACGTTGGTTTACCCAGATACCCTAGTAGGAACAGATTCGCATACCACTATGATTAATGGCCTTGGCGTACTAGGCTGGGGTGTGGGAGGCATTGAAGCAGAAGCGGCGATGCTGGGTCAACCAGTAACAATGTTATTACCAAAAGTGGTTGGCTTCAGGCTTTCAGGTAAGTTGCCTGCTGGCGTAACTGCCACCGACATGGTGCTAACTATCACACAACAACTACGTGAACATGGCGTTGTTGGAAAGTTTGTAGAATTCTATGGACCGGGTCTTAAGCATCTTACTACGGCAGACCGTGCCACCATCGCAAACATGGCGCCCGAATATGGTGCTACTTGCGGTATCTTCCCTATTGATGATGTTGCGCTAGATTACCTGCGACTCACCGGCCGAGACGAAGATCAAATTGCCCTTGTTGAGGAATATGCAAAGTTCAGCCACTTATGGCACGACGACCACTCAAAAGATGCCCAGTATCATGAGACCCTTGAACTTAACTTAGATGAAGTGGTTCCTTCACTTGCTGGACCTAAGCGTCCTCAAGATAGAATTGCCCTCGATAATGCAGCAGAGGCATTTAGAGAGTGGCATCGTTCGCAAATTGACGTGAAAGTGCTTGATGAAGAAACCGATCTCATCGCGGAAGCGGGGTTAGGTACAACAGACGAGGTGGACGAAGAACACGACTCGTTCGTGGAGTTCAGAGGAAGCAAGTTCAACCTTGAAGATGGCGCTATTGTAATAGCTGCTATCACCAGCTGTACTAATACGTCAAATCCATCTGTACTCGTTGGCGCAGGCTTGCTTGCGAAGAAAGCAGCGGAAAAAGGGCTAACTCGTAAGCCGTGGGTTAAGACTTCATTAGCACCTGGTTCGCAGGTTGTTACTCAGTATCTAGAAGATGCAGGTCTGATGGATCCGCTTGAAGCACTAGGCTTTAACTTGGTTGGCTACGGCTGTACTACGTGTATTGGTAACTCTGGACCGCTACCTGATGCCATTACCGACGCCATTAGAAAAGCGAAACTTACGGTTACCTCAGTTTTATCTGGTAACCGCAACTTTGAAGGGCGTATCCATCCTGATGTGGCTGCAAACTACCTTGCATCACCACCACTGGTTGTTGCATACGCGTTGGCTGGAAACATGAATGTAGATATCACTAAAGAGCCGTTAGGTAAGGCGAGTGATGGTTCTCCGGTATATCTGAAAGACATCTGGCCTACCGAAGACGAAATTCAGCAATATATAGCGGAAAACGTCACCGGTGATTTGTTTAAAGAAAAGTATGCAGATGTATTTAAAGGAAGCGGTGAATGGAATGAATTGCAGGTAAGTAAAACGTCAGTCTACGACTGGCCAGAATCAACCTACATTAAGCATCCACCTTTCTTTGAAGTAATGGGTAAAGAGCCTGAGGCTTTAACTGCAATTGAAAACGCACGATGCTTGGTTAAGGTGGGCGATTCGATTACTACCGACCATATTTCTCCAGCCGGCGCCATCGCAGAAGATAGCCCAGCCGGAGAGTACCTGCAGGCCCAAGGGGTTGAGCCTAAAGACTTTAACTCTTATGGATCGCGTCGTGGTAACCACGAGGTTATGATGAGAGGTACGTTTGCTAACGTGCGTCTTCAAAACCAATTAGCACCCGGCACAAGAGGCAGTGCTACCACACACTTCCCAAGTGGCGATAGTATGTCTATTTTCCATGCTGCCATGCGTTACAAAGATGACGGCGTACCAGCCATTGTAATTGGTGGAAAAGAGTACGGTACTGGCTCGAGTCGAGATTGGGCAGCTAAAGGCCCTTCTTTGATGGGGGTGAAAGCAGTATTAGCCGAGAGCTACGAGAGAATTCACCGCTCTAACCTGATTGGAATGGGGATTTTGCCACTTCAATTTAAGTCAGGTGATAGCGCGAGTTCTTTGGAGCTTAAAGGCAATGAGTCTTTTTCTATTAACGCTGTTGAACGTGGGCAGACTGAGGTTGAAGTTAAAGCCGTGTCGGATGAAGGAAAAACAACAACGTTTATGATGGATATCAGAATTGATACATCAAACGAGTTCACTTACTTTGAAAACGGCGGCATTCTGCATTACGTGATAAGAGAATACTTGAAGAAATAGCACGTATAAGGGTAGTGGTTAGCGACTTCTCTGTAGTGAGAAGTCGCTATGCCATGTGATGTTAGTAATAGCGTTTTTCGCAGATTACTTCTTTAATATTCGAGCCGATGGCAGCGCGTGTCTCACATCTCAAATCTTGGGCTTGTGCACCGTAAAGAGAGATATATTCTTCTACATAAGGCTCTAAAGCATTGATGTAGTCTTCAGGTAAAGCATTCTTTATCTGTCGGTAAGAACGGTTCCATTCAGCGGTTTTTTGTTCCATTGCAACATTCAACCAGAGCCAGCCTTCTTCATAATTAACGGGCGTCCCCCATCCTTGGAAATACATTTGCGCGAGGTAATATTGGCCTTCTTTATTTCCCATTTTTGCAGAAGCAGTCAGCTTCTCCAGTGCTTTTTCATACTTCTCTGCCTTCAGGGCGTGCAAGCCCAATTCTAAAGTAGATAAATATTCGGATTTCCAAATATGATTCTTAGTATGCGACTGAGCCAACGTAGGGGCTGAAAGTACAACTGAAGATAAAACGGCAGCTATTGCTAATAGATTTTTCATGTAGTATCCCTTCTTTTTGATAAATTTATAACGCAATTCACACTCATAGTGAACCGTCTTAAAGTACAGTATTTGTTTTACGTTACTAAAAATTTTAAGAGTTGAGTGATTAATCTCCACCAATAATTTGGACTTGTGCAAGGTCGGTGTCGCCTTTAAGCACTTTGAAAATTGCGTCTTGAACGAGGGTGCGCATGCCATCAGCAGCAGCCTGAGACTTCATATCGGCGACGCTGGCTTCTTTGTACACCATTGACCGAAGCTCTGGCGTCATACCTAGTAGTTCATGTACCCCTGTTCTACCTTTGTAACCCGTGTTTCCACATTCTTCGCAGCCTTTAGCGCGGTAAAGCTCTAGTGGCGTCTGAATATTCAGCTCCGCCATGTGCGCATGACCATACTGGCGCTCAATAAAGGCCATATCGGTTTCAGTGGCGATGTACTTTTCTTTACAGCTACTACATAGCGTTCGAATAAGACGTTGAGCCAGTATACCCACGCAGGCATCTGAGAAGTTCACAGGGTCGAGACCCAAATCAAGTAAACGGGTAATCGTTTCAGGGGCTGAGTTGGTATGCAGTGTAGACAGTACTAAGTGACCGGTTAACGAGGCTTCAATCCCCGCATGTGCGGTTTCTTTATCACGCATCTCACCAATAAGAATAATGTCAGGGTCAGCACGTAAGAATGCGCGCAGGGCCGCAGCAAAGTTGAAGCCAATCTTAGGGCTTACTTGAACCTGTTGTAGGCCGGGTTGCGTGATTTCCACCGGGTCCTCAGCGGTCCAAATCTTCTTTTCAGGCGTGTTTAAATATCCCAATATAGCGTGAAGCGTGGTGGTTTTACCTGAACCCGTTGGCCCAACAACGAGAAGAATGCCGTGAGGCTTCTTAATCATTTCTTCTAAACGTGCACGGTTGTTCGGTGCCAAGTTCATCTTATCAATAGGCATCGCACCGCCAGATGCCAGAATACGCATAACTACACCTTCACCGGCAACCGTAGGAATGGTGGCAACACGAACTTCAACAAGTTGACCATTCATTCTAAACGCGAGTTTGCCATCCTGAGGTACGCGTTTTTCGGCAATGTTCAAATTCGACATTATCTTTATGCGTGCAATAACCGCACTGTGGTGCGAATTAGGCACTTGGTTCATGTCGCGGCACACACCGTCCACGCGCATACGTACACGAGTGGGCGCATTTTTCTCTGGGTCTATATGAATATCTGACGCGTTGAGTCTTTTTGCATCGTGCAGAATACGGCTTACTAAGCGCACCACAGCAGGGGCGTCGTCCGACAGCTCATCGACTTGGTCGTCGTTATCTTCAGTTGATGTACCAATCTCGTCGAGAATATCACTCATCTCGCCGGGGCCACCGCCACCGCTGTTTTCCCCCAAATATTGAAGAATTAAGCTTGGTAGGCTGACAGCTATCTCGTAGCTATCAATACCCATGGCGCTCTCTATTTCCATAAGTAGCGCCGCATTATTAGGTTCAGCCATCAACACGATAGGCTTGTCATGGGCATCGGCAATGACAGCCACATAGTTTCTTTTTAAATAAGAAACATTCAGACGGCTTTCATTTTCGAACCTGTGATACTTATCAGGTAAATAAGGAATAAAAGGCACCTGATAGTGAATAGAAAGCGAGTTGCCAATTTCTTCTTCAGAGATGCGGTGTTCCGATACAAGACGCTGTATAAGAGCGCGAATGTCTGGAGTAGAACTTTGAATATCGTTTAATGTAGCTTCGTCTAATAAGCTTTTGTGAACTAGTAGATCGAAAGGGTTGTTTGTGCCGCCCAGTTCAAATCTGAACTTGTCGCCAAGAATAAGTGCAAGGGCATTGCCTAGCTTTAAATCTTCTTCAGTAAAACCACCACTGACTTTGTTGATGATTTGGATAACACCCATCAACACGCCCGCATTCATTATAGGTACGCATAAAATGTTCTGGGTTTTAAAGTCATTGTCTTTGTCGAACTTATCAGCGAAGCGCAGGCGAGGGTGAATGCTTTGAAGTAGTGCAGGATTATACGGGTCGTCAATAACCACAGCCTTTTGTGATAGGGCAACATAACCAGCAATCGACATTGGGCTAATTGGCACTTTTATTTCCAGTGTCTCTTTACCCGTTTTAAATCTCGCGACCAAATCTTGATGCTGACGTCGACGTTGAAAAATACTCATACGCTGGGCATCAAACAAACCGAGGATAATTGGCTCTAATAAGCCATATGCATCCAGTAACGTGGAATGGTTATTTAAAATGCGTTTTATTTGTGCAAAAGTTTGCTGGTTATTCACTACTTCCATATTCTCACTACTAATAATGTTGGCGCCTAGTCCTTTATGCATTTGGCATTACAAGTGCCTGTTAAGCTGGGGTAACAAGATATACCTATACCACGAAAGCAACAATACTACTTATAGACAGTTACATACACTGGTATAGCGTAAAAATATGTGTATAAAAAGCAAACTGCCTCTTGCATTGCTTCTGCCTTTCTGTATAATTCGCGCCCACTGCCCAATTAGGGCACGTAATTTTTAGCCGCGACCTCACTGCTTTTAGGGTGGTTGCCGAAGTAACGGATTCATCATCACTGATTAGCCTGTTGCTGGCGTGCTAGAAAAAAGAACAGGGTTCCGATTGGGAACCATCGGTTTACGCACATCCTTTCTTTCCGGAATAAATGGAAGAGAAAGGGTGAATTTTTTTGTTCTTTCGATTGGAGCTTAATCGATGCCAAATCAAAGAATTCGCATTCGTTTGAAAGCGTTTGATCACAAGTTGATCGATCAGTCTACGGCTGAAATCGTTGAAACTGCGAAACGCACTGGTGCTCAGGTAAGTGGTCCTATTCCTCTACCTACTCGCAAAGAACGCTATACAGTTCTGATTTCTCCGCACGTTAACAAAGACGCGCGTGATCAATATGAAATCCGTACTCACAAGCGTTTGGTAGACATCATCGAGCCAACTGATAAAACAGTTGACGCGTTGATGCGTTTGGACTTGGCTGCTGGCGTTGATGTTCAAATCAGCCTGGGCTAATAAGAGAGGGTTATAACAATGGCGATTGGTCTAGTCGGTCGTAAAGTGGGTATGACTCGCATCTTCACTGAAGATGGTACGTCTATCCCTGTGACTGTTATTGAAGCGACCCCAAACCGCGTTACTCAGCTTCGTACTGAGGAAACTGACGGTTATCGCGCTCTTCAGGTTACTGCTGGAACTAAGAAAGCTAACCGCATCAACAAAGCTGAAGCAGGTCACTTTGCTAAAGCTGGTGTTGAAGCTGGACGCACTCTAGTAGAATTCCGCCTAGAAGAAAACGAAGGTGCCGATATTGAAGTAGGCAGTGAAATCACTGTTGAAATCTTTAACGACACTAAGAAAATTGATGTAACTGGTACATCAAAAGGTAAAGGTTTCCAAGGTGCTATCAAGCGCTGGAACTTCAGTTCTCAGCGTATGACACACGGTAACTCTTTGTCACACCGTGCTCCTGGTTCAATTGGTCAAAACCAATCACCAGGTAAAGTATTCAAAGGCAAGAAAATGGCTGGTCAGCTTGGTAACAAGCAAGTGACTACTCAGTCTTTGGAAGTTGTACGTGTTGACGTAGAGAACGGCCTTATCCTAGTTAAAGGTGCCGTACCTGGCGCAACTGGCAACGATGTAATCGTAAAGCCAGCTGTTAAAGCGTAACGTCTGGGGGAGTGAACTGATGGAATTAACATTGAAAGACGCGCAAAGCGCTCTTGAAGTATCCGAAGCGACCTTTGGACGTGAATTCAACGAAGCCCTGGTACACCAGGTAGTTGTAGCTTACGGTGCAGGTGCTCGTCAGGGTACAAAAGCGCAGAAAACTCGCGCTGAAGTTCGTGGTGGCGGTAAGAAGCCATGGCGTCAAAAAGGTACTGGCCGTGCTCGTGCTGGTACAATCCGTAGCCCAATTTGGGTTGGCGGTGGCCGTGCTTTCGCAGCAAAGCCTCGTGACTTTGACCAAAAAGTTAACAAGAAAATGTATCGCGGTGCGATCAAGAGCATCCTGTCTGAACTAATCCGTCAAGACCGTTTGGTTGTTGTAGAGAAGTTCGGTGTTGACGCACCTAAGACTAAAGCTCTTATTTCTGCACTTAACGAATATGAACTAAATGACGTTCTAATCGTTACTCCTGAAGTTGATGAGAACTTGTTCCTAGCGGCGCGCAACTTGTACAAAGTTGACGTACGTGACGTAGCAGGCATCGACCCAGTGAGCTTGATTGCATTTGAAAAAGTGCTAATGACTGCTGATGCGGTTAAACAACTTGAGGAGGCGTTAGCATGAAAGAAGAACGTCTACTGAAGGTGCTAGTAGCACCTCACGTTTCAGAAAAGTCTACAATGGCTGCTGAAGCGAACAACACAGTTGTATTTAAAGTAGCTAAAGACGCGAACAAAGCCGAAATCAAAGCTGCAGTTGAAAAACTGTTTGAAGTTGAAGTTGAAGGTGTTCGTACTGTGAACGTTAAGGGTAAAACCAAGCGTCACGGCATGTCTTTCGGTAAGCGCAGCGACTGGAAAAAGGCCTACGTGGTTCTTAAAGAAGGTCAGGACATCGACTTTGTCGGTGGTGCTGAGTAAGAAGGGGATTAGAAATGCCATTATTGAAAGCTAAGCCAACTTCTGCCGGTCGTCGTCACGTTGTTCAGGTCGTAAATCCTGACCTGCACAAAGGTGCACCGTACGCACCTTTGCTTGAAAAGAACAGCAAATCTGGCGGTCGTAACAACAATGGTCGTATTACCACTCGTCACATTGGTGGTGGTCATAAGCAACACTACCGTGTAATCGACTTTAAACGCAACAAAGACGGCATTCCAGCTAAAGTTGAGCGTTTAGAATACGATCCAAACCGTTCTGCAAACATTGCACTAGTATTGTACGCAGACGGTGAACGTCGTTACATTCTGGCTCCTAAGGGTATGCAAGCAGGTGATGCAATCCAGTCTGGTTCGGACGCTCCGATCAAGTCTGGTAACACTCTACCTATGCGTAACATCCCTGTAGGTACTGTTGTACACGCAATTGAAATGAAGCCTGGCAAAGGTGCGCAAATCGCACGTTCTGCTGGTGCTTATGCTCAGATCCTAGCACGTGACGGAAACTACGTTACCCTACGTCTACGCTCTGGCGAAATGCGTAAAGTTCTATCTGATTGCCGCGCCACTATCGGTGAAGTTGGCAATGCAGAGCACATGCTTCGTTCACTAGGTAAAGCTGGTGCTACACGCTGGCGTGGTGTTCGTCCTACCGTTCGTGGTGTTGCCATGAACCCGGTTGATCACCCACACGGTGGTGGTGAAGGTCGTACATCAGGCGGTCGTCACCCAGTAACTCCTTGGGGTGTTCCTACCAAAGGTAAGAAAACCCGAAGCAACAAGCGTACTGATAAGCTTATCGTACGTCGTCGAAACAAGTAATAGCGAGGATTCACCATGCCACGTTCTCTCAAGAAAGGTCCTTTTATTGACCTTCACTTGCTGAAGAAGGTAGAGGCTGCAGTGGAAAAGAACGAACGTAAACCAATCAAAACTTGGTCTCGTCGTTCTATGATCATCCCAGATATGATTGGGTTGACCATTGCGGTCCATAACGGTCGACAACATGTACCTGTCATTATTAGTGACGAAATGGTCGGCCACAAGTTGGGCGAATTTGCGCCAACGCGTACTTACCGCGGCCATGTCGCGGATAAGAAAGCTAAACGTTAAGGGGTAGGAAGATGGAAGCATTAGCTAAACACCGTTTTGCCCGCACGTCGGCTCAAAAGGCACGCTTGGTTGCGGATCAAATTCGCGGAATGCACGTTGAGAAAGCTCTTGAGCTTCTTGCGTACAGCCCGAAGAAAAGCGCAGCGCTAGTAAAGAAAGTATTGGAATCTGCGATTGCTAACGCAGAGCACAACGAAGGCGCAGACATCGACGAATTACGCGTGTCTAAAGTTTTCGTTGACGAAGGTCCAACTATGAAACGTATCAAGCCACGTGCTAAAGGCCGTGCTGATCGTATCTTCAAGCGCAGCAGTCACATCACTGTGGTTGTAGCGGATAACTAGGAGTAGATAATGGGACAGAAGGTACATCCTACAGGTATACGCCTGGGTATCAGCAAACCATGGACATCTACCTGGTACGCTAATACTGCAGACTATGCAGACAACCTGTATAACGATCATCAGGTACGTCAGTATCTGACTAAGCAACTTAAGAACGCTTCACTTTCTAAGATCGTGATCGAGCGTCCTGCTAAGAGCATCCGTGTGACTATTCACACTGCTCGTCCAGGCGTTGTAATCGGTAAGAAAGGTGAAGACGTAGAAAAGCTGCGTAACTACGTATCTAAGCTAGCCGGCGTGCCAGCTCAGATCAACATCGCTGAAGTACGTAAGCCAGAGCTAGATGGCCAGCTAGTAGCTGATAGCATCTCTAGCCAGCTAGAGCGTCGTGTTATGTTCCGTCGTGCGATGAAGCGCGCAGTACAAAACGCAATGCGTCTAGGCGCGAAAGGTATCAAAGTTGAAGTTAGCGGCCGTTTGGGCGGTGCAGAGATTGCACGTTCTGAATGGTACCGTGAAGGTCGCGTTCCTCTGCACACTTTCCGTGCGGACATCGATTACGCAACCTCTGAAGCGTCAACTACTTACGGTATCATCGGCGTTAAAGTATGGATCTTCAAAGGTGAAGTTCTAGGTGGTCTACCTACAACTCAAGAGCAAGCACCAGCTGCTCAACCTAAGAAGAAAGGCCGCAACGCTAAGCGAGAGGGCTAATCATGTTACAACCAAAACGCATGAAGTTCCGTAAGATGCACAAAGGCCGCAACCGCGGCTTAGCAGCGGGTAATACTGTTGCCTTTGGTACTTACGGCCTTAAAGCAGTTGGCCGTGGTCGAATGACTGCGCGTCAAATCGAAGCAGCGCGTCGTGCTATGACTCGTCACGTTAAGCGTCAAGGTAAAATTTGGATTCGAGTTTTCCCTGACAAGCCAATTACTGAGAAGCCTCTAGAAGTGCGTCAAGGTAAAGGTAAAGGTAACGTTGAGTACTGGGTATGCCAAATTCAGCCTGGTCGTGTTCTTTATGAGATGGAAGGTGTTCCTGAAGCTCTAGCACGCGAAGCGTTTGAATTGGCAGCGGCTAAACTGCCATTTAAAACAACCTTTGTAACTCGGACGGTGATGTAATGAAAGCGACTGAACTGAAAGAAAAGAGCGTAGAAGAGCTGAACGCAGAGTTGATTAACCTGCTACGCGAACAGTTCAACCTACGCATGCAGCACACAACAGGTCAGCTTGAAAAAACTGATCAGTTGAGAAAAGTACGTCGTAACATCGCGCGTGTTAAAACCATTCTGACTCAAAAGGCTGATGCGTAATGACTGAGCAAAAAATTCGTACAGTACAAGGTCGTGTGGTTAGCAACAAGATGGATAAGTCTATCACTGTTGTAGTTGAACGTTTTGTTAAGCACCCAATCTACGGGAAGTTCATCAAGCGCTCTACTAAGCTTCACGCCCACGACGAAAACAACGTATGCAATAAAGGTGACGTAGTAACAGTACGTGAATGTCGCCCACTATCTAAGAGCAAATCTTGGATGCTAGTTGACGTTGTTGAGAAAGCTGGCGTTTAATCGCTAACTTTTTTCAAAGTCTTAAAAAAGCCGCTCTCGAGCGGCTTTTTTGTATCTGCAGTTTCTTTAACGTGCTTCCATAGGCTTAAGCGTGTTCATTATCAGCGCCGTTGAAGACTAGCGTCTTGTATAAATCAGCGTAGGCATTGGACATCCTTTCTATACCAAATTTACTTGTGACAAGCTTATACAAAGCCTCTCCATATTGTGCTCTTTCATCAGGGGCTTCAATTAGACTAATTAAGCTCTCCCCAATTCCGTCAATATCTCCCGGCGCTACCATAACACCTGTTTCCTTATGCTTGATAACTTCGGGTATTCCCCCCACAGGACTAGATAACACTGCACATTTATTAGCACCTGCCTGAAGTAAAATATCGCCTAACCCCTCTGAATAGGAAGGATGAACCAGAATATCTACATTAGGGAGTATTTTGGCTACCTCTTTAGTAAAACCGCAAAGCTTCACATGCTCGTCTAGCTTGTGGTGTTCTATAAGTGATTGATAGCTCTCTTTTAGATTTCCCTCGCCAAACAATAAACAGGTTACATTTTCATGCTTGCTCAATACATCGTGCATAGCCAAAATGATATCCGCTTGCCCTTTTTGAGAAATGTACTGAGCGAAGTTTGCAATGACGATATGGTCTTCAGGAATAGAGAATGTACGTCGCAGCCAACCGCTATCTTTGCGTTGGGAATACTGTGTTAAGTCTACTGCTGTTTAAACACCGCTATACGCATAAAGCGAGTTATCAATATATTATTGCCTTTCTCATATACACTATTTACTTACGTATAGGGTCGCTTTGCCCTAGACGCGGGCTATTTAGCCACTACAATGTCGAAAGAATCTATCGGGAACTGCGGCACTAGATAGCTAGAATTACCTGCTTACCGCTGGGAGTGGCTGTTTCGCAGTGCCCAGCACACCGTATTTGAAAAGCATAATTCAACATCGATAGTCGATCACTTGTAGTCGTGCCGTCGAAGTATCTGTATCAAAAAGGATGTATTTATGGTTGTTGCCAATACACGTGGCTATAAACCTACTCTACTTGAAACGCTCTGCCGGTGGGGATATTCGCTTGTATTGGCGATTGCCATTCCCTTCGCATTTATTCATTTATTAATAAAAGCCACGAAAGCAAGCGATGACTCGCATCGAGGGAGATTTGAGCGTTTTGGCATAGTTCCAAAGCCGCTCAAACAGAATGGCTATTTGTTTCACTGTGTTTCAGTGGGAGAAGTCGTGGCTGCTTCATGCGTAATAAAGCGAATAATGCAACACGAGCCAGATGTGCAAATAACCGTTACTACAACCACGTCTACAGGCTCTGCTCGCGTTCGAGATATATTCAAAGACACCGTTCACCATTTCTATCTGCCTTATGATTTGTCGCCGACTATGTCTTCAATGCTGAAACGCATTAAGCCCAAAGCAGTAATGATTACAGAAGTTGAACTATGGCCAAACCTTATTCACGTGTGCTGGAAGCGCAATATTCCCGTTATGGTAATAAATGCTCGCATGACTGAGCGCTCGGCTAAACGTTATAAAAAAATCGGACAACTATTTAACCCTATGTTGGCTAAGCTATCTCACGTATGTGCTCAAGGGCAGAGAGACTATGATAATTATGCATGGCTTGGTGTTGCGCAAGATAAGCTAACCCTCACGAATAATATTAAGTTTGATCAAGCCGCAAATACAGCGAGCTCTTCTGCACATTTTCTTGGGTTAGCTAAGGGTGAAAGGCCAATACTAGTTGCAGGCAGCACGCACGAACCTGAAGAGAGCGTTATCGTTGAATCTGCAAAGGTTTTATGGAACGAGAACCCTCAACTACGGGTGATTATTGTCCCTCGCCATCCAGAGCGTTTTGAAGCCGTAGCAAAATTACTTGAAAGGCATAACCTGAACTTCGTCAAAAGTTCAGAGGTGGATAACGTTCCAAACGATGTGAACATTATCCTGTTGGATGAAATGGGTAAGTTAAATCATGCTTATGCGGTAGCAACATTTGCCTTTGTTGGCGGCTCTATTGCCGATAGAGGCGGCCATAATGCCCTTGAGCCGGCAGCATTCTCGTTGCCAATAATGATGGGGCCACACACCTATAATAACCCTGTTATCTGCGACTATTTAAAAGAATGTGGCGCATTAAGCATTGTAGAAGATGCTTCTCGCGTTTCTTCAACGGTACAAGAATGGCTTGAATCACCCAGTAAAGCTGAAAAAGCGGGAATGGCCGGTAAAAAGGTACTACAGGATAACAGCGGCGCGTTAGATTCTACTTTAGCGTGTATACATCGCAATATTCGTTAAATGCCCTCAGTCAAAAACAGCAACTCGTTGTTATTGAACAAAAAAGGAGCCCCGCATTTGTGCCTCTGATGCACCAAATTAGGCGCTGTGACAGCTGAAAGATAATGAATAGGGACTTGATTTTTAGCTATCTATTTGATTATACAGGGATTGTCAAAGTTGGTTCGCTGCTTGCTATGAAGTGTGTGACAGCGTAACAACAGTAAAATCCAAATAAATATGCACCTTTTAAAAAGGGCACTGCGTTGCGCGTTTTCCAGGGAGAGACCTCCTGCCGGTGGGCAGGAGGTTTTCTTACTTTTGCACTTCTACTTTTTCTTCTTTTCGTTCTGGTTCAATCAAGCTAATCACACGCCATCCTGCTTTAGGCTGAATACTGTTACCGTTGATAAAAGTATAGCTCTTACCTTCAGCGTTGATCGCAATGAGAGGTGTAGCGCGCTCACCATACTGTTTAATGTACTGCTCGTAAGTAAACTCATCAGATAAACGGGTGGTTTTCACCATTGAGTCACGGGCAATGGCCGATGCTAAATACCCATAAGTAACACCTTCATCGAACAGAGTAAGTTTTTTCGCGTATTGTTCGCTAACTTGGTGACTTGGTCGCGTAGATTGTTCGTTATTTGTCAGCGCCCATACTTTGTCTTTGCCCATCGTGTATTCAAAGTGATAAGCAATAAGTGGGTTAAGCTGTTTATAAGGCGACATAATCAGCACGGTACCGAATGTATTCAGGTCAAGATGTCGCGCTGCATGGTCAGACATTGGGTTGCCAAAATATACTGGGATATCCTTCATACGCGCTTCTCTTATTGCGTCCCAGTTAGTATCTGCAATGGTAACGTCTAGCTTTTGGTTTATCATTTCCGTCGCTAAGGCGCGGTTGAATTTACTGCCACCGAAAATCAGATAGCCAGTTGGCGCAGGCGCTCTCACCTTAAGTAGCGACGCAACAGTGCGTGAAGTAAGGCTCTGCACCACCACTGTTGCAATAATCACCATAAAGACAATAGGAACGATAATCCCTGCACCTTCATAGCCTATTTCTTCAAGCTTTAAAGAGAAAAGGGCAGAAACCGCCGCTGCAACAATACCGCGAGGTGCGATCCAACTTAACAAAGCTAACTCATTTAGCTTGAGTCCGGTACCAACGGAGGACGCCAGTACAGACAATGGCCGTGCCACAAACATAATGGCAGCAAGAACCACAATTGAGCCCCAACCAACATCCACAACCGATTGTAAGTTTAGGCGAGTGGCAAGCAAGATGAATAACCCTGAAATAAGTAAAACACTCAGGGTTTCCTTAAACTCAAGAATGTCTTCTACATCAACGTCCTTCATATTAGCCAGTACCATACCAGAGATGGTAACGGCCAAAAGGCCAGACTCGAGCGCAACATAATTAGACGCTGCAAACACACCCAGAATAACGGTTAACACTGCGGTGTTAAGCAAATAGTGCGGTATCCAGTCTTTGCGAATAGACAGACCAAGCAGATAGCCAGAAGCGAGACCGAGTACCGAGCCAATTCCAATGGTTTTGCCAAACGCTATTAGCGTATGGGTAATGGCGGTTTCTTGCGATGCAACGATAAACTCGAAAACCAGTACGGCGAGCAGAGCGCCGATAGGGTCTATGACAATTCCTTCCCAGCGTAAGATATTGGCCAAATTCGTTTTCGGTCGCACGGTTCTGAGCATGGGCACTATAACCGTGGGGCCTGTTACGGTAACAATGGCTCCGAATAGGAAGGATAGCTGCCAAGTAAGATCAAGACTGTAGTGCGCTGCAGTGGCTGCGACAAGCCAGGTTACAACCACGCCCACAGAGCAAAGGTTTCGAACCATGTTCCCATGACCCGCGATGTCGCTGAACTTCAGCGTCAGTGACCCTTCAAAAAGAATAATGGCAACAGAGAGAGAAACGACAGGAAACAGCAAATCACCGAATAAGTCGTCCGCGTTGAGCACGCCAAAAACAGGGCCAACCAAAATACCGACAATTAACAACGGTAAAATAGCAGGGAGCCTAACCTTATAGGCTAAGTATTGGCAGGTAATTGACAGCAATCCAACTGCAACGAGTGAAAGAAGCGGGTCTGACAAAGTGAGTCCTTAACGTGTTGATATTATTCCATGGTAT
This sequence comes from Alteromonas sp. MmMcT2-2, assembly GCF_022348305.1. NCBI lineage: Bacteria > Pseudomonadati > Pseudomonadota > Gammaproteobacteria > Alteromonadales > Alteromonadaceae > Alteromonas > Alteromonas sp. MmMcT2-2. Next base: position 18,585 of record NZ_JAKRFA010000027.1, read on the forward strand.
ATCAGCCTAAACGTTTGTCATACAGAGACTTTAGGCCAACCTATGTTTATAGCGATATACGCTTGGGCTAAAAGTTTAGACCAATAGACCTTATTTAGCGCACTAAAATGCATGTTAGAGAGTGGGTAGGTTTGATATTATTCGTTACTTATCGTTCTTTTCGGAGCCTTTCATTGAACACTCACTTTAAATTCGCGGCGTTATCAGCATCGCTTGTACTAACATCGGCATGCGCGGTTCAATATCCCATCCCTTCTGCACAGTTACAAATAGAAAATATCGTTGAGTTGCCGGAAGAACTTTCAGAAACATCGGGTCTATTTTGCGAAGTGGACGGCATGTATTCATTAAATGACTCAGGTAATGCTCCCGTCATTTATCGTATAAATTACCAGGGTGAAATTATTGAGCGTACGCGTTTACCGCTCACCAATAAAGACTGGGAAGCAATAACCGCCGACGCTTCATCGTTTTACATTGCGGATGTGGGAAACAATAAAGGCAAAAGAGAGCAGGTCGAAATACATAAAGTAAACCGCTCAAATGTGAATGACATCACCTCTATTACGTTGAAATACGAGGGTAATGACGCTTCGAATAACATTCCTTATGCACATGATTTCGACTCAGAGGCGATGGTTAAGCATGGCGATGACCTGCTTCTTTTTTCTAAAAGTTGGAAAACTGGTATAACCCATATCTATAAAGTGAACGAAGACGAAGCTGAGCAAACCATTAGTACGTTTGCGTCCATTGATGGACTGCCGGGCGTGGTAACTGGGGTAGACTTCGATCAGCACCAAAATAGGTTTGTTATCACCGGCTACAAATCAGATCCATTTGGAAACTTTGCCACTTTCATGGCTCAAGTATCGAGCGACTTTGCCCTTCTTGATGTATGGCCGCTTGAGCAATATAAACAAGTTGAAGGCATATGCGTGGATAATAGCGGCACATACTGGTTCAGCGAAGAAGCTACTGAAGGGCGCAAAGCATCGTTGTCTAGCGCCAGAGTAATGCCATAACAAGTAGCGCCAAAACAGGTAACGCCAACGAGCAACGCCATAAAAAAGGCGAGCTGATTGAAGTCTGGTAGCCAATCCCCCAAGCTTATTCGCGGTTGTGAATAAGCGCTCTTTCATTGTCAGCAGTTGTTCTTTTAAAGTTATCTTTTAGTCGATGTTAGTAAAATGGCTAATACCCAACTGCCTACTTTCCTGTCTATACTGAAATTGTGATCGAATAAGTTGTAGCCAACCACAATTTGAGAGGCAGCGAAAAATGAGACGATTGAACCAGTCCTTTTTAGCAATGTGTATTTGCCCATGTTTTTTATTGGCGGGTGCAGCAAATGCTTCCGTAGTTGAAAAGGCACAAGAATGGCTCAACAAATATTCAGACAGTGACGATACGTTTTCCCTAACTCTCACTAAAAATAAAATTAAGTTCAAAGGCTGCAAACAAAAGCAGTATCAACTTGCATTTAGCCAAAAACTGGCGCCAATGTTTAACGTTGAAGCCATTGTCCATTACAATTAAGGGCTGCTTGACTACGGCGTTATGTCTCAGCGTGTCAGAAGCCACGAATTTGAAGTAGTAAGCTGGTGGGATCGAGGTGATTATCGGTTGGGGTTAAGCCATAAAATACGCCCCCGTCATGAGATGAGTATTCCGGTTGCCGATACAATTCGTCTGCCTACCAGTACATCAGCAGGCCTTTACGTAGAAATTCCATTCAATGAAGACAAGCACCTTCTTACTGTTGGAGCTATGAGAGAATCGTGGGAAAGTGAAGGAGCATCAATGCAATTGCCATGGCGCTTAAGCCGTGACAATCAAGTAAAAGTAGAATACGCCATCACTTTCTAAATGATGGCGCATAAGGTTGTGTTATCTCACCGGTTTGCCACTCATAAGACGTAAGTAAACTTAAAGCTTAAATCTGCTCACTTCAGACGAGAGTTCCTGCGCCAGTTCGTCGAGCTTGTCACTCACGCTAACCAATATCTTAGTCGCATTCAGGGTTTCTTCACTTGATGCACTAATGTCATTAATGTTTCGACTGATATCTTCAACCACCGTGGCTTGCTCTTCCGTAGCCGTCGCCACTTGCGTGTTCACATCATTAATGTGAGCAATCTCTTCGGCGATATCTTGAAGCAATTTGTCTATTTCATTGGTTGCGGTTACCACATCGGTTGTGCGCGCGCGGCTAGACTCCATTTGCGAAACGGCAGATTTAGAGTCTTGCTGGAACTTATCGATCTTCACCTGTATTTCATCAGTCGCTTGAGCGGCACGTTGTGCAAGTGTTCGCACCTCATCAGCAACGACTGAGAAGCCTCGGCCGTGATCGCCAGCCCGAGCTGCTTCTATAGCAGCATTTAGCGCAAGTAAATTGGTTTGCTCTGAAATACCTCGAATTGTATCGAGGATACCGCCAATGGCTGCGGTGTGTTCATCTAGCGATTGAATAACCCGAGACACATCTTGAATTTGACCCGAGAGACCGTTTATCGCGTGTACTGCACGTTGGGTAATTTCTCGACCGTGAGCGGAATTAGTTGTAGCCATATTCGCATTTTGCGCAGCATGGGTAGCTGACTGGGCTACTTCATTTACCGTACTGCCCATTTCTGTTAGCGCGGCTGCCGCCTGTAAGGTTTGATCGCGCTGGCTCTTGGTTGAGTTTTCTGTTTGATGAGACTGCTTCGCAACATCTTGTGCTGACGCCTTTAGTGCGTGACTTGTTTTCGCCACTTGCGAAATGGTGCCGTGAAGGTGATCAATAAAGTTATTGAACCCTTCCACTAATCGGGCAATTTCCTTTTGTTCTGGCATAGGAATACGAGAGCGTAAGTCGCCTTGTCCTCTGCCAAGCTGCTGGAAAACATCGGCTAGTGATTCAAGTGGCTTGGTAAGCGTGCCTGCTAGCCAAATACCAATAAGTGCGAAAGCGCCTGCTATCACCAAAGCCCAAATAATAATCTGGCGGCTGCCTGCATTTAGCGATGCGTAAAGCTCATGCTCAGGTACTTGTGCAACCACGTACCAACCGGCTTTTTCCACATAGGTACTGGCAAACAGTTGCGTGTCGCCTGCCGCGTCGCTGGTGGCCATAGCAAAGCCCTGACGATTGAGTAGTTGCCCTGATGTGCTTGAATCGCTTATGGACGCTAACTTAGCCTTTCCTAATAACTCGGTATTGGGATGCGCGATAATGGTGCCGTTTCCGTCAACAAGAAAGACAAAGCCGGTTTGCGCAATTTTCACCGCATTGATGATATCTAGCAGCTCATCGACCGATTTAGCGACACCCGACATACCTCTGCCGTTTACTTGCTGGTAATTCGCAAAAAGTCGGTAACCTTGGCCCGGTTCGTTGTATAGACTTAGTGATATTGGTTCGCCGCTATTTTTATAAGCGAAAAACCACCCATCAAATTCATCGTTTTGTAGCACCCGCAAGAAACCATCTTGGTTCCAATATTTGTAGGTGGTTCTGTCTACAAATGAGGCTACCGTTAAATCGTTAAATTCAACGATATTACTTAAATAGCTAAGGAGACGGCGTTCGCCAGCGCTATCTGCGCCTGCCGACGACCAAGCAAGAATGTCGGGGTTAGAAGCAATGCCGTGAGCAACGGTAAGCATTACACTTGCTTCCCTGTCCACTCGGTTACCAACCTGTTTAAGTAATGAAGGAAGCTGAAGTTCTTCCATGTTCTCTTTAACGAGGTCACGGGCAATCCATTGGCTAATAGAACCTACAAGAATAGCAGCAGCGAGCACCGCCACAATAAGAGAAATAATGAGTTTTTGTTTTATACTGAAAGTCATGACTTTCGACCACGTAAGTTAATGCTGAAATTTATGATCAAGGGTGACGTGGCATTGCAGGCACAGCAACGTCTGATAATGAGTCCTAGGCGGGTCAGTACTACTCTCTGATTCTTACGCTAGTGCTATTGTTATTTTTAAAGCGCAGACAAGTTATCGACCTTTTCCCTGCAAGGTTTATACTTTTTGCTAGGGCAAAGAGATTGTGAAGCATAATTGACCAATAGGTCAATAGAAAGATGAGGCTTTACAAAAACGTCAGTTATAAAAAAGCCCTCTGCTTTACGAAGAAAACAAGAGGACCAATGGCGTACTGAAGCTAAATATTTAATTAGCCACAGCTAGGGCCTGTTGCTCTTTGATGTACAGCGAATAACAACAGGACCTAGGAAGGGTAAGTGCGTTAACTTACTCTTTGCTTTCCTTAGGAATAGGGAAACCACGGTCACGCATCAATGCGTCTACCTTGGCGTCACGACCACGAAACTTGCGATATGCTTCAGCTGGATCCATTGCGTTACGTACGGCGAATAGATATTTCACTAAGCGATCGCCTACTTCTTTATCGTAGAAACCACCCGGTGCTTCCATAAAGGCTTCTGCTGCGTCAGCTGTAAGAACTTCTGCCCACATGTAGCCGTAATAGGCCGCAGCATAACCTTCACCCGAGAACACGTGACCGAAGTGAGGTGAACGGTGACGCATAACGATTTCTTCTGGCATACCAAGCTTCTTAAGCTCTTCACGCTCAAAAGTATCAGGGTCAATCTTGCTAGGATCGGTAGTATGATACTTCAGGTCCATAATGGCAGAAGCCATGTACTCAGTGGTTTTGAAGCCTTCATTAAAGGTTGAGGCCTTCTTAATCTTTTCAACTAGTTCTGCTGGAATTGGCTCGCCTGTTTCATGGTGAACCAGATAGTTGTTGATTACCTCATCGGTGGTCAACCAGCGCTCTAATAACTGAGACTGGAACTCAGTGTAATCGCGTACGCCAGAATGCGAAGACGGGTATTCTACGTCAGACGCTAAGAAGTGAAGGGCATGACCAAATTCATGGAAGTAGGTTTCAGCATCATCCCACGAAATAAGTGTAGCTTCGCCATCAGCACCTTTCACGAAGTTCGAGTTGTTTGAAGACAATACGGTCTTCTTACCATCGAACGTGGTGTAAGAGCGATACGTCGTTGCCCAAGCACCAGAGCGTTTACCTTGGCGTGAGAATGGGTCAAGGTACCAAAGACCGATATGCTCACCGCTGTCTTTGTCAGTTACTTCCCATACTTTCACGTCTTCGTGGAAAACGGGTACTTTGCCTTCTTCAACAGGTGTGAAGTTGAAGTTGAACAAGCGACCTGCAACGTAAAACATCGCTTCGCGCAGCTTATCAAGCTGTAAGTACTGCTTTACTTCGTTTGAATCTAGGTCGTACTTCGCTTGGCGCACTTTTTCTGCATAGAAGCGGTAGTCCCATGGCGCAATAGTAATGTCTGCACCTTCTTCATCGGCAATGGCCTGCATGTCGGCCACTTCTTCTTCAACGCGAGCAATAGCGGCAGGCCATACTTTCATCATCAGATCCATGGCGTTTTCTGGGTTCTTCGCCATACGATCTTCTAAACGCCACTGTGCGTAATTTTCGTAACCTAACAGCTCAACGCGCTCGTCTCGAAGAGTTAGGATGCGCTTGATAATGTCATTGTTATCAAACTCGTCGGCATTGTCACCGCGGTTGTAGTAGGTACGCCATACTTTTTCGCGAAGCTCACGATTGGTTGAGTAGGTCAAGAACGGGTCCATAGACGAACGCGTATTGGTGATCGCATATTTACCTTCTTCGCCGCGAGACTCTGCTGCCGCTTTAGCTGCCTTTACAAACGAAGCGGGTAGGCCGTCAAGCTGGTCTTCAGTAATATAAGTAACGTAGTTTTCTTCGTCTGCTAGTACGTTGTTAGAAAACTTGGTGTGCAGCGTAGCAAGTTCTTGGTTAATTTCAGCGTAGCGCTTTTTCGCTTCGCCATCTAACGTCGCACCGTTGCGTGCGAAGCTGTTGTAAGTCATCCATGTAATACGCTGTTCTTCTGGCGTGAGCGATTTCAGTTCATCAGACTCGTACACCGTTTTAACTCTTTCAAAGAGTTTTTCATTTTGCGTAATTTGAGTGAAGAAAGCTGACAGTTTTGGTGACATCTCGGCCTGAATTTCGCGGAATTCAGGGCTAGACTTGTTTGAGCTCCAAATGCCGTAATACGTGAATACGCGTCCAAGCTCTGCACCTGCACGCTCCATTTCAACAATGACGTTTTCAAACGTTGGTGGCGCTTCGTTATTTGCGATGGCTTCGATCTCTTTAAGATTCAGTTCCATGGCTTTTTCTAGCGCAGGCTTCAAATCTTCCAAATTCATTTTATCGAAAGCAGGCACACCGCCGTACGGGCCTTTAAACTCTTGAAGCAGCACGTTATCAAACTGTGCTTGTTGAGATGTCGCTGTATTTTGTACATCTGTGCTGGTGGTCTCAGGTGCTTTTTGTTCTGAACATGCACCGAGTGCAACCACAACCGCCATAGCGGTGAGTGATGATTTAAATTTACCCATGAGTTTTCCTGTCTGTTTTTATCTATACGTTTTATGACAAAAACCATCTTAAGATAATGTAAAAATAAGTTAAATGCTCTTTAACGTAATTCCTTGCAGCACAGCGGTTTGAAGAGAAATCGCGCTGATATGCAATTCGTCGAAATTGGTCAAATTTTGATTGGCTTTATGCTGGTTGGAAATTACACTGCGCGCGTTCTAAATAGCTGTCTTCCGCAGCTCGTAAACCACTGACTTTTTTACTGTGATCATCATGTTTGAATTACTTCTTCACGCGTTTCCCGTTGCATTCGCTTTGGCTTCCTTTTGGTCGAACACTGAACGTAAATTACTGCTAATGAATTTGGGGTTATGTATTGCTATTGGCTCACTTTTGGTTTTCGAGCAAGCGTGGGGAGGAGCTGTAGTAATTACGGTGGCGGGGCTGAGTACCAGTTATCGCTTAATAAAACAAAAACTTCTGTCTCCTGTGGCAACCTACATTACATTAATCTCTATGATGGCTATTGTGCTGACGGTGAATAACCTAACCGGTAAAACATCGTTAGTTGAAGCTATGCCGGTGTTAACTTTTATGGCATACCGGTTTGGTGAACTTCACTGTAAGGAAGCGGGTTTAAGGGTATGCATGATTATTGGCTCCATCAACTTCACTGCGTACGGAATAATTACGCAAACGTGGGGATTAGCCATTACTGAAGCCCTGTTTGCAGCCTCGAACCTGTGGTATTACATGAAGCTAAGACGTGCCATGCGTACCAGCCCTGTTTGAAGCATAAAATAGTTCATGTCAGACCGATAACTGCACTAACCTAATGACAAGAATGTGGACGTACTGAAACCGTTGCTTGTATTGAAACCATAGCCGCTTTGTGATTTATTGTGTCTTTAAAGGGAATCAAAATTTCACAGGGAAGACGATGCAACGCAAACCCATCGACAAGGCACTATTTCTTGGTGTTCCAGTGTTTCTACTGGCTCTTTTTATTTTAAATATCACTGCAGAAGGTGAAGTTAAACTCGCGGCTACCCTAGGCAGTGTAGGGCTATGTATAGGCTTTTTCTCTTATTTAAGAAGCAGGCGCTTCGGTAATAGATATCCCGTTGAAAAATTGATAGAAAAAGATGGTGATTTTGTGGTGTTTCATTTTTTACAGGGACTTGATCGCCAGCCCCTCAGGGTGAACGCCAATACTATCTATGCGCTTAATTTTTCTCACCATTACCTTGGAGTCATTTTGGAAAGCGGCAACGGTAAAGGGTTCGACTTTCACTATCCTCATAAGGAAGCCGTAATAAAAGCGAGACTTCAAGTGGTGCTAGGTGATGATGGATTTAACAACGTAAAAAAGAATGTCTAAATAAAGCGAAAAAAGTGTAAAGCAAAAAAAGTGTAGAGCGAAAAACAGTGTAAAGAGAAGCCCGAAAGTAATGTTTACTCGCGGGCTTTTTTAATTTATCACTGTAAAGACTTACGCAAACACCACGGTCTTATTTCTGTGAATAATCACGCGGTCTTCTAAGTGGTAGCGCACGCCATGAGCTAATGCCGTTACTTCACAATCTTTACCCTTACGCACCATATCAGCTGCACTGTCGCTGTGACTAATACGCTTAACGCTTTGCTCAATAATAGGGCCTTCATCTAAATCTTTAGTTACGTAGTGACAGGTTGCGCCGATTAGCTTTACGCCGCGATCATAGGCTTGCTGGTAAGGCTTAGCACCTGCAAAGCTCGGCAAGAAGCTGTGGTGAATGTTAATGGCTTTACCTTGCAACTCTTGGCAAAGCGTATCAGGTAAAATCTGCATAAAGCGGGCAAGTACGGTCAAATCAATTTTGTATTCTTGAAGTAAAGTCGTGATTTGCGCAAAAGCGGCTTCTTTCCCTAACGCTTTAAAGTCTACCCAATGGAAAGGGACTTTGTACCAGTCTGCAAACTGTTTCATTTGCGGGTGGTTGCCAATAATAACCGGAATATCACAGTGTAGTTCGCCTGTGTGCCAGCGGTGAAGCAGGTCAACTAAACAGTGAGACTCAAGGCTGGCAAGCAGAGCGACGCGCTGTTTTTTGCTGGAGTCGCTCAGCTTCCAGTTCATCTGATATTCGTTAGCAAGCGGGGCGAATTCTTTAACAAAGCTTTGATGATCTAACTTTAGCGAGTCGGTGCTAATTTCATGGCGCATGAAAAAGCGGCCGGTTTGTAAGTCAGTGTGATGGCTTGCTTCAACGATGGTAGCGTTATGGTCGGCCAAAAATTGCGACACGCTGGCAACGAGCCCAATTTGGTCTGGGCAGTCTATTACTAATCTAAATGTTTGTTGCATTTGGGCAGTTTGAATAAAAAAACAGGCTTTCTTTTTACCTGTGCCGCCATGCGTTGTAAAGGCGGCGCGCTACTTTAAACCAGCTTAAATTGCTATAACTCATAATCACATGAGGTCTTAAGCTCAAAAGGTGCGAGTCAAATGGACATCAATTTACCCAAGTCAGCACGGTATTGCGTTTGCCTTTACTCGTCGGTTATCCCTCGGCGCAGCTTTTCTCTTACCGACATATTGTGTTTTAACGGCCAAGACTGGCGGATAAGGTAGACTACCCCTTGCGGTGTAGAGACAGACTCAAAAAGGTGAAATGCCGAAACGTGAACGTCTACATTGGGGCTGTAAAGGGGAAGAGGCAAGCTCGACGTAGCCTTTCTAACAAGCGTAACGTGAGGCTTATATTCTCTACTTTCTACCTCTATTGCCGCCTTGCGGGCTGCTTTTCGCGACAATTTGGCGAGTTCACCTAGCGCCTTTGGCGCATCTGTCGGCGAAGCGAAGAGTATCTTAGGACCGTTCCATAATCCCGTCGCATCGAGGGTTAGAGAAAAGGGTTCGCTCACAAGCTGATCGAGTTCATACACCAACGCTTCGTGCTGCCGATGATTTATCTCACCTAAAAAGCTAAGCGTTATGTGGAAGTTCGCCGCCGGCACTGCGTACGGTTGCGCGGGCCCTTGGCTATTGGTGTGCTCGTAGCGCGCATTGGTAGACTTTCGAGAACGGGTATACTCGCTTTTTACCCATTGACGGGGCATAACTTCAGGCAATGCCTGTTGGCGCCAGCTATCTAGAGCAAGTTTTTCTGTGGCGCTAAGATCTAAACCAATAAAGCTTCGCATAGCTTTCCTCCTTCCAATTTGCCCTTTAGCTTGTACATCACGTTAATGTCCATATAAACCTAAGTTTATCATGGCGCTACCTGCGATTTCCAAAACAAGACGCAAGTATTGAGCTATTTGCCAAATCTAAAAAAATAGCAGTGAGGTTCGGGTGCATTGCTCAAATCAGGTACACTATACCCATCAACTTATAACACCTTTATGCCCTTTATGTTACAGCCGTTTTCTCACTTACCCGCTTATGAACTCGTTACGCCGCTTGAAGAAGCTGTAGCCGCTAGCAACGTCATCATAGGGGCTCCTCCGGGCGCGGGAAAGTCCACCGTACTTCCTTTGTCACTGCTGAAATCATCGCTTAAAGGAAAAATATTACTTATGCAGCCACGGCGCGTGGTGGTGAGAAACCTTGCGGACTATTTAGCTAAGCAATTAAATGAAAATGTGGGCGAAACGGTTGGCTATCGCATTAAAGGGGAGTCGAAAACATCGTCTGCCACTCGGCTTGAGATCATAACCGAAGGGGTGCTGACTCGCATGATTCAGCAAGACCCTGAGCTTGATGGAGTAGCCGCTATCGTCTTCGACGAATTTCATGAACGCAGTATTCACAGTGACTTCGGTTTGGCACTAGCGCTTGAAGTACAGTCTGGGCTTCGCGATGACTTACGATTAGTTGTAATGTCGGCTACCTTGGATGTAGCACCCCTTCAAATGTTGCTCAATGCGCATAGCGTGCCGCCAGTGGTAAACTTGAATACGCAAGGGCGCATGTTTCCCGTTGACATCCGCTACACACAAGATGTGCAGGCGCATGAGTTAGTACCCAAAACCTGCAATATCATAAAGCAGGCCGTAGGCGAACACGACGGTGATATTTTGGTTTTCCTTCCTGGGCGAGGAAGCATCAATGCTGTTGCCAAAGAAATAAAAGGGTTAGCTGAGAGTGCGGACATGGCCGTTCACATGCTCTATGGAGCGTTAAGTAAATCTGTGCAACAAGCCGCTATTACGCCAGACCCGCAAGGCAGACGAAAAGTCATATTATCTACCAATATTGCTGAAACGAGTCTTACCATTGAAGGCGTGACGGTGGTTATTGATAGCCTATGGGAAAACAGTGCTCAGTATCATCCGTCCAGTGACATAACTGCGCTTACCCAGCAGCGCATTTCGCAAGCATCCGCCATTCAAAGAGCGGGACGCGCGGGGCGTGTAATGGCCGGAACCTGCTATCGTTTGTGTAGCAAAAGCAGCTTCGAGCGTTTGGCCAAATACAATGCGGCGCAAATTGAAAAGGAAGACTTAAGTAGCTTTTTGCTTGATACCTTAGCCTGGGGCAGTAGCCCAGATACCTTGGCATTGTTGACGAAGCCTACACAAGCGCAGCAGCAGTTCGCACAACAAAAGCTTCAGCGGGTTAATGCTATCTCACAATCCAGCATTACTCCCTATGGAAGAGCGCTGGCCCAGTTACCCTGTCAGCCCCATTTAGCCCACTTATTGCTGACCGTTAAACAAGGGATTGATGGACTTAGTGCTGATGACAACGACGCGCTTCGCCACGCCGCACCTTTTGTTGTGGCCCTTAGCGAAAGTAATGTCAGTGTGGGCGGCGCAACAAATGTCATGGATGCGCTGCTAAACGCTAATAGCATCACGCGCAGTCAGCTTACACAGCAAGCTTCCCGTTATGCGCGCTACGTGCAAAATAATGATGGAAAAGCACAACGCTTTAAGCCTGATATTAACGAACTAGACGAGCAAGCACTTGGGCTTTGTATCGCTATCGCATTTCCTTTGCAGGTGGGCTATAGGCGCAGTGCGTCAGATAAATCGGCAGAGAGCTCGAATACAACAAATGGTAAGCCTAAGACCGGTATAGTCGAATACAAACTGGCAAGTGGCAAAGGTGCAGAGCTCACTGCTGCTGGTAGTGCGTCCATTTTTAATGAGAGCGAAAATGGCGATGGACCATGGCTGGCAGTGCTCGACGGGCAGCTGATAAAAAGCACGGTGACAATACGCTTGGCACAGTCAGTGCCTGAAAGCTGGTTGCGTTTAGCCTTTCCTGACGCGTTCAAAGAAAAGCGCAGCGTTATTCTTAACAGCGATACTGGGGTAATGGAAGCCAGAGTAAGTACGGGCTTTTATGAGATAACGTTAAATAGCACACCGGTTTCTGGACAGGAAAAAAGTCGTGAAAAAGCATTCTGGGATGATGCGTTATGCAACGCATGGTTCGCCTACCTTGATGCACTTCCTCTATCAAGCTGGCCGCTTTCTGACGCAGACTGGCAATGGTGGCGAAGAGTGGCAATGGCTGGCAAGCTCAATTTGCCACAAGACAGAGCCTTCGATGAACCCGATCCGTGGCCGTTGTCATTGAACGCTCTCGTGCACGAGGCCAAAGACAGTTTAGCGCCTGTCTTAAAAAACTGTAAAAACATCAAAAACCTTAAGCAGTTACCGTGGAAAACAGCCTTGAATAATGGTCTTTCTTGGCCTCAGCAAGATGCATTAGCCACACTCTTGCCAACTCACGTGACTATTCCAACCGGCAGAGAGGCTAGCCTGGATTATCGCGATAATGGAGATGTGGTGCTGTCGGTCAAAATGCCAGAGTTATATTCTCAAGGCACGCCATTAACGATAGCGGGTGGGCGAATTACCGTTGTATGTGAGCTGCTGTCGCCAGCAGGTAGGCCATTACAAACCACCAGTGATTTAGCCGCCTTTTGGCATGGCAGTTATAAGGAAATACAAAAAGAAATGAAGGGGCGCTATCCAAAGCACTTTTGGCCAGATGACCCCGCAAATGCATCGCCGACCAGCAAAACAAAAAAGCATATGTAGCGCGCTGATACGGCTACACGAACCATCGTTTTCAGGTGATTTTTGTTTATTTTAAACAAGAGTAGTATCTATACGCCATTTTCCTATATGCCAGTTTCGTACACAGTATGTTTTTTACGACAGTGGTCGTGCGCTGAAACTTGCGCTAAGTTGGAGTATGAAACCTCACTCTTATTTACAGGTTAAACTACGCAATGAAACTATCTTGTATTGCCACTGCTGCTTTTTTATTTGCTACTTCAATTAACGTTCAAGCTCACGATTTTTGGCTAGAACCCACAGCATATCGTTCTCAAGAACCGAATTCGCTGGCATTGCAGTTTAAAGTGGGTCATAAGGAAGATACCTCTCATTGGAACCTTGCATGGGATAGAATAGTCGCGTTGCGCACCTACTCTTTTGACGGTGTAACTGATATGGCTGCCAGTGTTGTACCTAAAACCTCAATGCTGCCGGGCATGGCAAAAACAACCAAGCTCCCATCCGGTACTCACGTCATAGGGTTTGAAAGCTATCACGCCACAAGCACATTAAAAGCGAAGAAGTTTAATCAGTATGCAAAAGAAGAAGGCTTAACTGAGGTATTGGCGCACCGCGAGGCAAGGGGACAAAACGATATTGCCGGCAAAGAGCTGTACTCTAGAAAGGCGAAAACCATTGTGCAAGTTGGCGATGCGGTAACGAACAACGTATTAAAACCCATTGGCCACACATTGGAAATAGTGCCTCTTGAACATCCTTACAAGCTTGCAGGAAACACGCTATCTGTTCAGGTATTATTTAAAGGTAAGCCTTTGAGTAACGCGCTTATCGATGCGTATTCCTTGGTTGATCACAGCGCTAAAGAGCAAGCGGTTAAAACGGATACTGAGGGCAAGGCGACATTTAAATTTGACGTCGAAGGACCTGTAATTCTGAATACAGTTTGGGGAGTCCCACTTACAAATAGCTCGGCTGCAGATTTCGAAACCTATTTTTCAAGCCTAACGTTTGAGTACTTTCAGTAACCAACAAAGTGAGTGGTTTACACCTTGTAGGCCACTGAAAATACCAAACAGTGAATGCGCGCCAGAAATGGCGCAACATATATCAAATTTAAGAAGTCGTCGTTTCAAGGTCGATATTAAGTGCAGCCATCACTTCAAGGCCTGGGAAACCATCTGCAATCATGTTGTTACTAATTTGGTAATTGCGAATGCCTTCGCGGGTGGCGGGGCCAATAATGCCGTCAGGCTTACCCACATCAAAGCCCAAATCATTCAGCTTGCTTTGAAGGGCAATAATATCTTTGCGATTGTACGCAGGTAGATCAGGTAACGTGGCTTTAATGCCAGACGCGCCAGCGATACGGTCGGCCAATACACCCACGGCAATGGCATAAAACTCTGAGTTGTTCCAGCGCATAATAACGCGGAAGTTTTTGTAGGCGATAAAGGCAGGGCCGTTGTGACCAGCTGGCACAATAACATAGGCGGTAGTATCGCCTTCGCCCAATTCAGAACCATCAGCTTTTTTCACGCCTTGGGCGTGCCATTCACTGAGAGATTTTCTATTTTTATAGCCTGACTCTTGATAGTCAAAGTTCTCCGGCAGTTGCACTTCACGACCCCAGCGGAAGCTGCGCTCCCAACCCAAGTTGGCAAGAAAGTTTGCCGCAGAAGACAACGCATCTTCTTCACTTGCCCACAAGTTTATTTGTCCGTCGCCATCGCCATCAATAGCGTAGTGGGTATAGGCCGAAGGCATAAATTGGGTGTGCCCCATGGCACCGGCCCACGAGCCAATCATGTCTTCTTTTTGCAGCTTCTCTCGCTCCATCAATTTCACAGCAACAAGAAACTCTTGGGTGAAGTAGGTGCTTCGTCGCTTATCACAAGCCAAAGTGGCAAGCGAGTCGAGTACCGGCATTTTGCCTTTATAAGAGCCAAAGTTTGTTTCTAGTCCCCAAAAAGCGAGCAGATAATGAGGAGGCACGCCGTATTTTTCACTTAGCTTATGCAAAAGTTTGTCGTGCTTTGCATACATCTCTTTACCTTTTTCGGTACGCCAGTCGGTAACGCGCTTGCTGAAGTACCCTGGAAAGGTTTGTACAAATTCTGGTTGGCTTCGGTCTAGCTCAATCACACGATCTTGGTGAACAAGACGAGGAAACACATCATCGATAGTCTGCTGGCTAACCCCTTCCTGCTTGGCTTTATCAGCAAGCGCTGCGGTGCAGCTAGCGAATTGTTCATTGGCTAGCGCTGAATTCATTGTCGCACCCGCGAGAAGCAGCGCCATAGACGTGCGAAGTGACGGTCGAAGAAATGAGGCGTAAGACTTGGCCCCTTTAGGCGAACGAGTAGAGAAAAAAGAAGACTTAAATGAAGCTAAGCGCATAGTACGGTTCCTGTGTTACTTGCCAGCATGCTATCGCATTGTGACCGTGAAACGCGAGTAAAATTCATTTTAGTCCTTCAACATATTAGCACCATGGGACGTTTCAGAAGTATACAAATTCGGAGTGTGCATATTTGGAAACAGTTGTTGAGAGGCGGCCCGAATGGTAATGTTGATACTATTAAAACTAACGTTTTAAAGGCGTTCGTTAAATCCATATCGCAATATGTGCGATGTCATCCTCAATGATCTTCATGGCGTTTTCACGTGGCAAAAAGACAGACAAAAGACAATCCATCTTCAAAAAGTAAAGCATCAAGCAATGGCAAAGGCTCGGCCAAGCGCTCGTGGTTTTTCAAACTGTTTTGGCGAGTCACTCTTATTGGTTTGGTTGTGCTTGGGGCGTATGCCTTCTACCTTGACGCCCAAATTAAGCATGCGTTCTCTGGAAATAAATGGGAAGTTCCCGCGCAGATCTTCGCCCGTCCGTTGGAAATCAGCAAAGGTGAAGAGATAACGCCCCAAGAAGTCATTGATGAGCTCAATTTGCTGGGCTACCGCAAGGTAACCTTTGCCGACAGTAGCGGTGAATATAGCTATCAAAATAAGGTGCTGACTGTACAGCGCCGCGCGTTTCAGTTTCCAGAAGGCGCAGAGCCTCTGCGTCATTTAGTGATCACGTGGGAAGGTGCACGTATTGGGGAAATTTATGACAAGTCGCAAGGCCGCCCGTATGGTTCTGCAAAGCTAGAACCCTGGTTAGTAACGCGCATGACAAGCGGGTCTCAAGAAGACCGTATGCTGGTAACGTTAGACACCATTCCTGAAATGTTGCCAAAAGCGCTAACCCTGGTGGAAGACCGCAATTTTTATAATCACCATGGCGTTGCGCCGCTTTCAATATTGCGGGCTCTAATGGCAAACATTGCAGCCGGACGAACGGTTCAAGGCGGCAGTACGCTAACGCAGCAGCTGGTTAAAAACATGTTTTTAACCCGTGAGCGCTCCATTGTGCGTAAGGCAAAAGAAGCCATTATGGCGGTGATCATTGATGCCCGTTACAGCAAATCAGAAATTATTGAAGCGTACTTAAACGAAGTGTTTTTGGGGCAAAATGGCGATATGGCCGTACATGGTTTTGGACTTGCCAGCTATTTCTATTTTGACCGACCAGCTAACGAGCTAAGTACGCCCGAAATAGCCACGTTGGTTGCTATTATTAAAGGCCCATCTTATTACAACCCACGCAAATATGCTGAGCGCACGAAAGAGCGTCGTGATTTAGTGTTGCGCATGCTGTTTGATGAAAATGAAATTAGTCGTCAAGACTACGAACGTTTTGTGAATATGCCGTTAGGGCTCGCCAGTGGGGCTAGCTTAGCAAGCGGTAAACACCCTGCTTTCATGGAGCAGGTTCGTCGGGAACTCAATGAAATTCTGGCTGAGCCTAGCTTAAGAGATTCGGGCGTAAAAGTGTTTACAACACTTGATATCGTAGCCCAGCGCCGCGCTGAAAGTGCATTGTCGGGTACGCTAGACGGTTTGCAAAAAGACAGGAAAGTGCCATTACAGGGTGCAATGGTAGTCACAGATAGTGCAAGTGGTGAAGTACGCGCTATCGTTGGCGGAAAAGACTTTGCGTTCAAAGGCTTTAACCGAGCACTAGACGCAAAACGCCCTATAGGCTCGTTGATTAAACCTGCGGTTTACTTAACCGCACTAGAAGATCCAACACAGTTTAACTTGGCAACGCCGCTTAAAGACGAACCCATTACCCTTGAAAGTCGAAATGGAAAAACGTGGTCGCCGCAAAACTACGATAAAGAGTTCAGAGGGCAGGTGCCATTACTTCAAGGGCTAGTCGAGTCTTTAAATATACCTACGGTTAATTTAGGCATGCAGATAGGGCTTGATGCGCTAGCCGATACGATAGAGCGATTAGGGATAACCACCCCCGTAGATAAAGTACCGTCGTTGACCCTTGGCGCTTTTGAATTGACCCCTTTTAGTACCAATCAAATGTATCAAACCCTATCAAATGATGGACGTTATATACCTCTTCATACGGTGACGTCTGTAGTTACGGCTGATAATGCACTGCTTTGGAAAAAGGCTGAATTTTTCGCTCAGCGCACCGATGAAGCGGCAACCTATCTGCTTAACTACGCCTTATACAAGGTAACCACAGAAGGTACTGCAAAGCGCATTGGCTGGAATTTTGGCAATGTGAATATGGCCGGCAAAACGGGCACCACAGATGATTATCGCGACAGCTGGTTTAGTGGCTTTGATAGAAATAACGTTGTTACAGTGTGGGTGGGTAACGACGATAACCAGCCGGTTAATTTAACCGGGGCAGGTGGAGCCTTACCCGTCTTCATAAACTACATGAAATCTCAGTCACCCAAGTCATTATCAAGGCGTTTCCCAAAAGGCTTAGGCATTGCACATTTTGACGCCAAGACCGGCGCGGTTGTGGTTGCAGGATGTGCTGGGAGTTTAAGCGTACCGGCTATTTTGGATGTGCTTCCTCCACCTCAACAAGATTGTTCAGGCCGTCCTGTAGACAAAGACAGCGACAAGGATGATAAAAGCTGGTGGGAACGGATATTCGGATAAAAAAACTCCAGTAAGAAGATAGAAAACACAATCACTTGGCTGGGATACAGTCCGTGCTTTCTATCTCCCTCTGGAGTAAAAGGCCTAGGGAAGGCAAATCTTTTAGCGGTAGTCGGTTAGGTTCCTATTTGTTTTTATTGCGTTTTCAGTGACCTTTCTGAAGGAATAGGCGCGCTGTTGAAAACACCAGCGCACTGACTACAAACGCAATAACCGGTCCGAGTACCACCATAAATAGGGTTGCGGCGGTTAACATGTGCATTCTCCTTATGCGTCGTTATCGTCTGAGCTGATAGGCTCAATCGGCGTAATAGTGATGTCAGCAACCAATGCATTTGCTTCTTCTACTTCTGGCTCAAACGTATGGCTTGCAGTTAACACGTCATAAGTCACGCCTAGGTCCAAGTTCTGCTTTACGTCATGCATGGCGCTTTCAACGATAAAATCTGTATGTGAAACAATGTTGTTCTGAGTGTCGTCAGCGAACGCTGATGCGCCCAATACGCTAGTTGCTAAAGTTAGTGCAGTGAAAGTTTTGCGACCGATAAACATAGTAATCTCCAAAAATTAAGTTAGACACTGCACTTGAACATACTGCGTGGCAGCTATCATGTTGCTAAAGGTTTCGATAATAAGTCGTTATCAATTAACAATTAGTTTATAGCGAGGGATGTGCCAACTCGTAAAAATAAGGTAAGTATATGAATTTAATGAATTTTAACTTTTAGTAAAAAATAAAGGTGGAATTGAGGAATTAAAGAAATACTAAAATTTAGCGAATTTAATGTAGAGGTGGTCAAAATGACTAACGCAAATTTTTTAACACTTGCGCAGCGACACTGGTGACCATGAGAAAGGTCAGAAATAGGGGCGCTAGTCTATAAAGAAGAGCAGCGCCGCCAATGTATAAAAGAGTGAATAGGTCTAGGACGCTTTACTTCTAAATTGTGAAACCATTGTCATTACTAGCGCAATGATCACACCAGCAGCAATACCAACAACACCATCAGCAAGTATAGACATAACCAGCGATGCGTCTGGGATAAGTGCGGTAAACCAGTCGGTAATAACGTGCAAAAAGCCAATGCTGTGTGTGAGGATGCCACCACCGACTAAAAACATAGCAACAGTGCCTACAACCGCAAGGGTTTTCATTAATGCGGGGGCGGCAACTAATAACGCTCTGCCAATAAATCGTTGAAGGGTGTTCATTGAACCTGTTAACGACTTGCGAAGCATGTAAAGCCCAACATCGTCCATTTTAACTAGTGCCGCTACCAGCCCATAAACGCCAAGGGTAATCGCTAAGCTTAGTGCTACTAGTACACCAATTTGCGTAGTAAGTGTTGCATCGGTCACTGTGCCTAATGCAATTACAATAATTTCAGCAGACAGTATAAAGTCTGTGCGTATAGCGCCTTTTATTTTATCTTTCTCAAAAGCTACCATATCCACATCTTCGTGGGTAAGCGCTTCTATTCTGGCTTCTCGTGTTTTTTCTTCATCTTCGTGGGGAAGATATTTGTGCAGTAGTTTTTCTGCACCTTCAAAACATAAATATAACCCGCCCAGTACCAAAAGGACGGTTATAAGTGAGGGCACAAAAGCACTGATGGCTAATGCCGCAGGAACCAATATTGCTTTATTAATAAGTGAGCCTTTTGCTACTGCCCATACAACAGGTAGCTCTCGGTCTGCTTTAACGCCTTGGACCTGGTCGGCGTTTACCGCTAAATCGTCGCCCAAGACGCCCGCTGTTTTTTGCGCAGCGACTTTCGACATGGTTGCGATGTCGTCCATTAACGTTGCTATATCATCAAGTAGGGCAAGTAAGTTAGCTGCGGCCACGTCGAATATCCTTTGTTATGTATTACAGTTAGAGTAATCCCCAGTAAATAGCAGCTTAGCGTACTTAAAACATGGGTGATATACAATCAGGAATAATGCCGATAAATCACAATTCGTTTTAGGCAATTTTCAGGGCTATCACCAACAGAAAAGGCGAACTCAGAGGAAGTGTGAGTTGAGAAGAGCACGCTCGTGCTCTTCTCATGTTGAAGTTAATTACCCCAAATGCTGTTTACCAGTTCTGGATGATCAACAAAAGGGTTTCGATTGTTCTGGAAATTGAAGGCAGCGTCATTCCTATCGATTTCCTTTTGGCTTACAGGGTCTTGAGAATGCCAGCTTAAAAGCAGAGTTAAGAACCAGCTTTCAAATACTTGATCACTCGTACCATTCAACACTGCGTCGCCATAGGTGCTATTCGTTTCCCAATTTGCAATGACGTTTTCATAACGTGTCGCCATGTAGAAATACGCTCTAGCGAAGTCACCTTTGAACTCGTCGATGGGCTCAAAAACGGTGCCTGTATAACCAGAAGCAGAAGAGCCCGCGCCCAGTTTGGAACCATTCGATGACGTATAAGTAGCACTTGCGACATCACCGTACGGATAGCTACTTCGGCGACCGTTAACGTAGCCGTCGGTTGCAAAAACGTGATGAACATCAGTATTCATCGGCGAGACTGCACCGCCAAACCAGCTGCGCGGGAAGGCGTGTTCGCGGTTATAGCAACTGCCTTCTCCACTATAGCTGCCACACTGGTCAGAACCAGCCGTGTAGCTGTAAGCGTCACTACCATTTGGGTTTTCTGAATACATGTCCAAAATGGAGCCGTCATTTTCATAGTAGCTGTCGCTTGTGTATGAAATATAGAATGTCCAAAGGTCGCCATAGCTTTGTGTATTATGATTTTTGATAATGTTGTAAAGCTCGGTTTTTAACGCATAGCCTGACAGACCGTTGGCACTTGCATAGTAACCAGTGAGTTCTGATGAACCACCACCACTGCCGCCGCCACTCGTTGTACCAACGCTAAAGCTGGTGCTTTCACTCGCGCCGAAAGAGCCGCCATTAGCAACAGACACGCCCTCTATTAGCAAGTTATAGCTGCCAGAGCCATAGGAGCAGCAAATTCCATCGCCATAGGCATCACTAATGGTAAAGGTATATTCTCCATCAGTAAGGCAAACCGCTTCAGTATAACTTTGGTTGCTAGCGTAGCTGCTGCCAGAGGCTTCAACTTGGTTGTTTGCGTTAGTTATTTGCCAACTGGTTTCGCTGCCGTAATTGTCGGTAGTTAAGTTCAAAACGCCTGAATGGCTAGCACACGTGCTTCCACCGCCGTTATTGCCACCTGACCCAAGCGTAGTCGGCTCGAATGCGTCTACATAGACGGTTTCTGACCCATCAAAGCCCGTCTGATCATAAAAGCGTAACCCCACCTCAATCTCTTTTGACGCTGTAGCGGAATAAGAGAAAGTAAGCTGTTGCCAGTTTCCAGTTAATGAGTTGTCAGAATAACCTTGATAACCGTCTACATATAGGCGTGCTTTTACAGCACCTTCAGTGTGATATAGCCTCACTGAAAATTCATAATTTTGACCGGCGGTTACATTGATTGTCTGACGGAAGTCAGTTGAACCTTGCGTTGTCGTATTGACGGTAACTGCAGCAGACTTGCTTCCCGAGAATGAGTAGGCCGAGTTTTCAGCTACACTAATGCCGGAGTCGATAGTTGACCATGAATTAGGTGCGCCAGACGTCCATGTTTCAAAGTCTCCATTGGAGACCTGACCCATGGCGATAGCGGGTAACAACGCACTTGCCAAGCCGACTATTTGACGTAAGTTTATATTCATTTATTTTCCGTTATTGTCTTTATTTTAAATGTATATTTATTCCTTAAACGTAGTATTCGACGCCTTCCTAGGCGTATCAAATATTGCACGTATTTGTGACAAAATGAATAAAAGTGCTTAATCTAACGGCAGAGAGTACTGAGTTAACGGCAAGGAAATAGATGCAAATAAGCGGTGAGGTTAGGCAAAAGATCAGTACTACCTATTATGGACTGTTGGGAGCAATAAAATGACTGACAGCCCAATTCCATCGCTATCCGTACGCTCATATACGAAGCAAACGTGCCGCCATAAACACAACTACTTTCAGTTAGTGCTGCCCATCAACGGACATATCTTGATAGAAATCGATAATTTTAGCGGGCGGGTAGGCGTAGGCGAAGGCGTATGCATAGCGCCGAATGAGGTCCATTATTTTAGCGCTAACGAACTGTCAAAATTTATTGTGGCGGACTTGGAGTATGTGCCAGTTAATTTAAATGACAGGTTGCACCCGATATTTCAGGTAACGTCCGCATTACAGGCGTTTTTATCGTTTGTAGAGATTCAAATTAGCCAGTTTGCTGACCAAGGCCATGAAGAAATACTGGCGCTATTTTTAACCTTGCTAGAAACATCCTTGAAAGGATGCAGCATGGATAAGCGAATGACTCCTGTATTAAGCCATATTCATCGCGACCTTGCCCGAGGCTTTACACAGGTGGAGTTAGCACGGATAGCCTGCATGGGAACAACGCAATTCAAAACACGCTTTAAAGAAGCCACCGGGCATAGTTTACGAGATTACCTTGTAAAAGTGAGGATGGAAAAGGCCAAAGCACTACTTAGAAATACCGATACACCAATGTTGGGTATAGCTCAGCTAACAGGGTATGAAGATGTTGCAGCATTCAGTCGCCGGTTCAAAGCGTATTTCGGGCGACCCCCTAAGTTTTTCAAAAGAAAGTGACTGTGATAAGGGCTTACCTCACATGACGGTAAATCGTTGATAGAGACAACTAGTTAATCTCTTCGTCTTTAGGAAGTTTATTGACTCTGGCTTCTATAAAACGTTTGTGGTCGTCCATTTTGGTGCATTCTAAGGTTCCACCAGCAATCCCACTCAATATCGCCAAAGTTTTATTGGTCGTACTGCTACAGTTTACGCGTTTCGAAGGGCGTCGATTTTCATTAGCTTGTATTTGCTGTGTGCTTGGCCCGCTAAGCACAGGACTATTTTTACGCTCTTGAAATGCTTTTGCTGCCTGTTCTGCGTCTTCAGCGACTTTGTCACTGTGATACTTTTCAAAGTAGAGGGCTGCGCCATCTTTTACCGACAGATTCAACGAGCCTGCGCGCCGATTTGCGTCTTTTGATAATGTGGGCGACGGCAGTGTATTAGTCGGCTTACTTTCAACGGGTACCTTCTGTTTATCGGGCTCAGCATTTTTCTGCTGCTTGGACGCAGGGCTTTCTACAATTTCATTTTTACTATCAAGTGCTTCAGTCGCTTTGGTTGCGTCAGGCTTCAACTCAATTTCTTGCCTTTTAGGGGAAACATCGATTGGTTTAGTTTCTTGTGGTTTAGCTTGGGCAGGAGGGCGTGGAACGGGGGGATAGTACAGTCTGGCGCTTATCTCCGGCGTTCGCTCCAAAACATTTACTCGTGCTTTTTGATTGTTGATGCCCATTTGAGAAAGTATGACCACTACGATGACCCCAAACACATGTGCACAGCCCGAAATTAATAGTGGGCGCCACGCCGTTTTCTTTGCAACGGAATGGTGTTCAATGCTGCGCTCAGGCGCAAAGAAAGATGGGGTGATAGTCGTCATAGTAAACAACAGACCATGGGCCCTATCGAATAGTTCCATCCTAATTTCATCGCACTTTTTAGTCCTCTCACCTTACCGCAACCTCATACCGCTTCAAAATTGGGCAAATTTTTAACAGTGCACCATTAGTGTGCATTATTTTTGTGCGTTCATGAAGCGTTTGCTTGTATGTGTTTGATTTATTTGGCTAATCATTTGTGGCATGGCTCTTGGTTTATCTTCCCATAGTTGGAAACACGACCATAAATCACAGAATAACCAAAACAAACTGGGAGCAACTCATGAAACTAGTCACAGCGATCATCAAGCCGTTCAAGCTAGATGATGTTCGTGAAGCCATTTCAGAAATCGGTATCGACGGTTTGACCGTGACCGAAGTGAAGGGCTTTGGACGTCAAAAAGGACACACTGAACTTTACCGCGGAGCGGAATATCAGGTGGATTTTCTACCTAAAGTCAAACTGGAAATTGCTGTTCAGGATGATCAAGTAGAGCGCCTGGTAGAAGCCATCGTTGGCGCTGCCAAAACAGGCAAAATTGGAGACGGCAAGGTGTTTGTTTACGACCTTGAACACGCCGTTCGTATTCGAACTGGTGAGTCGGATAGCGACGCGCTGTAAGCCACAACGATATATTTGCGGAGAAAACCATAATGGAAATCACTTTTGAACTTGGGTATGCGCTAGATACCTTTTATTTTCTAATCTGCGGTGCACTGGTTATGTGGATGGCTGCAGGTTTTGCGATGCTTGAAGCTGGTCTTGTTCGAGCGAAAAACACCACAGAAATTCTAACTAAAAACGTGGCGCTATTCGCTATCGCTTGCACTATGTACATGATTTGCGGTTACGGCATTATGTACGGTGGCGGCGACTGGGGTCCATTCCTAAGCGGTATCATGGCTGATGGCGCAACAGGTGTCGCTGAAGAGCCAGCAACATATGCACCTTCTGCTGACTTCTTCTTCCAAGTAGTATTTGTTGCAACAGCAATGTCTATCGTATCTGGTGCAGTAGCTGAGCGTATGAAGCTTTGGGCATTCCTAGCGTTCGCAGTTGTTATGACGGGCTTCATCTACCCAATGGAAGGTGCTTGGACATGGGGCGGCGAAGCAGTATTCGGTATGTATACGCTTGGCGACCTTGGTTTCTCTGACTTTGCAGGTTCAGGTATTGTTCACATGGCCGGTGCAGCTGCTGCTCTTGCTGGTGTTCTTGTGCTTGGTGCTCGTAAGGGTAAATACACCGCTGACGGTAAAGTAAACGCGATTCCAGGTGCAAACTTACCGCTTGCAACTTTAGGTACATTTATCCTGTGGATGGGTTGGTTTGGCTTCAACGGCGGTTCAGTACTGGCTACTGCAACTGTTGAAAGTGCAAACTCAGTAGCGATTGTATTTATGAACACAAATGCTGCAGCTGCTGGTGGTGCAATTGCTGCACTTATCGTAGCACGCATTCTATTCGGTAAAGCTGACCTAACTATGGTACTTAACGGTGCACTAGCCGGTCTTGTGGCTATTACAGCAGAGCCTTCAACACCTACACCATTACAAGCTACTTTGTTCGGCGGCCTTGGTGGTATTTTAGTAGTGCTTAGCATTGTTGCACTAGACAAGCTTAAGATTGACGATCCAGTGGGCGCCATTTCAGTTCACGGCGTGGTAGGTCTTCTAGGTCTTATCCTTGTACCTTTCACTAACGATGGTTCAAGCATCTCTGGTCAGCTAATTGGTGCAGCGACTATCTTTGTATGGGTATTCGTAGTGAGCCTAGTGGTATGGCTAGTGATTAAAGCGGTTATGGGTGTACGTGTGAGCGAAGAAGAAGAATTCGACGGCGTAGACATGAGCGAATGTGGTCTGGAAGCATACCCAGACTTCACAAGCAGCCGTTCGTAAGAGAGTCTCGATTAGGCAACGAAACAACAATAACAATAATGCCTTATTACTTTGTTTAAGCCCCGCTAATGCGGGGCTTTTTTCGTTTCATGCAATGTGTTTTATGACCATTACTGGGCTTAGGAAAAGAGCCTAGGCGTAATGTGGTAATAACGCTACACTATGAATCGATATACTGACGCTAGATTTATTATCGGCAACGTTTTAGTAAAAGGACGGTTATGATTGCAAGTGTGCGACTTCTACCTTTGATACTGGCTTTCTTTAGTATCAGCTGTTTGGGCTATGACAGAATAACGGGGCATCCCTTTGCAAGTCGCTCAGAAGTTATTGCAAAGAACGGCATGGCAGCAACAAGCCAACCATTAGCTACGCAAGTGGCGTTGGATATTTTAAAACAAGGCGGCAGTGCAGTTGATGCAGCTATTGCAGCCAATGCCATGTTAGGTTTAGTTGAGCCTACAGGCAGCGGTATTGGCGGCGACCTATTTGCCATTGTGTGGGATGCAAAAGAAGAGAAGCTAGTCGGCTTAAACGCTTCTGGCCGTTCACCCAGACAGTTAACCAAAGCGGTGTTTGCCGAGCGTGGTTTGCATCAAATTCCAAAATTCGGTCCGCTACCTGTTTCTGTCCCTGGCGCTGTAGATGGCTGGTTTGCACTACACGAAAAATTTGGCAAGCTGCCTATGTCTGCGCTGCTTACCCCATCTATCAAATATGCCCGTGAGGGGTTTCCTGTTTCAGAAGTTATTGCCTACTACTGGCAGATGAATCAAGAGCGAATTGGTCACTATGACGGTTTTGCAGAGACTTTTCTTATCGACGGGAAAGTTCCGCAAAAAGGCGATGTTTTTAAAAACCCTGGCTTAGCCGTGACCTATGAAAAGATTGCAACAGGCGGGCGAGATGCTTTTTATAAGGGCGATATCGCACGCACTATCGATGCTTACATGAAGTCCCAAGGCGGCTTTTTGTCATACCAGGATTTGTCATCACATACCTCGGAGTGGGTAGAGCCCGTCTCTGCTAACTATCGCGGGTATGATGTGTGGGAACTTCCGCCCAACGGACAAGGCATAGCGGCACTACAGATTCTTAATGTGCTTGAGCACTATGATATCGAAGGAATGGGGTTTAACTCAGCAGACTACATCCATACCTTTGTTGAAGCCAAGAAGCTCGCCTTCGAAGATCGCGCTAAGTTCTATGCGGATCCAGACTTCAACGATATTCCAGTCGACTGGCTAATTTCGAAAGAGTATGCCGCTAAGCGCCAGAAGCTCATAGATAATGAACGCGCAGCGAATCGCGTTGATGCGGGTATTTATGAAGGGGATACCATTTATCTGACCGTTGCTGATAAAGAGGGCAATATGGTGTCCTTAATTCAAAGTAACTACCGCGGAATGGGCTCAGGCATGACACCTCCAGGGCTAGGTTTTATTCTTCAAAATAGAGGTGAGATGTTTACCCTTGAAGAAGGGCACTTTAATGAATATCGCCCGGGAAAGCGTCCATTTCACACCATTATCCCGGCTTTTGTAACAAGAAACGGTAAGCCAGTGATGAGCTTTGGCGTGATGGGCGGTGGAACTCAGCCTCAAATGCATGCGCAAATTATTGTAAACATTCTCGACTTCGGAATGAATTTGCAGGAAGCGGGGGATGCTCCACGCATACTGCACAGTGGGTCGAGTAGCCCAACGGGCGCGTTGATGACTGATGGTGGCTATGTGAGCTTAGAATCGGGGTTCAGTGAAACCGTTCAGCGAGAACTCATGGAGCGGGGGCATAAGCTTCAACGCGTGGTAGGCGCGTTCGGTGGCTATCAGGCCATCGCTTGGGACGAGCAGAAAGGTGTCTATTTTGGCGCTTCAGAAACGCGAAAAGATGGACAAGCCGCGGGCTATTAAGCACACTAGTGTAAATAATAGGCGGCGGAGTTAATTTGTTCCCCGTTTGCTGCTTCGCTTTAAAGGGTTTCAAAGTTTGAAGCAGCCGCTACACTTTACGATAAGGTTCGCACAACAAAGCGCGGCGAATGATCGCCAGCAGCGAAACGTCAGAACAAGGCGTTAATAACAACAAGAGCGGCAATGACACAACCACAAAAAGGCCTCTGCGCTGAGCCAAATTTACATGCACAGTATTTATTACTGAACGTCATTGATGACGATAGCCAAGCCGTACGCGCCAAACTATCTCGCGTGCTGGATATATTCGAGCATTTTGAGAATGAGCACTACGAAGCCATGGTAACCGGGGTTGTCGCTATTGGCACCGGTTACTGGGCTGAGGTATACCCCGGTTTGATACCTGTTGAGCTTGCCCCTTTTCCTGATATGCAGTGTGACGATAGAAGTGCCCCCACCATGCCTTGCGATCTCTTCATTCAAATTCGCGCTGATAGGCTGGATATTTGCCATGCGGTTGGCATTGAAGTGATGGATTTGTTGCGTATTCATGTAGAACTGGTGGAGCAGATAAGAGGGTTTAGGTACTTAGATGGCCGTGACCTCAATGGTTTTCTTTATGGCGCAGATAATCCACGTGGCATGAAGCGGAGACAAGTCGGGATTATTGGCGAAGATGATCCTGATTTTAGCGGTGGCAGCTATGTTCACATACAACGCTATCGCCATGATTTAAGGCGCTGGAATAGTCTTTCAAGCCGTCAGCAAGAACAAGTGATGGGCACCACGCAAGAGCACAATTTGGTAAGTAGCGAACTATCTGAATCTTCACATTGTGTTAGGGCAAGCACTGTTGCGCCCGATGGCGACGAACCAAGGCTAATTAAGCAAGGCATGCCATACGGTGATATGGCCTCTCAAGGCTTATTCTTCGTAAGCTGTAGTGCCAGTGCGCGGCCATTTAAACAGATGCTCCACAGCCAAATATACGGCAACGGTGAAGGCGATTATGACAGATGGCTGGACTTTACCAGTGCTGAAACAGGTGCTGCGTTTTTCGCGCCATCCATTAATTTTATTCGCCAGCAGGCTAAGTTATCTGAGTCCTAAATTTAACCGTCGCTTATGGCCATTGGGATTAGTAGACTAGCGCACCATCCCAATCCTCCTTAAAATCGACGCTTTTGTAAATTCGACAAACATCTATGTGATGATGCGCTAGCGAATCGTTTGGGCTCATAGCGACAGCGGTCTCAAAAAAAGAAATGGCCTCGTCCCACTGCTGATTTATACGGCATGCGATACCTGCGGCAATCTTGGTCTGAACCGCCAACTTCTTTTCCTGCTCACTCTCTGAAAGGTGGCTTAACACCTCGTATATTTCAATTGGCGCTTTTCGTCCTTTCACTCTTACCCAGTCAAGCAAGCGGGTTTTAATTGGGAAGCCAGACCCTATGGTCTGAAGAACTTGGGCACTTACGATAATATCCGCCTCGTATTTGGGGGTTAAAGCTTCTAAGCGAGAAGCAATGTTTACGCTATCGCCAATGACGGTGGTATCCATCCTATCTTCTGAACCTACCGTACCCATAATAACAGGCCCAAAGTGGATACCTATTCCCATATTAATTGGTTCGTAGTTACTGTTCTTTCTATGGCCGTTATATATTGTCAGCGCTTTGCGTAAGTCGAGCGCAGCATTAACCGCATCCATAGCTTTTTGTTGTGAAGATCCTTCGCGATGATCGAACAGCGCCATAATGGCGTCGCCCATGAACTTATCAATAAAACCGTGGTTTTGATGAATAGGATCGTTCATTCTGGTGAAATAAGAATTAAGAAAGTTCATCAACTCTTGTGGCGTAATACGTTCAGAAAAACCGGTAAAGCCTCTGATATCGCAAAACATAATCGCAACGTCGTTTTCAGCCGCATAGCCAAGACCCAGCGCGTCTACGTCAGAATTCGACATGTGCTCCACAAACTGCTTTGGAATGAATTTTTGAAAGGTTTGTGTAAGCCTTTGGGCCTCATCGGCAGCTGTGTGAAAGTGCGTTTCGTCGTCGTTTTTTGCGACAGTGGTGGAGACATGACGCCGACGTTTAAATTGGCTAGCTCTGTATGCAAACCGACGGCTGCGCCTTACGTGCAAAGTTGTGATAGCGACACTGTAGAGAAAAAGCGCGCAAATAGCGCCAAACTGCCAATCCATTGATAACACCACACCTATAAACTGCTTTTAAATGAAGGCTAATAATCTAGCCCGCGAGGAATTCAAGCGTTACGTATGAGAGAAGCAATGAAGAAGAGGCACTAATACGCCACGGTGGGCGTATTAGTGCAAAAATTACCAGAAAGGAATTAACTTAAAGCGTTGAGAACACTTTATCTGCTGCAGCAAGGGTTTGCTCAATGACTGCAGCGTCATGCGCTTTAGAAACAAAGCCCGCTTCATAAGATGCAGGTGCTAAGTAAACGCCTTGCTCTAGCATACCGTGATAGAATTTATTGAATTGCTCGGTATTACAGTTAATTGCTTGCTTGTAGTTCGTAACTTTCTCTACGTCAGTAAAGAATATCCCAAACATACTGCCGGCAATATTAGTAGTTAGACTAATATTGTGTTTGTCAGCAAGGGCTTGGAAACCATCCACTAGCGTTTGCGTATTTTCGAAAATTGAATCGTAAAGTCCAGGCTGCTTTATTTGCGTTAAAGCAGCAAGACCTGCAGCCATTGCTACTGGGTTACCAGAAAGCGTACCCGCTTGGTAAATTGGCCCTGTCGGTGCTATGTGAGTAATAATGTCACGACGGCCACCAAAACAGCCCACTGGC
This sequence comes from Alteromonas sp. MmMcT2-2, assembly GCF_022348305.1. Lineage (NCBI taxonomy): Bacteria > Pseudomonadati > Pseudomonadota > Gammaproteobacteria > Alteromonadales > Alteromonadaceae > Alteromonas > Alteromonas sp. MmMcT2-2. The sequence goes on from NZ_JAKRFA010000027.1 coordinate 48,206, forward strand.
ATGCCGCCGCCAATGACTTTACCCAAGCAAGTCAGGTCTGGTTTGATGTTATAACGCTCTTGCGCCCCGCCGCGAGATACGCGGAAGCCTGTCATTACTTCATCAAAAATCAATACGCTGCCATATTGGTCACAAATAGCGCGAAGTCCTTCAAGGAAGCCTTCCACAGGAGGGATACAGTTCATGTTACCTGCGACAGGTTCAACGATAATGCACGCAATATCATCGCCATGGGCTTCGAAGATTTCTTTTACGCTGTCTAGGTTATTGTATTCAACGGTAAGCGTATGCTCAGCAACATTTGCTGGAACACCTGGTGAACTTGGTACACCAAGGGTTAGCGCCCCTGAGCCCGCTTTAACTAGCAGAGAGTCGGCGTGCCCGTGGTAGCAGCCTTCAAACTTAACAATTTTGTTTCTGCTCGTGTAGCCGCGAGCCAGGCGAATAGCTGACATAGTGGCCTCTGTACCAGAGTTCACCATGCGTACCATTTCCATAGATGGAACCAGTTCGCTAACCAACTCAGCCATGATCACTTCAGCTTCGGTAGGCGCACCGAAAGATAGGCCGTTATACGACGCTTCAATAACCGCTTCGCGAATTTGGGCGTTATTGTGACCTAGAACCATAGGGCCCCAAGACTGAATATAGTCAATATATTGCTTACCATCCGCATCCCACATGTAAGCGCCATCAGCTTTCGTGATGAAGCGAGGTGTACCGCCTACCGCTTTAAAAGCGCGAACGGGTGAATTTACGCCACCAGGAATGGTTTTTTGGGCGCGGGTAAATAGGGCTTCAGATTTTTGCATGTAATTACTTACTCTTATTGCTGTACCAAACAACGTCACGCTCGTACTTAGTGAGAAGGTTTTCTACACCCAGAGTAAGCGCAAACAATGCCATTCTGACAAGTACACCATTGTCGGTTTGTCTAAAAATGGCGAGGTTTGGATTGAGGTTTAGATCGTTATCTAATTCGTTGGCTTCCATACGTGAATCTCGTGGAAGTGGATGCATGATAACGGTCTTCGACTGAAAGTGTTTCGTGTAAATCGACTGATTAAGGCGGAACTTACCTCGGTATTTGTTGGCTTCTTCTTGAGAAGGAAAGCGCTCTTCCTGAATGCGTGTTTGATAGCATATGTCCGCATCCATATTCCCTTCAAGGGTATCGGTAATCGTAAGCTGGTGCCCCGCATTTTCGATGGCGTCTATGATGGGCTGAGGCATGGCCAGCTCTTTTGGCGAAATGAGCGTAAAGCGAATGTTTTTAAACAAACATAACAAGCGAGATAAAGAGTGTACTGTTCGGCCGTAGCGCAAATCACCAATCATGGCGATGTGTAAGCCGTCAATGCCGTGGCCATTGTATTCCAGTTCACGTTTAATCGTGAACAAGTCCAACAGTGCTTGGGTTGGGTGTTCGTTTGCACCATCACCACCGTTGATAACAGGTACACGACTACCTTCGGCAAATTCTGCCACTGAACCCGCCGCAGGATGTCGCATTGCAATAATGTCGGAATAGCCGCTCAGCACACGGGCTGTGTCGTACAATGACTCACCTTTAGCCAGCGCAGAGCTTGACATGCCGGTGGTTTCTCTAACTTCACCACCTAAAAGGTTGAATGCGGTACCAAAGCTAACTCGCGTACGGGTACTTGGCTCAAAGAAAAGGTTACCGAGAATGGCGCCATCTAGCACGGTTGTGCGCTTTTGTCGTTTGGCATAGGGTTGCATGGAATTGGCAACTGAGAACACTTTCTCAATGGCCTCGCGATCGAATTGATTAACCGAAAGAATGTGGTTACCGGTAAAGTCAGACATGCGCTTCTCAATCATCAACGAAAACGGCGCTAGTTTATAATACCGCTGGGGTTAAGTCATTAGCGCAACGTTAATCTTGCCTTACGTTTTTCTCAGTTTGGCGTTTTATTGAAAAGGGCTTTCCAAAAATCAAAATGCAAGTGTGCATGTGCGCATATGTCGGCTAATTGTGTTGCTGAGTATAATGGGTAAAGAGTAAAAGGATCTTTTCAGCTGCGCTATTTACGTGGGCTGTAATCGCTTCGTCTTGAAGCGGAGACTGTATGCCGCACAGCATCATGGTGTGATATTCCCCCTTAAGCAGGGCGCAATAATCTACTGCCAGCTGTTGGGCGATATCACGGCTTAAGCTACCTTCTCCGAACTTCTCTATGACATCACTCAATGTAGATAGGGAAGCTTCTGGGCCAGCCTGATAAAAAAGTGTTGCCACATGAGGGCTATTTACCGCTTCAGCTATAATTACTCGAAAGATAGCAATGGCTTCAGGATCTTGTAATAGTCGCACAAATTGACAGCCAACTTTTCGTAAACATTCTAATAGTGAGAGTGAGCCTGAAGTGGCGTCGATAAGTTGCTGGGTGTCGAGTTGGTATGATCTGCATTTCGATGAGATTGCCGCTTGAAAGAGAGCATCTTTTCCTTCGAAATGAGAATAGACCGTTTGTTTAGACACACCTGAGGCTTTAGCCACAGTGTCCATAGATGTGTTGGCAAAACCCTCTTTTAAGAACAGGCAAGACGCTGCATGCAATATAAGATGGTATTTCTCTTCGCTTTTAGGTCGGCCTTGCTTTCGAGTGGTAGCCACGTTCGTTCTCACTTTATTGACGAATATTTAAATATCAAACTGGACGGTCTAGTATTTATATACTAGCATAGCACAATAAGTATGCAAATATAGCCCAGAGCAAACGCTAAACTGGTTAAAGGAAATGTTATGACTGCTGCAACGACGCCTTCTAAAAGTGGCAAACTCTCACTTATTATCGCTATTGCCGTTTTTACTGCAGCGTTGGTCATTCTTTTGATGACAGCAGGTCTTGGCAATGCGACACAAACGCCAGAGGCAAGAGTTCCGGTTGCAGTGTCCACTGGAACAGTCAAAATTCAATCGGGCTTTGAAACTCCAATCAATGTTTTTGGGCTTGTCGAATCCCCGCGGGCCACTTCGCTTTCATTCGATATGGCAGGGCAAGTCAATACATTACTTGTTGAAGAGGGCGATGTAGTAAGTAAAGGGGATGTTCTAGCCCGTCAAGATATTCAGCGTCTCAATGCCAGAAAACGTGAGCTTCAAGCCTCACTTGAGCGTGCAAACGCCGACCTTGAACTTGCTAGAGTAAACAGCGAAAGAACCACGTCGTTGGTTGAGAAAAAGCTAGAATCAGCGCAGCGACTAGACGAAACCAAGGCAAGTCTCAATGTCGCTAAGGCACAAGTTAGTGAAATGCAGGCCGCCCTTGAATCACTGAATGTAGAAATAGAAAAAACGACCCTTATTTCTCCCTTCGATGGCGTAGTCAATCGACGCTTTTTTGATGAAGGCAGTGTAGTTAGCGCTGGAACCCCCGTGTTTGGAATTACGGGCATAGAGAATTATCAGGCACGTTTCGCGGTACCTGCCGATGTTGTGGATCAGTTTGACCTTAATGAGCCGGTGCTGGTTAGCGTCGGGGATATTGATGTGGCGGGTACTGTTACGCAACGCTTACCTGTTCGCAACGTGCAAACGCGAACCATTGATATTTTAGTGACATTAAATAGTAATGAGCGGGTACGCCCCGGTGACATGGCCATTTTGTCTGGCTTTCGTTCTCACTCTGAGACAGGAAGTTGGCTGCCGGTTAACGCGCTAAGCAACGGCTTGCGCGGTTTGTGGCGCGTATTTGTTTTATCAAACGAGCAAAACGCCACCCTTGAAGCCCGTGTAGTGGAAGTTGTATATACCGACGGAAACAACGCGTTTGTGCGCGGAGCGCTTAAAGATGGAGAGGTTTACGTAAGCGAAGGTACACACAAACTCGCACCTGGCCAAATGGTATCAATCCCCAGTCAACATCAAGCTGGGGCACGCTAATGAAGTCATTTAACTTCGGCTCAGATAAATCTTATCCATGGTATACCTTATTTTACCGACGAGGGCATTTACTCATACTGAGTCTTCTGGTGCTAGTCACAGCAGGGTTGTCAGCATTAGGCTCTCTGCCGCGTATTGAGGACCCGCGAATAGATACGCGAAACGCACTGATCATCACTCAATACCCAGGCGCGTCGGCGGAACGGGTAGAGGCTTTGGTTAGTGATGTGCTTGAAGACAGGCTTAGAGAAATATTTGAAATAAAGGAAGTGAAGTCCACGTCGCGTGCTGGTATCTCCATCATTCTCATAGAGACGCAAGACTGGATAAATGATTCAAGTAACGAACAACTATTCAGTGAAATTCGCGATGCCATTGGCGCTGCCGCTGAGTCATTCCCTGAAGGTGCAATGGCGCCAGTTTTCGATGAAAAGCGCGGCGCGACTGCGTTTACTTTATTGCTATCTGTGCGTGCGGACCACTTTGAAAATACCCCTATTACACTCACCGCGCGTTTGGCCCAAGAACTTACAGACAGGCTGCGAAACGTTAACGGCACTGAGCTTGTGCGTGTATACGGCGCGCCACAGGAAGAGATTAGCGTCAACATCGACCCTATTAAGCTTGCTGCAACGGGTCTTACCTTACAGCAAGTAAGTAACTTAATAAGCCGCGCTGACCCCAAATTGCCTGCGGGTATGCTTAACTCCCAGCAAAGCAATTTGCGCTTTACAGTGGGGGATGGCTTAGATGGCGTGAACATGATTGCTTCAATACCCTTGGTGAACCAGCAAGGTCGCTACTTACGGGTGGAAGACGTTGCGACTGTAGAGAGAAGTTTCACAACACCTCGAAAGGACGTGGCATTCTTAAATGGTGAAGAGTCTATCTTTGTAGCAGCGCGTATGCAGCCCTCGCTACGCTCAGATGTATGGACAGAAAATGCATTAGCAGTAGTGGAACAGTTCAATAAAGACTTCAGCGGAACCTTAACCGCGACTGTTGCATTTGAGCAAAACGAATATACTGCCACTCGCCTTGCTGACTTATCGATGAACCTGCTTATGGGCTGCGCCGTGGTCATGATGGTTATTCTACTTTTCATGGGGTTTCGTGCTGCGTGGATTGTGGGCCTGGCACTTCCCTTATGCGCCGCTTTTGCCTTGTTCTCTTTAAGTTTTTACGACGAGCAAATTCACCAAATGTCTATCTTTGGCATGATCATCGCCATTGGTTTACTAATCGATAACGCCATTGTTATTACCGATGAAATTCGCATTAATTTACAAGATCCTAATTTAACGCGAGTAGGCGCTATGGCGAAAAGCGTCTCTCATCTATTTGTGCCGCTTTTGGCTTCAACGCTCACGACCATTTTAGGCTTTATGCCGATTTTTCTTTTAGACGGCAACATTGGTGACTTTGTTGGCCCGATTGCCATTAGCGTGGTGATGGCGCTTATTGGCTCGCTGTTTATCTCTTTAACTATCATTGCAGCCCTCGCTGCCCGATTTTTGCCAAAGCACGACAACAGTTCGCAACATGAAACAGCATCGAAGGCGTGGTGGAAAGTGGGATTACAAGCGCCAGAGCTTAGTCTGGCTTTCAAAAAACAATTGGGTAGATGGATAAAGCAGCCGATTTTGGTGTTACCGATTATTGCTTTGCTTTGTTTATCTGGATTTGTACTGTCTAAAAGCTTAGCCAATGTGTTTTTCCCAAGTGCAGACAGAGATCAGTTCGAAGTGTACCTGTGGACCAAAGAAGGCAGTAGCATCGACAACACCACAAACTACGTTAAAAAAGTCGATAGCGCCATACGCAGCGAGCAAGGCGTGAAACAAGTAAGCTGGTTAGTCGGGGGCTCTGCCCCATCGGTGTACTATAACCAGACGATGACCCGTGACAACATGCCTTACTTTGCAAATGCTGTGGTGTCGACAGATACAGTGGATGACGCTGTTGCGCTAGTGGGCAAACTACAACAAGAGCTTGATAGCGCGTATCCAGAAGTACAAATTGTAGTGCGAGCCTTTGGGCAGGGTCCGCCTATTGCGGCGCCTGTTGAGGTAGAGATTTTCGGCCCTGATCTGAATGTGTTGAATGACCTAGGCGACAAAGTACGCATGTTAATGTCTGAAGTCGACGGCATTTCTCAGTCTATAACCAGCGTTTCAATGGGAGAACCCGAGCTTAAAATAAACGCGGACAGCGATAACCTGTCTTACTTGGGGCTTACGCTTTCCGAGCTTGCCAATCAAATGCAGATAAACTTTTCAGGTATTACCGGTGGTTCTGTTTTGGAAAGCACAGAAGAAATTCCTGTACGCGTGAGGCTAGACGAGGCGTATAGACAAAATGTAACGGGCGTAGACGCCATGCCAATTCCGGTTGCAGGAGACAATGCTATTTCTTGGTCGCCACTTGCTGCTGTAACAAACTTAACGCTTCAGCCTGCAACCAGCAGTATTACGCGCCTTGATGGCGAAAGGCTAAATCGTATTCAGGCGTTTTTGCTTCCTGGTGTCCCGGCCATTGATGCAAGTAATCATTTGCGAGATCTTCTCGAAAGTCGATTAATTCTTCCCGAAGGATATCGTATTCATTTAGCGGGAGACGCTGATGAACAGCAGCAAGCATTAGGTAAATTAGCGACCTATGCGCCGGTGCTGTTGGTTCTTATGGTAACAACGCTCATTCTGACTTTTACCAGCTTGCGCATGGCGGGTGTAATCGGATTAGTGGCAATACTTTCTGTAGGGCTGGGTATGTTCAGTCTTTGGATATCTGGATTGCCGGTTGGGTTTAATCCGCTGCTAGGTTGTGCTGGCCTTATTGGCGTAGCAATCAACGGATCGATAGTGGTCATTGCCGCTATCAACGCGAACCCCAAAGCAAAGCAGGGAGACACGAAAGCCATTGTTGAAGAAACCATGAGCTGTAGCCGCCATATTTTATCGACTACTTTCACGACGGTAGGTGGATTGATTCCCTTGCTATTGTTCAGTGAAGGTAGCTTTTGACCGCCGTTGGCCGTGGTGCTGGCTGGTGGAGTAGGATTCTCGGTAATCTTGTCGTTAGTCTTTACGCCAACTATAGTGGCTGCTTTTCAACGATACCGTTATAGAAATCACACATTGGCATAATTTTACGGTTAAACTATCCCTTTTTAACCCACGTATAAATTTGGCTTACTTAGCGTATGCGAAAATCAAATCCTCTTTTGCGTTGGTGGCAAACCGACTGCGTGAAGTGTAAACGCATGAGACTTTATATCGTTTGGGCCGTAATCATGTTGGTGGTGTATTTTTATGTCTGGTACTAGTGTCGAACCAATCTATATCCGAGCAGCCTCGAAAAGTAACGGTATTACCAGCCTGGTGCTGGGCTGTATCGGTTTGTGTGTTGCGGCACTGTGGTTAGCCTTTCTTCCCGATTGGCTGTTCTTAGCGGGGATTTTTATCACCAGTGCCGCGTTAGTGTGCTTGCTCGTAGGGTACTTCAAAATTCGTGAGCCCGACTATAGTTTGGAAATAGCCAAAGACTATATCACTTATCGCCACCGTCTGGGCAGTTGGCGCATTCATTGGGACAACCTGCTGCGCGCAGATTGCCCCCGTGTTCGCCATGGGCTGGAGCATATTCCCCTTGAAACCATCGGTTTCAAAATCAAAAGTTACACGGATTTCCTCAATACGATTTCACCACGGCTTGCAACGCACTTGTTAATGGAGCAGCGGCCATTGCTAATGCAGAACACAGATGAGAATTGCGCCTCTGGAAGCTGTTATGAGCAATCTATGTTTGACGATAAGCAGTACGTTATGGAAGACGGGACCATCATTAAAGGCATTAAAGCTATGCTGGCACATCGTATGGTAGAGCTAAGAAAGCGCCTTGGGTATGATATTTTTATCGCGAGTTCAGAGCTAGATAGGGATGCCAGCGAGTTTGCAGGACTTATTGCTCAGTGCCAGAAAGCTAGGGCCTGTATATGGTCTCCCCCATTATTGCAAGAGTAAACATGCTGTTTTGACTAAAATGGTTTGCGTCCGTATATCCGGCTTCTCGTTGAAGT